>JBPCPA010000012.1:0-7938 GCA_050999655.1 Jatrophihabitans sp.
GGCCAGCCTCCGATCGCCCAGCTGCTCGGCAAGCTCGCCGTAGGTCGCCGTCCGGCCTCGTGGAATCTCGGCGAGCAAGGCCCACACCCGCTGCTGAAAGGCGTCACCGCCAGCGGCCATGGGCAGCTCGAAGGCGGTTCGGACGCCACTGAGATACTCGATCAGCTGGGCCCGCACGCCAGCGAGCAGCTCGTCATGATCGGCGGCGACCTCGGGGCCGAAGCCGGCCCGGGCCGGTCGGACCCAGTGCTGCGGAAAGTAGACCCCGGCCAGGGCATTGCCGCCGGCCACCAGGGTGAGCTTGCCGAGCACGGTGTCGACAATCGCGTGGCGGGTGTCCTTCATTCGTGGCCGTCCTTACGGTGGAGGGATCTCTCGTCACGAAGACGCGTCGGGCCGCCGGGATGTGAGGTCACGGCGGCGTCCGCCGGAGAGGGGTGCATCGCTGGCCGGCCAGGCTACGGTCAGCCGGGGCAAGGTCAGCCCGGAAAGTCAGCCCGAAAGTCGGGAAAGTCAGCCCGAAAGTCGGGAAAGTCAGTCCGGAAGTCAGCCGCACGGGAGGGGTAGGCATTGCGGATCGCCAGCAGACCTCACGAACCGGGCTCGCTCGGCGTCTACCGGATGTGACCAGCAATCAGGCAGCGGCGCCGGCCCTGAACAGCTCCACACAGCGGGCCTCCGGCACACCGCGGGCCTCCGGCAAGCAGCCGTTCGAGGCCGTAGTCGGCCGGTATGCGGCGATGGTGCTGCGGGTCTGCCGGGCGGTGCTCGGACCGGTCGATGCCGAGGACGCCTGGTCGGAGACGTTTCTGGCAGCGCTGAAGGCCTACCCGGAACTGCCCGCCGACGCCAACCTCGAGGCCTGGCTGGTGACGATCGCACATCGCAAGGCGATCGATCTGACCCGATCGACAGGCCGCCGGGCGATCCCGTCGGCGGAGTTGCCCGAGCAGGCACCCGGTCCGGGTGCCGACGCTCGGGATCTCGACCTGGCCGCCGCGCTGGCCGAGCTGCCCGCCAAGCAGAAGCAGGCAGTCGCCTACCACTACCTGGCCGGCCTGCCCTATGCCGAGGTGGCCCGGCTGCTGGGCGGCAGCGTCGAGGCAGCTCGGCGGGCAGCCGCCGACGGGGTCGCCAACCTCAGGCTCAGCTACCCGCGCCTGGCATCCGAAGGAGAACACCGATGACCACCCACGACGATCTGGGTCAACGCCTGGCATCCCAGCCGGTCAGCCCGGCCGATCTGAGCTGGCTCGGCGCCCGGCTCGCCTTCGCCGCGCAGGCCGCCGGCATCCTGGACCTCGGCTACCGCACCCTCGATACCCCGGTGGGGACCCTGCTGCTGGCCGCTACCGAGCGGGGCCTGGTCCGGGTCGCCTTCGCCAGCGAGGACCACGACGCGGTGCTGCAGGCCCTGTCGGACCGGATCAGCCCGCGCATCCTGCAGGCCCCGGCCCGGTTGGAGGCAACCGTCCGGCAGCTGGCGGAGTACTTCGCCGGCCAGCGCCGCGACTTCGACCTGGCGCTGGACTGGCAACTGGCCACCGGCTTTCGCACCGCGGTACTGCACCAGTTGCCCGGCATCGGTTACGGCCAGACCGCCTCCTATGCCACGGTGGCCGCGCGCGCCGGTAGCCCGAGGGCGGTGCGCGCCGTGGGCACCGCCTGCGCCACCAACCCGCTGCCGGTGGTGCTCCCCTGTCACCGGGTGGTCCGCTCGGACGGCAGCCTGGGCCGCTACCGTGGTGGTCCGGCCGCCAAGCAGTTGCTGCTCGACCTGGAGGCGGCCTGAGACCCGGCACCGGTTCGGCGCCGGGTCTCGGTGCACCACCCGACCTGACTGCTCAATGCAGCTAGGGCGCGGTGCTGAACTGGTAGATGTCGTAGGCGACCATCACCAGCTTGCCGTCCTGGTAGTCCAGCGCCGAACCCAATGGTCCGGTGAGTTGTTCGTAGCCGATCGGGTTGAGCGAGTTGCCGTTGAGGTCACCCATCCACAGGGTGCCCTCCTCGGTGGAGGCGAACCAGCATGGCGCGCCGGCGTTGCGACCCCACACCACGTCGAAGTTGAACACCTGCGGAAGGCTGGTGTCGATGACCAGGTTCCTCTTGTCCAGCAGGGTGATCGCCCAGGTGGACTTGTTGATCGAGTAGTACCAGAGGTTGTAGTCGGCCTGGCCGACCGAGCAGTTGGCCACCAACAGCCGGTTGCCCTGGATGGACAGGGCGTTGATGCCCCGCTGGGCGATCGGGTTGAACACGGTCTGGGAAAGGATGGTGCCCGAGGGCACGTGCATCATCGTGACGTAGCCGTCCTCCGAGCCCGCCGCGACCACCGAGCCGGCGGCGTCGGCCACCACCACGTCCTCCATGGTGTGATCGCTGAATGGGTTCGTCGGGTTCGGGTTCTGCACGTTCACGCTGCGCAGAAAGGTCAGCGTCCGGGTGCTCGGGGCGTAGTTCCAGAGCGAGAGAAAGCCGTTGATGTGGCCGACCACCAGCGTCTTGGTGCCACCGGCACCGACGAAGGCGCCGGCGCTGGCATAGCCGAGGGACGGGTCGTAGGAGACGGTGTTGACCAGCTTGAGCTTCGTCCAGTCACCTCCGGGGGCCTGCCAGAGCGCAATTGTCGACGGGTCATTCGACGTAGCTATCGCATTTCCCGGCAGCGGGGTCAGCATTTCCACACCCTGCATGGCGGGGTCGTTGGCGGCCTTGACCATCAGGGGGCCGACATATTGCGCGGTCTCGAACTGAAAGAGGCTCATGGAGCCGTCCCACCGGCCGATTGCGAAGTGCTCGGCGTCCAGCCACCGGGTCTCTTGCGCCATCTGGTAGGTGGTGCCGTTCTGTGTGATCGGCAATGGCGCGTTTGTGGTCGTCGTGACACCCAGGGCCCGGCTTGACCGGAGCACCTTCGGCATGGCGCGAATAGTCGGCACGCTGCGATTCACCATCCTTGTCGTTGTGTCGGCCGGCATGGCGGCCGCCGCGACCGGGGGCAGCAGCGCCGCCCCGGCCACCCCGGCGGCCAGACCGGTCGCGCCTTTCAGAAATGATCGCCGGGCCATTCCGCGACCCTGCTCGGGCTGGTACTGCTCACTGCCTTTGCTCATCAGGACATGCCTTTCCCCGTTTTTTAGGCGCCCCATTGTGCCGGCGCAGCATCACATGGCCACGCGGCCGCCTATCGGCGTATACTAGCGAGCTTCTCATTTATCTCAATAGCTATCTGAAGAATCATAGGATCAGCAATCACTGCAATACCGCCCCGCGCTATTTCCACGTTTCAGGTCGGCCCTCTCAGGCATCTCTTCCCGGCTGAGCCTGTGACCGACCCGACCCGGGCCGACAGCTGTCTAGTGCCGGGTTGCACCGCTCTGTCACGCTTGTCGGCATGGCGTCCGAGCAGATGATCGTCGCCCGCGGTCTGAGCCGTACCTACACGACCAAGTCCGGACCGGTGGCGGCCGTCCGGGCAATCGATCTGGACGTCCGGCCGGGTGAGATCGTCGGCCTACTCGGCCCGAACGGTGCGGGCAAGACGACCACCCTGCGGAGGCTGGGGACGCTGTTGCTGCCCAGTGCGGGAACCGCGATGGTGGCCGGCCACGACGTGATCCGCGACTCCCGGGCGGTGCGTCGCCGGATCGGCTACGTGGCCCAGGTCGGCGGCGCGCCGAGTCCGGGCACCCTGCTCGGTGAGGAGCTGATCACCCAGGCCCGCCTGCAGGGCCTGTCCAAGCAGGTCGCCGGCGTCCGGCTCGACGAACTGACCGAACAGCTGGACCTGGTCGGCCTGCAACGACGGCAACTGCAGGAACTGTCCGGTGGCCAGCGTCGCCGGTTCGACATCGCACTGGGCCTGATGCACTCGCCACCGTTGATCTTTCTGGACGAGCCGACCACCGGGCTGGACCCGCAGAGCCGGGCCAACCTGTGGCAGCACATCCGGGCGCTGCGCGATGACGGCGGGGTGACCATCGTGCTGACCACCCACTACCTCGACGAAGCCGACGCGCTGGCCGACCGGGTGCTGGTCATGGACGGCGGTCAGATCGTGGCCGATGACACCCCGGACGCGCTCAAGGCCCGGCTGGCCGGCGACGTCATCACCGTCGGCCTGGCCGGGCCGGCCGGCGGGGCGCAGGTCGAGGCGGCGGTGCGCGCCGCGATCGAGGTGCGCGAGCTGGTCTGGACCGACACCACCCTGATCGTCACGGTCGGCAACGGTGCCACCGCGGTCGCGCCGTTGCTGCATGCTCTCGACGCGACCGGCATCACCCCGTCCTCGATCGCGGTCAACCGGCCCACCCTCGAGGACGTGTTTCTCACCCTGACCGGTCGATCGCTGCGCGACGAGAAGGCAGCACGCTGATGCTCACCGAGATATTCGTAGTGTTCCAACGCCAGATGCGGATCATGTTGCGCAACCCGATCTGGGTGATGTTCGGGCTGACCCAGCCGATCCTCTACCTCGCGCTGTTCGGGCCGCTGCTCAAGGGCGTCACCGGCAGCGGCCTCGGCAGCAACAACGCCTGGCAGGTGTTCGTCCCCGGGTTGCTGCTGCAGCTGGTGATCTTCGGCGCGGGCTTCGCCGGCTTCGGCATCATCCGCGAGATCCGCGAGGGCGTCATCGACCGGCAGCGGGTTACTCCGGCCCGCCGGTTGTCGCTGATCGCCGGCCGCACGCTGGCCAACATGGTCACCATCGCCGTGCAGGGCGTGGTGCTGATCCTGGTGGCGCTGCCGCTGGGGCTGCGCGCGTCCTGGGTCGGGGTGAGCTCGTCGCTGGCTCTGATCTGCCTGTTGGCAATGGGCATCTCGGCGGCCTCCTACGCCGCCGGCCTCACCCTGAAGAGCGAGGACGCCTTCTCCCCCGTCGTGCAGGGCCTGTCGTTGCCGCTGCTGCTGCTGTCCGGGGTGCTGCTGCCGATGTCGGTGGCGCCGGCCTGGTTGCGACACACCTCGCAGGCCAACCCGCTGACCTACGTGGTGGACGCGACCCGCTCGCTGTTTCGCGGCGACCTGAGTGACTCCCACGTCTGGATCGGCTCGTTGGTGACGGTCGTGATGGGCGTCCTGCTGGCCTGGTGGGGCACCCGCACGTTCCAGCGGCAGAGCTCCTGAGATGGCCGGCTTCGACGCCGCTCGACCCCGGCTGGCTCAGCCGGCTCGGATAGCGTGACGGCGTGGGCGCACTGCTGGTAACGGGAACATCGTCGGACGCGGGCAAGAGCGTGCTGGTCACCGGCCTGTGCCGCTGGCTGGTCCGCGACGGGGTGCGGGTGGCCCCGTTCAAGGCGCAGAACATGTCGCTGAACTCCTTCGTCACCCCGGCCGGTGAGGAGATCGGCCGCGCCCAGGCCGCCCAGGCGCAGGCCTGCCGGATCGAGGCCGAGGCGCTGATGAATCCGGTACTGCTCAAACCGGGCAGCGACACCACCAGCCAGCTGATCGTGCTGGGCCACCCGGTCGCCGAGTACGACGCGGCGCGCTACTGGGGCGGGGTGCAACGCGACCTGCTGGAGGTGGTGGTCGAGGCCTTTCGCACCCTGTCGTCCCGTTTCGACGCGGTGATCTGTGAGGGCGCCGGCAGCCCCGCCGAGATCAACCTGCGCGAGTTCGACATCGTCAACCTCGGCTTCGCCCGGGCCGCCGACGTGCCCGCGCTGGTGGTGGCCGACATCGATCGGGGCGGCGTGTTCGCCTCGCTGGTCGGAACGATGGCGGTGCTGGAGCCCGCCGACCAGGCACTGATCGCCGGCTTCGTGATCAACAAGTTCCGCGGCGACTTCTCACTCCTGCAGCCCGGCCTGCAGATGCTCGAACAGCTCAGTGGACGACCGACGCTGGGCGTGCTGCCCTACGTCAGCGGCATCGGGGTGGACGCCGAGGACGCGATCGACCGGGCGTTGCTGCTGTCCGGCGGCGCGCCGGTCGGCGAGGACGTACTGCGGGTCAACGTGGTGGCTTTCCCGCGGATGAGCAACCACACCGACCTGGACGCCCTGGCGGTCGAGCCGGGCGTGGTGTTGCGTTTCGTGGTGGAGCCCGGCGGGTTGGCCGACGCCGACCTGATCGTGCTGCCCGGCACCCGGGCCACGGTCGCTGACCTGGCCTGGCTGCGCGAGCGCGGCCTGGATCGGGCGGTGCTGCGGCACGCCGCCGCCGGCCGTCCGGTACTGGGCATCTGCGGCGGCTACCAGATGCTGGGCCAGAGCATCGACGACCCGGTGGAGAGCGGGGCGGGACAGGTCACCGGGCTGGGGCTGCTGCCGATCCGGACCCGCTTCGAACCGACCAAGACGCTGGCCCGGCCGAGCCGGACGCTGCCCGACGGCACCGTCCTACACGGCTACGAGATCCACTACGGCGTGGTCTCGCGCGACGGCGGCCAGCCGCTGGTCGCCGACATCGGCTGCCAGCTCGGCCCGGTCGCCGGAACCATCTGGCACGGCCTGCTGGAGAACGACGGTTTCCGCCGCGAGTACCTGGCGGGGCTTGCCACCCGCACCGGGCGCCGGTTCGTCGTCTCGCCCGACACCAGCTTCGCCGCGATCCGCGAGGCCAAGCTCGACCGGCTCGCCGACCTGGTGGCCGACAACCTCGACCGCGACGCTGTCCACCGGCTGCTGGCCGGCCAGCGCACCGACCGGCCGACGCTGCGGCTGAGCCTGGAGCCGCCCGGATGACCGAGCCAGCCGCCGGGCCGGCCTCGATCGACGACCTGCCGGGCACCGGCCGGGCCAGCGCGATCGCCCATCACGGCGAGGTGCTGCAAGGGGTCTTCGGGCAGGCCGACGGGCCGCCGGTGGCCGCCCTGGTCACCCTGCCGTTTCCCCTCCTGTGCTCCACCGCGGTGTTCGCGCCGCACGCCGGCCCGGAGCTCGAGGTGCAACCCGCCTGGCGGGTCAAGGCCAGGGCGGCGGCCACCGCGGCGCTGCGCTGGCTCGGCCACGAGCATGGCGGCGTGCTGCAGGTGCGCAGCGACATCCCGGTCGAGCGGGGCTGCGGCTCGTCCACCGCCGACGTGGTGAGCTCGATCCAGGCGGTGGCCACCGCGCTACGCCGGCCGCTGGCCGCCGAGGACGTCGCCCGGATCGCGGTCGCGGCCGAGGGCGCCGCCGACGGCGTGATGTTCGGTGAGCGGGCGGTGCTGTTCGCCAACCGGGAGGGCCGGGTGCTGGAGGACCTGCACGGCCGGCTGCCACCGGTGCAGGTGCTCGGCCTGGATCTGGGCGCCGGGGTGGACACCCTGGCGCTGCCGCCGATCCGATATTCGGCTGCCGAGCTGGACGACTTCGACGCGCTGCGGTCGCTGCTGCGGCGCGCGGTTGGCGAAGCCTCGACCGAGCTGCTGGCCCAGGTCGCCGCGGCCAGCGCCGAGATCAACCAGCGGCACCGGCCGAACCCGGCCTTCGCCCTGGCGACCGCGATCTGCCAGCGCTCCGGCGCCCTCGGGCTGCAGGCGGCGCACAGCGGCACCGTGCTCGGCCTGCTCTACGACCCGGCCGCGGCCGGGCTGCCAGACCAGCTGACCACCGCCCACGCCCTGCTGCGCGAGGCCGGGGTCGGTTCGGTGCGCGACTACCGCCTGCCCTGGCCGGCAGGCCAGCAATGAATCAGCCGGCAGGCCAGCAATGAATCAGCCGGCGACCTCGACGATCCTGCTGCGACACGGTGCCACCGCGCTGACCGGGCAGCGTTACAGCGGTCGGGGCGATCCCGAGCTGACCGACCAGGGCCGGGCCCAGGCCAGCGCCGCCGCCGCGCGGCTGGCCACGGTGCCGAACATCGCCGCGGTGATCAGCTCGCCGCTGCGTCGGGCCCGGGCCACCGCCGAAGCCGTCGCCGGCCGGCACCGGCTGCCGGTCCAGCTGGACGAGGACCTGATCGAGGCCGATTTCGGCGAGTTCGAAGGGCTGAGCTTCGAGC
>JBPCPA010000060.1:0-13346 GCA_050999655.1 Jatrophihabitans sp.
GCCCTGGGACCATGCCGCCGGCCTGTTGCTGCACGCCGAGGCCGGCGGGGTGAGCCGGACCGCCACCGGCGGCCCGTTCCAGCTGGCCGGCGGCAACCGGTTGCCGGCCGTGCTGGGCGCGGACGTGCCGACCTGCGAGCAGCTGCTGGTGGCGCTGGCCGGCTGAGCCGCCCGGAGCGGGCTCAGCGCAGCGAGCGCAGCCGATCGAACACCACCGCGGTGCCCGCCAGTTCCCGGCTCAGGTCGATCATCGCAGCCCAGGCCGCCGGCGGCACCAGAACCGCCTCGGCGACGGCGGCCGCCTGCAGGGCCGGCAAGAAATCGTGCGGCCGGGTGTCGCGGGCCAGCCGCTGGATCATCGCGTAGGCCCGGGGCCGGTCCAGCCCGTGCTCCAGCAGGACGTTCAGCGCAGCGTGGCTGAACACGGTTTCACCAGCGCCGGCAAGGATGTCACGCATCCGGCCGGTGTCCACGGACAGGTTGGCGATCAGGCCGGTAGTGCTGGTCAGCAGGTGCTCGGTGAGCGCGGAGGCGTCCGGCAGGCAGACCCGTTCGACCGACGAGTGCGAGATGTCACGCTCGTGCCACAGCGCGATCCCCTCCATCACCGGGGTGGTGTAGCCGCGCACCACCCGGGCCAGCCCGCAGATCTTCTCCGCGGTCACCGGGTTGCGCTTGTGCGGCATGGCCGATGAGCCGGCCTGGCCGGGCCCGAACGCCTCGGCCAACTCGGCAACCTCCGAGCGCTGCCCATGCCGCACCTCCAGCGCGATGGCCTCACACATCGTGGCCAGCAACGCCAGGCAGGACATCCAGTGCGCGATGCCGTCCCGGATGACCACCTGGCTGGACACCGGGCACGGGTGCAGGCCGAGCAGTTCGGCCACCCGCTGCTCCAGCTCCGGGCCCAGGCCGGCGTAGCTGCCGACCGGGCCGGACACCATCGCCACCGCGACCGATTCCCGTGCCGCGCGCAGCCGATCCCGGCACCGGGCCGCGGCGAAGGCGAAGTCGGCCACCCGCAGACCCCAGACGGTCGGCGCGGCCTGCATGCCATGGGTCCGGCCGACCCGCACCGAGTGCTGGTGGGCCAGCGCGTGCTCGCGCAGCACACCCACCAGCTCGTCGGCGGCGGCCAGCAGCAGGTCGCTGACCCGAGCCAGCCGCAACCCGGTCGCGGTGTCCACCACGTCCGAGCTGGTGATCCCCCGGTGCACCCAGGCGGCGGTGGCCGGAGCCAGCGGCCGGGTCCACACGGTGACGAAGGCGACCACGTCGTGGCGGGTGCGCCGCTCCTCCTCGGCGACCGCGAGCCGGTCCGGCGTTGCCGCGGCCCGGGCCTCGGCGAGCGTGCGGGCGGTGGTGGCGCCGGTCTGGACGTAGGCCTCAAGCACCGCCAGCTCGACCTCGCGCCACAGTTCAAGGGTGTGCTGGTCAGACCAGATCGCGGCCATCGCAGCCGAGGTGTACCTATCGAGCACCGAGCACTCCGGACGTCCGCGGCGCACCCGGTCGGCCCGCGGCGACCGGTTCGGTCACTGGACGGCGCCGGCCAACATCGGCGTTAGCTCGGATGCGGCCGGCACGAGAATATCGCTGTCCCGCGGGCCATTGGTCACCGCGCCGAGTTCGACGCCCAGGTACTGCACGATGAAGTCGATGAGCTCGCGAGCCTGCTTGGGCAACTCCTGGTAGCTGCGCACGTCCTTGGTGGAGCAGTTCCACCCCTGAAAATAGCGATACACCGGTGCGCACTCCATCAGCGCCTGGTGTTCGGGCTCGAAGTGGGCGAGCAGTTCGTCCCCGCGCTGGTAGGCGATGCACACCCCGATCTCGTCGAAGTTGTCGAGCACGTCGAGCTTGGTCAGTACCACGCTGGTGTAGCGGTTCAGGCCGACCGCCCAGTGCGCGTGCACCAGATCCAGCCAGCCGCAGCGCCGCGGCCGGCCGGTGGTGGTGCCGATCTCTTCGCCGTCCCGGCGCAGCCGGTCACCCAGCGTGCCGTGATCCTCGGAGACGAAGGCGCCGTTGCCCACCATGGTCTGATACATCTTGAGCACGCCCACCCGGTGGGTCACGCTGCTCAGGTCCACCCCGCTACCACTGGTGACCGAATAGACCGCGGTCGGCGAGGTGGTGACGTAGGGATAGATGCCGTGCTCCAGGTCGATCAGCGGACCCTGGGCACCTTCGAAGAGCACCGAATAGCCCGCCGACACCGCGGTGTTGATCAGGGTGGCCGAGTCCACGGCCAGCGACAGCAGAAGGTCGCGATAGCCCGAGAGCCAGTCCAGGTTCGCCGCTGCCACGCCGGCATCCAGGCCATAGAACTCCACGTTCGCCTGCAACCGCTCGGCCACCAGCGCCAGATCGTTGAGGTCAGCCACCCGGATGCCGATCCGGTTTACCTTGCTGACATTGGCCGGACCGATACCGCGCTGGGTGGTGCCGATCTCGCTGGCAGACTGCCGCTTGCGCTGCTCCTGGTAGCCGTCCACCAGCCGGTGCAGTGGCAGCACCAGGTGCGCGCGCGAGCTGATCAGTACCCGTTCGGCCACGTCCGGCACGTGAGCGGCATAGCCGGCCAGCTCGTCGTGCAACCGTTCGGCATTGAGCAGCACCCCGTTGCCCAGCACACCGATGCAGCCGCGATGGCGCAGGCCGGAGGGCAGGATGTGGTTCTTGAACACGATGTCCGCGCCGTCCCGGCCGGTGAACACCGTCGTGTGGCCGGCATTGTCGCCGCCCTGGGAACGCACGATCAGCTGATGCGAGCCGGCCAGCCGGTCGACCATCGCGCCCTTGCCACCGTCGCCCTGCTGCAGGTCACCGACCCAGCTGATGCGCTGTGACCCCGGCAGCGAAAGGCCCATCGAAATAAGCCTGTCCAGGCTGGCTTGACGCCGTTGGTCGCGGGCCTGCTGGATGGTGTGCATCGAGACGACCTGCTCAGCACGGCGGTCGAAAGTAGCAGCGTCCACGAATGTCATCTCCACTCCTGCGCCGACGGGTGCCCCGCTGGGCCCCCCGGGCAGCTTCGCGACACCGCCGTACGGCTACGTCGCAGAGTGTTCGAAGTGTGGCATATCCATTGTTTATCGTCCAGATGCCAATAGCTTTGTCATTACGGATGTAGCGGTTTTAAAGGGTCAGAACTTCGCATCAGTCACCGGTCACACCGAGCAACGGCCAGAGTTCGGCGACCGAATCGGTGACGTGCACCAGCCCCTGGTCGGCCGGGCTCATGAAGCCTTCGGCGACCGCGTGCGCCAGCAGTTCACGCAACGGGGTGTAGTACCCGGCGATGTTGAGCACCGCAAGCGGCTTGTCCTGCAGGCCGAGCTGGGCCCAGGTGATCGCCTCGAACATCTCCTCCAGGGTGCCCAGCCCGCCGGGCAGCACCACGAAGGCATCGGCCAGCTCGTGCATCAACGCCTTGCGCTCGTGCATCGAGTCGACGATCCGCAGGTCGGTCAGGTCGGTCCGGCCATACTCCCGGTCCACCAGGGCCTGCGGGATCACCCCGATCACCTCGCCGCCGGCAGCCAGCGCGCCGTCTGACACCGCGCCCATCACTCCGACACCGCCAGCCCCGTACACCAGGCCGATGCCCCGCCGGCCGAGTTCGGTCCCCAGCGCGTAGCCCACCGACACGTAGTCGGCCGAGGCGCCGGCGCTCGCACCGCAAAACACACAGACCCGAAATATCGCCATGGCTGCATCCTGACAGCCGCGACCGGGTCAAGGCCAGCGGCTAGACTTGCCGCGACGGCGGAGGGGCTCGCCGACAACCGCGACCGGCCGGGCCGGCTCGCCAACGGTCCCTACCTTCCTGCACGCACGTCTTGCAAACTCGGAGGTAGTCGCCGTGGCAACACCTGAGCGCAGCATCATGCTGGTTATCGCCGCCGGCGGCGGGGCGGGCAGCGTCCTGCGCTACGCAGCCGGCCGCGGTTGGCCCGACAGCGGCCGCTGGCTGCCCTGGACGACATTGTCGATCAACCTGCTCGGCTCGCTGCTGCTCGGCATGCTGGTGGTGGCGGTCACCGAGCTCTGGCGGCCGCACCCGCTGGTCCGGCCGCTGCTCGGCACCGGCGTGCTCGGTGGATTCACCACCTTCTCGACGTTCGCGGTGCAGGTTCGCGCCCTGGCCGCCGGCCCGGCGCTCGGCTACCTGGCACTCAGCGTGGCCGGCGGGCTGCTCGCCGCCGCGACCGGGATGGCCCCGACCCGCCGCTGCGCGGCCACCCTCGCCCGGCCCGGCCCAACCGGTGCCGGTCGGTCGATACTGGTCGATCCGACCGACCCGGATCTGCCATGACGGTGTTGCTGGTCTTTCTCGGCGGCTCGCTCGGCGCGCCGGCCCGGTACCTTCTCGACCGCTGGGTGCAGTCCCGGCACCGCCTGCGGTTCCCGCTCGGCACCCTGCTGGTCAACCTGGGCGGCTGCCTGCTGCTGGGCGTGCTGGCCGGCGGCGTGGCACACCAGCACTTCTCGGCCCAGCTGCAGGCCGCGCTGGGCACCGGCTTCTGCGGCGGCCTGACCACCTTCTCGACGTTCTCGGTGCAGGCCGTGGAGCTGTTCCAGGACGGTTTCACCCTGCGGGCACTGGGCTATCTGACCGTCAGCTGCACGGCCGGGGTGGCCCTGGCCGCGCTCGGCTACGCGCTGGGCTGATCGCCGTCAGGCGCCGGTCTGATCGCCGTCAGGCGCTGGTCTGGGCCGGTCCGGCCCGGCCGGCAAATCCCTGCGGCAGGCTGGCCTCAGCATCGGCGGGATCCAATGCCGCCGACTGCTCGCCGACCGTCAGCACGTCCTGGGCGGAGCTGTTGCGCTTGAGGATGGCCAGCGCGATCGGGCCGTACTCGTAGTGCTGGACGGCCGTGCCGACGAAGCCGATCGGACGGTCCTCTCGCAGCACCGGGCTGCCCGGGGCGGGCAGCCGCTCGGAGTCACCGGACAGATGCAGCAGCACCAGCCGGCGCGGCGGCTTGCCGAGATTCTGCACCCGGGCGACGGTTTCCTGACCCCGGTAGCAACCCTTGTCCAGGTGCACCGCCGAACCGATCCAGCCGGCCTCGTGCGCCAGCGTCCGATGATCGGTGTCGATGCCCAGCCGGGGTACGCGCTGGGCCACCCGCAGCGCCGCGGCCGGCCAACTGCCGATCGGGGTGGCGCCGCCGGCGGCCAGCCGGGCGGCCACCGTGGCCAGCTCGGCCCGCGGGATCGCCAGCTGGTAGCCATCGACGGCCGGCCGGAGGAACCCGCCGTCGGGCAGCGCGATCGCAGCATCGACCGGCACCGGCACCCCGGCCCCGGCGAGCACCCCGGCCGCGGCTGGCCCGACCACCGCCAGCAGGGCGATGTCGGCGGTCACCACGGCCGGTTCCACCCGCTTCATGAAGCGCATCTTCAGCAGGTAGGCCAGCACCTCCTCCGCGGCGCCCGGCTCTGTGTCGATCCACACCTGACCGGCCAGCTCGGTCAGCTGCCAGTGCTGCTCGACGTGCCCGTTCGGCGAGAGCACCAGAGCCTGGCTGCTCTGGCCCTCCGACAGGGCCGACATGTGCTGGGAGCAGATCGCGTGCAGCCACTCCAGCCGGTCCGGGCCCGGCACCACCAGCACGTCGCGATGGCTCAGGTCGATCAGGCCGGCGCCCTCGACGGCCCGGCGCTGCTCGCCCAGCGGGTCACCGTAGTGCCAGGCAACACCGGCATCGGCGCCATCTGCAGCGACCGCGCCGGGCCAGTCCAGCAGCGGCGAACGGTACCCGGTCATACCCCGGCCGCAACGCAGTCGGCACAGGTGCCGAAGACGGTGAAGTGCGAGCGGTCGAGTACGAAGCCGCGCTCGCTGCTCAGCCGGGCGGCCATCTGGTCGGCCAGCTCGGGCGGCGCGTCGACCACGCTGGCGCAGTGGTGGCAGACCACGTGAATGTGGTCATCGCCGGCCAGCCGGTAGGACGGCGCGCCGTGGCCGAGGTGGGTGTGGGCCAGCAGGCCGATCTGCTCCAGGGTCTCCAGCGTCCGGTAGACCGTGGTCAGGTCGACCTCGGGTACCGCGTCGGAGACCTGATCGGGCGTGGCGTGTACGAGGTGGCTGACGGCGTCCATCACGCGCTGGCGCTGCGGGGTCATCCGCAGGCCGCGCTCGCGCAGCCGCTGGGCCAGCGCGCCGGTCCGTTCGTCGGGGTGATGGTGGGAGTGGGCCATGGTTGTTTCATGGTAGGTCGCCGTCGGCCCGCCGGACACCCCGCTGCGCCGGCTGCCGGCCGGCGGACGGCCGGCTCGCTAGGGTGCGGACGTGACGCAACGTGTGGTGGGACTGCTGGGTGGCGGGCTGGTCGAGGCCGGCCGGCCGGTGTTGCACGCCGACGATCTGGGCCTGACCCGGGGCGACGGCTGTTTCGAGGCCACCCGGGTCCGGACCGATCCCGCCGGCCGGCAGCTGATCGACCACCTCGACCAGCACCTGGATCGGTTCGACCGCTCCTGCGCCGGGCTGGACCTGCCACCGATCGACCGGACAGCCTGGCACCGGCTGATCGACGCCGTGCTGGCCGGCTGGCAGCTGCCCGGCGAGGCGATGCTGAAGCTGATGCTCAGCCGGGGCCGGGAGTCCGAACCGGGCGGCGCGGTGACCGGACTGGCCACCCTCACCGAGATGTCGCCGCTGGTGCTGCGCCAGCGCCAGCAGGGCATTGCGGTGATCACCCTCGGTCGTGGCTACGGCTCCACCGCCTTCACCGACCAGCCCTGGTTGCTGGGCGGGGTCAAGACGCTGTCCTACGCGGTCAACGTGGCCGGCAGCCGGCAGGCGTCGCGCCGCGGCGCCGACGATGTCATCTTCACCAGCTCGGACGGCTACCTGCTCGAGGCTCCCACCGCGAGCCTGGTCTGGCTCGCCGGTGACCAGCTGCGCACCACCACCCTGGCCGGCACCGGCGTGCTGGCCTCGATCACCGGCCAGGCGCTGTTCGAGGCGGCCGAGCAGGCCGGCTACCTGACCGGCCAGGCGCTGATCACGCCGGACGAGCTGGCCGTCGCCGACGGCGCCTGGCTGGTGTCCAGCGGCCGCGGGGTGGCCCGGCTCACCAGCCTGGACGGCCGGCAGCTGAACGCCGATCCCGAGCTGTCGGCCCGGATCAGCGCGCTGGCCGGTTTCTGAGGCGGGCGCGGCGGCGCTCCCCGGACGCGTCCGGGTGGGTCGCACAAATGTGCTGGCCCAAATCGCCAACCGGTCGTACCGTGGTCGAGGTAAAGGAAGGGAGGTGGTCCAGGACTTGATGAGCTCTCGGACACACACATCAGGCAGCGGGGTCGCTGCATAACTTCGGATGCTTGATTGAACCCTCGGGCCGCCGGGCTTGTCCGACCGGCAGCAGGTTCACCGTGAACCGGCCCGGGGGTTTTCACATTTTCTGGGCCGTGACGATCGGGCCGTGACGATCGGGCCGTGACGATCGGGCCTAGCCGGCGGACGGACGCTCGCGGACCAGCCGGGCATTGAGATGCGGCCGGTAGTCCCCGGCCTGAATGGCCAGTTCCTGGACGTAGGCCAGCACCTCGTCCGGCCCGTCGGACGCCAGCGCGTACAGCCGCCGCTCGCCGGCGATCTGCTTGGCCGTCGGGGTGCTGCCGGTCGCGGTGGTCGCGAACTCCCAGCGCTGGTCGCCGGCCACCCCCGCGCAGATCTCGACGATGCCCGCCGCCGAGGCCAGCACCAGCTCGAGTTCGTCCGGGCCGGTGCCCAGCCGCACGAAACCGTTCTCGCGAAAGGCCGGCCGCAGCACCGTACCGTCCGGGTTCAGCAACCAGGTGTGCGACTCGTAGCACAGCATCGGCCGTCCGTCATGGCTGAAACTCACCCGCTGGGCGTAGCTGAACGGCTCGTCGGAGGCCGGCGTCACCCCGTCGCCGTGGCCGGCCCAGTTTCCCACCAGCGGCAGCACCGCGAGCAGCGCCGAGTGCAGTGGCGGGCCCGAACGCAGGTCGGCAGTGTCGCTCAGCGATGGGATCGTCACCGTTGGCCGGCACCCAGCTTGGCCAGCGCCCAGGCCGCCGTCGCGGCGATGGCGAAAAACGCCACGATGAGCAGAATGATGTACAACGACGCCATGAACAAAGGATAGTCGCAATGACCGCATCGAACCGGACCCTCGTCGTGAAGTGCACAGCAGGCGGCGAGGACGCCGAACGGTGCGCCCAGGCCTTCACGGTCGCCGCAACCGCGGCCGCCGCAGGTGCCCGGGTATCGCTGTGGCTGACCGGCGAGGCCGCCTGGTTCGGTCTGCCCGGCCGCGCCGAGGCCTTCGTGCTGGCCTATTCGGCACCGCTGGCCGAGTTGCGCGACACCGTCTTGGAACTCGGCTCGATCACGGTGTGCACCCAGTGCGCCCGGCGGCGCGACATCGGGGCCGAGCAGCTCCTGGCCAGGGTCCGGATCGCCGGCTCAGCCACCTTCGTCAGCGAGATCCTGCACGACGGCGCTCAGGCACTGGTGTACTGAGAGCGGCCGCTGGGTGCGGGGTCGGCCGCCTCGGCAGGTGGGTTGCCCCGCCCGCCGAGGACGACAGGGCCGGACTCAGGACAGGGTCAGCGACGCCTCGATCAGGCCGGACGCCGCGGCCTGGACGTCCTGGCGAACCGAGCCGCTGTTGTGCAGCACCGACAGCGTCCACTGGCCGGGCGCTGCGAAGAAGCGGTAATCACCGGTCGCCGAGGTCACCACCTCGGCAGTGAACTCACCGGTGGCATCCAGCAGCCGGACGTAGGCGGCCGGCACCGGCGCGCCGTCCTTGTGCACCGTCCCGTAGATCACCGTCTCTTTGGTGATGTCCACGTGTGCCGGCAGGGTCGGGGTCTGAGTGGGTGCTCCGCACATCAGTTGACCTCCTCATCGCGCGAGCGCTGATCGGCCTGCCGGGTGCTCGCTCGCATCAGACGCTCTTCTCGATCGGGACGCCGACCAGCGAGCCGTATTCGGTCCACGAGCCGTCGTAGTTCTTGACGTTGGCGTGGCCGAGCAACTCGTGTAGCGCGAACCAGGTGTGCGAGGAGCGCTCACCGATCCGGCAGTAGGCGATGGTGTCCCTGCCGGTGTCCAGGCCGGCCTCGGCGTAGAGCGCGGCCAGGTCCTCGTCGCTCTTGAAGGTGCCGTCCTCGTTGGCTGCCTTGGACCACGGGACGTTCAGCGCGGTCGGGATGTGACCGCCCCGCTGCGACTGCTCCTGCGGCAGGTGGGCCGGTGCCAGCAGCTTGCCGGAGAACTCGTCGGGCGAGCGGACGTCCACCAGGTTCTTGTTACCGATCGCGTCGATCGTCTCGTCGCGGAAGGCCCGGATCGACTGGTCCTGCTCCTGTGCCCGGTACTGGGTCGCGGCCCGCTCGACGGTGTCCTTGGACAGCTCCCGGCCGTCGAGTTCCCACTTCTTTCGGCCGCCGTCGAGCAGCTTCACCTGCGAGTGGCCGTAGAGCTTGAAGTACCAGTAGGCGTAGGCGGCGAACCAGTTGTTGTTGCCGCCGTAGAGCACCACGGTGTCGTCGTTGCCGATTCCCTTGGCCGACAGCAGTGCCTCGAACTTGTCCTTGGACACGAAGTCCCGGATCACCGAGTCCTGCAGGTCGGTCTTCCAGTCCAGCTTGACCGCGCCACGGAGGTGGCCGCCGTCGTAGGCGGAGGTGTCCTCGTCCACCTCGACGAACACCACGGCCGGTGCGTCGAGATTCTCTTCGGCCCAGTCGGCCGTTACGAGCGCTTCTGAGCGGCTCATGTGATGTTCTCCCTCGAAGAGATGTGCTGCCCTGCCTGGACGGGCAGGATCTGGATACTGCGGGTGGGTGGTGCCGCGAAGACGGCCCGGCCGGCATCGGGCAAGGCGTACGGCGGTGGGATGTGGATAGATCGCTACCAGCGGGGTAGGGCTACCCGATCAGAAGAGCGGACACAGCGCGCTGCCGACGCGGCACAGATCCACCGCGCGGCGTGAGGTCAGCAACTGTCCCATGATGGCTCGACCCTATCGACCGCGACGGTGCCGGCCAAGTGCGGGGCGGTCCGCGGTTCTAGCCGGTCAGCGCGTTGGCCAGGACGTAGGCCGCCGGGACGCTCAGGGCCAGCGTCACCGTTACCGCGGCGGCCGGTCGCAGCCGGGCCCAGCGGGCGTCCACCGGACCCGGGTCGGGTGCCGGCATCGGCACCGGCACGGCCGGGACGGCCGAGGTCCGGGTCTCGGCGAAGGTGGCACCGATCGAGAGCAGGCAGGCCACCGCGGCCACCGCCGCACCCACGAACGCGCCGCGGCCGCCGGCGAAGTCGATGATCTGGCGCAGCGCCAGCAGGCCCACCGCGCCACCGACCGCCACCCCGACCAGGACGGCCGGCAGACCACGATCGACCGTCGGGTCGAAGCGGGGCGCCGGCAGTACCGCGTCGGTGAAGTGGCCGGCGACCAGGCCGGCGGTGATCGCGCCGATCAGGGCCAGCGTGATGGTCTCGCCGTTGCCCTGCCGGCGCAGCACGATCAGGCCGGCCACCGCGACCACCGCGATCAGCAGCATGGTGATGCCCGCCAGCGACTCGACCACCCGGGTGCGCACCACGCCCCGGCTCAGCTGATGGGCGAACATCAGCGGGATCGCCAGCGCCAGCACCGCCAGCACCGGGGAGTAGCCGCTGTCGTGCCAGTGCGCGGTGCTCACGTCCGCGCCCGCGGCGGCCAGCACGCCGAGCAGCAACGCCCCGATCCGGCCGGGCAGCCCGGTGCCGAGCACCCAGCTGAGGATCAGCACCAGTTGGAGTACCCCGATCGCCACCAGCACCCCGACGTTACCGAGGTAGCTACCGGCCGCCAGCACCCCGCCGAGCACCGCGGTGAGCACCGCCAGCTGGATATGGTTCACCGGGGTGGGCACCGGACCGTCGGTCACCGGACCGTCGGTCACCGGGCTCTCGGCGCCGGTCTCGGCGGGTCCGGCGGCGGGGCTGTCGACAGTCACCGTTCCATAGTCGCAGACGGCCCGATGGCCTGCCTGGCCCAGTCGTCGATGCGGTCGAGCAGGTCCGGGCCGGTGGCGTTCTCGGCATGGCCCATGCCGGCTTCGATCCACAGCTCGGCGCCCGGCGCGGTCGAGGCCAGCATCCGTGGATGCGCCAGGCCGAAGTACGGGTCGGCATCGCCGTGCACGATCAGCAGTGGGACGCCGATCGCAGCGGCCACCTCGACCGGTGAGACCGGCAGTAGCGTCCAGCCACCGCCGACCCGGGTCCGCAACAGCCGTCGCAGCACCAGCCGACCGAGCCGGGTCTCCACGCCGAGGTGCAACCGGCGCATCGGCGTGGTGCCACGCTCGTACCACCGGCCAGGCCCGCTGACCGCGATCACAGCGTCGGCCCGGACGGCTGAGTCCGACCCGGCTGAGCCCACTGCTGAGCCCACTGCTGAGCCCACCGGGCCGCCTGATCCGGCCAAGCCGGCGTGCCGGACCATCACCGATGCCCCCATCGAGAAGCCCAACGTGACCACCGGCACACCAGGGCGTCGGGCACGCAGCCAGGCCAGGCCCGCGCTGACGTCCGCGACCTCGTCCGCACCCACCGTCGAATACCCCTGGGAGCTGCCGTGGCCCCGGAAATTCAGGGCCAGCACCGAGCTTTGCCTGGCGTGCAGATGCTCGGCCACCGCCCGGAACTGCTCGTTGCTGGTGGACCCGGTAAAACCGTGTCCGAGCAGGTAGCTGAAGCCGTCGGAAACACCGGCGTAATAGTCAGCGGTTAAAACTAAGTCGTCCTCAGTGCAAAGGCGCACCGGTTCGGGACCCCACATGAGAGATATCCTCTCCTGTGAGCGTCAAGGAATCTTCGCCGGGAGCCACCATGGAAATCTTCCTGCTGACCACGGCCGCCCAGCCGACCACCGAGGTGCTGCCGGCGCTCGGGCTGCTCGGCCACCAGGTCAACGTCTGCGAGTTCGACGTCAGCCCGCTGCTGAGCACCACCGCCGCCGCAGTGCTGATCGACGGCCGGTTCAACCTGGCCGCCGCCCGCGCGTTCACCAAGGTGCTGGCCACCGCCGAGCTGGACCTGCCCGTCATCGCGGTGCTCAAGGAGGGCGGCCTGGTCGCCCTGTCGGCCGACTGGATGGTCGATGACGTGCTGCTGGACACCGCCGGACCGGCCGAGGTGGACGCCCGGCTGCGGCTGGCCGCAGCCCGGCGCAACGCGGTCGTAGAGGGCGAGCCGGGAGTGGTCAAGGTCGGCGACCTGACCATCGAAGAGGGCACCTACACCGCGCGGCTGCGCAGCAACATCCTCGATCTGACCTACAAGGAGTTCGAGCTACTGAAGTTCCTGGCCCAGCATCCGGGTCGGGTGTTCTCCCGCTCGCACCTGCTGCAGGAGGTCTGGGGCTATGACTACTTCGGCGGCACCCGGACGGTCGACGTGCACGTCCGGCGGCTGCGGGCCAAGCTCGGCGTCGAGTACGAGGCAATGATCGGCACCGTGCGCAACGTCGGCTACAAGTTCGTCAAGCCGGCCGAGCCCGGCCTGCGCACCCGCGGCGACGAGCTCGCCGAGGCTGGCCGGACGCTGCAGCAAGCCGCCGAACGCGCCGCCGCAAACGATGACACCGCTGACGCCGCCGGCGCGCGGCCCGACCAGTCGGCGATGGCCACTCCGTCCCAGGCCTGACCGCCCGGGGTAGGCTCCGCCGATCCGTACGCGGCCGATCGGGGGCCACCGGCAGGGCGTTACGGTGCACCCATGGCCTCTCGCATCGATCGGCTGGACCGGCTCAGCGACCAGCAGGTGCACGCCGTCCAGCGGCTGGTGGCCGCGGCGCCGGGGGCGTCGGACAACCCGCCGATCAGCGAGGGCGCCCTGCTGCAACTGCGTTCGGGTGAGCCCGTCCGGCACCTGCTGGCCACCGATGCCGAACTCTCTGCCGAGGCGACCGGCTACGCCCAGCTGGCCCCGTCCCCGCACGGGCCGACAGCCGAACTGGTCGCGGTCGACGCCGGCGCCGGCACGGAGCTGCTCGGGGCGCTGGAACGGCTGGCCGGTGCGGACGGTCTGCGGCTGTGGGCACACGGCGCCGACAGCATCGCCGGCCAGGCGGCCCGGCAGGCCGGCCTGGTCGAGGTGCGCGCCCTGTTGCAGCTACGCCGGAGCCTGGCCGACCTGCAGCTGCCGCCGCCGGAGCTGCCGGCCGGCGTACGGATCCGGGCTTTCGTGCCGGGTCGCGACGATCGGCGCTGGCTCGCGGTCAATGCCCGCGCGTTCGCTGACCATCCCGAGCAGGGCAGCTGGACCGAGCGCGAACTGGCCGAGCGGCTGAGCGCCAGTT
>JBPCPA010000141.1:0-12953 GCA_050999655.1 Jatrophihabitans sp.
CTTTTTTGTTGGGAGGGGGCGGGGGGGGAAAAAGACAAACGCCAGAGGGAAAACCCCCCCGCCCGGAACTTGGCGTTCCGCCCCCCCGGCGCGGTGGCTGGTCAGAGATCGGGTCCTTGGCTGCGCAGCTTGTCCACCTCGGACATCGCCTCGCGCAGGCTGGCCAGCCACTCATCGGTGTGCTGGCCGACCAGGTTGACCGCCCAGGCCAGGGCCTCAGAGCGGGACCGGGCGACTCCGGCGTCGACCAGGGTATCCAGCACCTGCCGCTCGGGCTGGCGCAACCGCGTCATGACCGGAATCGACAGGTGGCTGAACAGTGCCCGGGTCTCGCCGATGCCGGCACCCCAGGCGACCTTGCGCCCGTAGCGTGCCTCGGCCTCGTCGGCGATCCGGATCCGCTCGTCCCGGCTGGTCTCCCGGAACCGGCTGATCCGCCCGGCGGCCGCCGCCTCGCCGGTGGTCTCACCCTCGACCGGGGGCAACTGCCCGGTCACGACGATCTCTTCGCGATCGACGCTGACCTCGGGCTCGCCGACGAACCAGTCTGACGGAAGCCGGCCGGTGAACCAGGCCGGAGCGTCCTCGGCGGGCGGCAGGTCAGCCTGCTGCCAGCCTCCCGGCCGGCCGAATCCGCGACCGCCTCGCCGGGGGCCGCCTCGGCCGCCACCTCGGGGACCCTCGCCGCGGGGGCTATCACCGCGGGGGCCGCGACCTCGGTGTGGACCATGCGGCGCTTCGGCCGCCTCGCTGTCATCTATGTGGAAGTTCATGAGTAGCTCCTTGTTGAAATAGCTAGGTATTCGTAATGACAATTACATAATTACATTGCTACAAGGTAGTGCGCAAGCGAGTTATTCCACGCCGCCGAACAAGCCCATAGGCTTGCTTCATGACGGGACAGCCGCGGCCGGGACGGCTTGAGGAGTTCGGGACGACGATCTTCGCCGAAATGTCGGCGCTGGCCGTCCGCACCGCCAGCATCAACCTCGGCCAGGGCTTTCCCGACACCGACGGACCGGCCGAACTGCTCGACGCCGCCTGCCGAGCCATTACCGGGGGACGGGGCAACCAGTACCCGCCCGGGCCCGGAATAGCCGAGCTGCGCCAGGCCATCGCCGAGCACCAGCGCGCCTGTTACCAGCTGGACTTCGACCCCGACACCGAGGTGCTGGTCACCGTCGGGGCCACCGAGGCGATCGCCGCGGCGATCCTCGGCCTGACCGAGCCGGGCGAGCAGGTGCTGACCTTCGAGCCCCACTACGACTCCTACGCCGCCTGCATCGCTCTGGCCGGGGCGCGGCGGCAGGTGGTCACGCTGCGCCCGGTCGCCGGTCGCTGGAGCTTCGATCCGGCCGAGCTGCGGGCTGCGATCACCGGTGACACCAGGCTGATCCTGCTCAACAGCCCGCACAATCCGACCGGCACCGTGTTCGACCGGGCCGAGCTGGGCCTGATCGCCGAGCTGGCCATCGAGCACGACCTCGTCGTGGTCACCGACGAGGTGTATGAGCACCTGGTCTTCGACGGCGAGCACGTCCCGATCGCCACGCTGCCCGGGATGGCCGAGCGCACCCTGACGATCTCCAGCGCCGGCAAGACCTTCAGCGTCACCGGCTGGAAGGTCGGTTGGATCTGCGGTCCCGCCGCGCTGCTGGCCGGCGTCCGGGCGGTCAAGCAGTTCCTCACCTTCGTCGGCAGCGGGCCGTTCCAGTACGCGGTGGCCGAGGGCCTGCGCTGGCCGGCCTCCTACTACCGGGAGGTGGCCGACCAGCTGCAGATCCGGCGGGACCTGCTGGTGGACGGCCTGTCCGAGCTGGGCTACGCGGTGCTGCGGCCGCAGGCCACCTACTTCGCCACCGTCGATCTGGGCGGCGAGGCCGAGGCCTGGTGCCGGTCGCTGCCCGAACGTGCCGGCGTGGTGGCCATCCCGTCCCGGGTCTTCTACGATTCCGACATCGATCGTTACGCGCGATTCGCCTTTTGCAAGAAGCTCGATGTGCTCTCTGAAGCGCTGGCTCGACTCGGAAAGTTGGTACCATGAAGATCGCCGCCATCCAGCACGACATCGCCTGGGAGGACGGTCCGGCCACCCGGTCCCGGCTGATCCCGCTGATCGCGCAGGCGGCGGCCGGCGGCGCGCGGCTGGTCGTGCTCAGCGAGATGTATGCCACCGGTTTCTCGATGAACCCGGATCGGATCGCCGAGGATCGTGGCGGGCCCAACGAACGATTCCTGATCGAGCAGGCTCAGCAGCACGGCTGCTGGCTGGTCGGCTCGATCGCCCAGTGGGTCGGCGACCAAGCCGACAACCAAGCCGACAACCAAGCCGACAACCAAGCCGACCACCGAGCCGACCACCGAGCCGACAATCGAGCCGACAATCGAGCCGACAACCAAGCCGACTATCAGCCCAGAGCGGCCAATGTGGCGGTGCTGGCCGGCCCGGCCGGCCAGCTGCACCGGTACCGCAAGATCCACCCGTTCAGCTACTCCGGCGAGGACCGCTACTACCGGGCCGGCACCGAGTTCTGCACGGTGACCGTCGAGGAACTGCGGGTCAGCGTGTTCATCTGCTACGACCTGCGATTCGCCGACGAGTTCTGGCAGCTGGCGCCCGACACCGACCTCTACCTGGTGCCGGCGAACTGGCCGCAGCAGCGGCGCGAGCACTGGCAGGCACTGCTGCGGGCCCGCGCGATCGAAAACCAGGCCTACGTTCTCGGGTGCAACCGGGTGGGCAGCGGCGACGGGGCCGACTACGCCGGTGACTCGGCCATCATCGACCCGCTGGGTCGCACGCTGGTAACGGCCAGCCAGGTCGAGACCGTCCTGTTCGCCGAGGTGTCGGCGGACGAGGTGGCGGGGGTCCGGCAACGCTTCCCGTTCCTGGCCGACCGTCGATCGAGGCTGAGCGAGCCGGTGGCAGCCTGGGCCGAGCCGGTCTCGGCGGGCGGCGAGTGAATGGCCGGGCCGGTCGGCCCCGGTCCGGACGGGTGCTGCGCGTGGCCGAGCTGATCAGCGCCGACAGCGCAGCGGTGTCCGGCCGGACCGCGCTGCTACCCCGCCGGATCACCGCGGCCATCGCCGAGCTGCCGGTCGGCACCCTGCTCACCCTGGAGCTGCGGCGCCGCTGGTGGGACCGCCGGCCACGCAGGCTGGCGCTGGCCGGCCTGCAGCGGCTGCTCAGCCAGATCCAGGACCGGACGGAGCGGCTGGTCATCGTGGCGGCTGCCCTGATCGGAGAGGGTGCGGTACTGGTCGCCCAGCGCAACCACCCGCCCGAGCTGGCCGGCCAGTGGGAGTTCCCGGGCGGCAAGGTGGAGCGCGGCGAGACCGCGCGTACCGCCCTGATCCGGGAGTGCGCCGAGGAGCTCGGCTGCCAGATCCAGGTCGGCGTCGAGCTGGCCCGGCAGCGGCTGTCCGACGGCGCCGAGCTGGTGCTTTTGCAGGCCGCGCTGGCGCCGGACTCGCCGCCGCCGACCGCCCTGGAACATCGAGAGCTCAGGTGGGCTCGTCCGGCCGAGCTGGCGGTGCTCGACCTGGTCGCGACAAACCGTCGATTTGTGACCGACGTGACAGGACGGTTATAGAAGTCGGCTACAGTCCCGGCTCAAGTGCAACGGCGCACGCACGCGTGTCGCCTACATCCTGGAATGACGACAGACTGCGCAGGGATGGTCCGATGCTGAAGTTCATTGCTCGCCGCTTTGTGAACTACCTGATCCTGGTATTCATCGCGACCAGCCTCGCTTACATCCTCGGGTCGCTGACCCTCGATCCGCGGGCCCGCTACGAGGGCCGCAACCCGCCGATCCCGGCCGCGACCATCCATACCGAGCTACCGGAGTGCAACGCCGACCCGACCACCCCGGTGCTGACCCGCTACGAGCACTGGCTCAAGGGCGTGGTGCACGGCGACTTCGGCAAGCAGATCGTCGGCGAGGACACCGTCGCCAGCGAGATGAAGCGCCGGATCGGGGTCAGCCTGCGGCTGCTGCTGATCGGCACCACGGTCGGGGCGATCGGTGGCGTGCTGGTCGGGGTGCTGGGCGCGGTACGCCAGCGAAAGCCGGTCGACGTGGGCAGCACCTTCGTGTCCTACGTCCTGCTGGCCTCGCCCACCGTGGTGGTGATCATCGTGGTTCAGACGGTCTTCGTCTGGATCAATCACAAGAGCGGCAACGCCGGGTTGTTCCCGACCTCGGGGGAGTACGACTCGACCCTGCACGGCTTCGGCTTCTGGACCGACCGGGCGAAACGGTTGGTGATGCCGACCATCGTGCTGGCGATGTTCGGTATCTCCTTCTTCAGCCGCTACCAGCGCAGCGCGATGCTCGACGTGCTGGGCAGCGACTTCCTGCGCACCGCCAGGGCCAAGGGCCTGACCAGGCGCAAGGCGCTGTTCAAGCACGGGGTGCGCACCGCGCTGATCCCGATCGTGACCTTCTTCGCCTACTCCTTCGGCCTGCTGCTGACCGGTGCGATCTTCACCGAAACGTTGTTCGGCTGGCACGGCATGGGTCAGTATCTGATCCTGTCGGTGCAGTCCCATGACGTGAACGCGGTGGCTGCGGTGGCCTGCTTCACCGCCGTGCTCGTCCTGCTGTCCGGTCTCTTGTCCGACGTGTTGTACGCCGCGCTCGATCCGCGCGTGCGTTCGAAGTAGGGAGCGCCGACGATGTCCATGTCGCCACAGGAGATCTTCGAGGTTGCCCCGCCGACCATCGAGGACCCCGATGCCGCCAACCAGCACATCGGCAATACCGATCCGATCTCGCGCGGCCGGCTGATCCTGCGCCGGTTCCGCCGGCAGCGCTCCGGGGTGCTCGCGCTGATCCTGCTGCTGCTGATCTTCATGCTCGCCTACCTCGGCCCGTACCTGACGCACTGGAAGTACGACGACTTCGATCAGGCAAACATCCTGGCCGGACCGAGCGGTGACCACTACTTCGGTGTGGACGAGATCGGCCGCGATGTCTTCGCCCGGACCCTCAAGGGCCTGCAGAAGTCGCTGATCATCGGCCTGGTGGCTGCGCTGGTGACCACCTCGATCGCCGCCGTGGCGGGCTCGATCGCCGGCTACTTCGGCAAGTACGTCGACATCGCGGTGGTCTGGGTGATCGACCTGCTGCTGGTGTTGCCGAGCTTTCTGATCCTGGCGATCCTCAGCCCGGTGCTGGCCGGGCGGACCTGGCTGTGGCTGGTGGTGCTGCTGTCGGTGTTCGGCTGGATGGTCACCGGCCGGGTGGTCCGCGGTATGACCATGAGCCTGAAGGAACGCGAGTACATCCAGGCGGCGAAGTTCATGGGGGTGCCGGCGCTGACCATCATCCGGCGACACCTGCTGCCCAACATGGCCTCGCTGCTGATCGTCGATGTCACCATCAACGTCGGTGGCACGGTGGTGGCCGAGACCGGCCTGAGCTTCTTCGGCTTCGGCGTCCAACCGCCGGACGTCTCGCTGGGCACTGTCCTCAGCGGCTCGCAGGACCTGGCCACCACCTACCCGCACGTGTTCATGTTCGGCGCCGGACTGCTGGTGCTCACGGTGCTGTGCGTGAGCGTGATCGGCGATGCCCTGCGTGATGCCATCGACCCGTCGTCAGGATCGAGCAAACTGTGACCTCAAGCCCCCTGGCGTCGGCCTCGGCCACCTCGAGTGCGGCGCCGCTCCTCGAGGTCAACGACCTCACGGTGAGTTTTCGTAGCGAAGCCGGCCGGGTGCAGGCGGTCCGCGGGGTCTCCTACTCCGTCCGGCCCGGCGAGACCCTCGCGATCGTCGGTGAGTCCGGCTCCGGCAAGTCGGTCAGCTCGCTGGCGGTGATGGGCCTGCTGCCGTCCAACGCGGAGATCACCGGGACCATCATGTTCCGCGGCCAGGATCTGTTGACGCTGAACGACAAGCGACTGTCCAAGATCCGTGGCTCGGGTATCTCGATGGTCTTTCAGGACCCGCTGTCGGCGCTCACCCCGGTCTACACCATCGGCGACCAGATCGCCGAGGCGGTGAGCATCCATCAGGACGTGTCCAAGAGCCAGGCGAACCGGCGGGCGGTCGAGCTGCTCGAGCTGGTCGGCATCCCCAATCCCAAGCTGCGCGCGAACTCCTTTCCGCACGAGTTCTCCGGCGGGATGCGCCAACGCGCCATGATCGCGATGGCGATCGCCAACGACCCCGATCTGATCATCGCCGACGAGCCGACCACGGCGCTGGACGTGACGATCCAGGCGCAGGTGCTCGACGTGCTGGCCAAGGCCAAGCAGGTCACCAACGCGGCCACCGTGCTGATCACCCACGACCTCGGCGTGGTGGCCGGCTTCGCGGATCGGGTGATGGTGATGTACGCCGGCAAGGCGGTCGAGCTGTCGGCGGTCGACGACGTCTTCTACCACCCGCGAATGCCTTACACGATGGGCCTGCTCGGCTCCATCCCACGGATGGACGTGGAGGAGAAGGAGCCGCTGATCCCGATCGACGGCACGCCGCCATCGCTGGTCGCGCTGCCACCGGGCTGCCCGTTCGAGCCCCGCTGCCCGCTGGCGGTCGAGCAGTGCCGGACCATCGAGCCGGCCCTGGATCCGACCGACCGGCCCGAGCACCTCGCCGCCTGCCACCGCAGCCAGGAGATCGGTCAGCGGCAGTGGACGGCCGCCGACGTGTTCGTCCGGCCGGAACTGCCGGCCAACCAGCTGGTCGCGGTGGATCGCGAGCAGCGCGAGGTGGTGCTGACCCTGGACGACCTGCACCGGGCCTTCCCGATCCGCAAGGGGTCCGTGATTCGCCGCACCATCGGCAGCGTGCGCGCGGTGGATGGTGTCTCCCTCGACATCCGACGGGGCGAGACGCTGGGCCTGGTGGGCGAGTCCGGCTGCGGCAAGACCACCACCATCATGGAGATCATGAACCTGCTCGAGCCGCAGCAGGGCCAGATCGTGGTGCTGGGCAAGAGCACCACCAACCTCAAGGGCGAGGCCCGGCGCAAGATGCGGGCAGACCTGTCCATCGTGTTCCAGGACCCGATGGCCTCCCTCGATCCGCGGATGCCGATCGGCGACATCCTGGCCGAGCCGATGTGGGTGCAGAAGACCCCCGACGCCAAGATCAAGACCAGGACCGCGGAGCTGCTGAAGATGGTCGGGCTGAGCCCGGAGCATGCCAGCCGGTATCCGGCCGAGTTCTCCGGCGGCCAGCGTCAGCGGATCGGCATCGCCCGGGCGCTGGCGTTGGACCCGAAGGTGATCGTGCTCGACGAGCCCGTCTCGGCGCTGGACGTCTCGATCCAGGCCGGCGTGATCAACCTGCTGGACGAGCTCAAGGCCAAGATGGGCCTGAGCTACCTGTTCGTGGCCCACGACCTGTCGGTGGTCCGCCATATCGCAGACCGGGTCGCGGTGATGTACCTCGGTCGAATCGTCGAGATCGGCACCACCCGGGAGATCTTCGCGGCTCCGTCGCATCCCTACACCCAGGCGCTGCTGTCAGCGATCCCGCTGCCGGACCCGGAGAAGGAGCGCACCAGGCAGCGGATCCTGCTCACCGGCGACCTGCCCAGCCCGTCCGACATCCCGAGCGGTTGCCGGTTCTCCTCCCGCTGCTTCGTCTTCGCCGAGCAACTCAACGCCGAAGAACGTGCCCGGTGCAAGGGTGAAGATCCGCAATTGTCCGATCTAGGTGCCGACCATCAGGCTGCCTGCCACTTTGCTAAGGTCCGCGAAGTCGTCTGACCGGTGCTGACACCACTACCAGGTGACAGGAGTGTTTCCGGCACTGTCGTGAGACATCGGTTTCCTATCTGATGCATACCGATTCGGCAACGGCCCTAGCCTGAACGCGATCGAGTGCGTAGCAAGTACCAGGAACTGCGACAAATTTCGCGGACATCAAGTGCAGCACAAGGTAATACGACTTTCCTGAGGAGGAAGTGTGAGGTTGCTCAGCAAGGTGGGGATCGCGGCAGTGGTCGCGGCATCCCTGGCCCTGACTGCGTGCGGTAGCTCGAAGGGCTCCGGCGGTACCAGCAGCACGGGCAAGAAGGCCCAGGCAGTCGCGAACCTGAACGACGTCAGCCCGCTGGCCTACGACCAGGTCGCCTCCGGCGGCACGCTTCGTTGGCCGATCGACAGCTACCCTCCGAACTTCAACATCAACGAGATCGACGGAAACGACATCAACATCTCCAACATCATGTTGGCGACGTTGCCCACCATCTGGCACTTCGATGCCGGAGGCAAGCCGATCCTGAACACCGACGTCGCGGACAAGGCCGAGCAGACCTCGGCCAGCCCGCAGACGATCGTCTACCACATCAACCCCAAGGCCGTGTGGAGCGATGGCACCGCCATCGGCTACAAGGACTTCGCCGGGTTGTGGACGGCGCTCAACGGCACCAACAAGGCCTACAAGCCGGCCTCCACCAACGGCTACTCCCAGATCGCCAGTGTCACCAAGGGTGCTACCGACCAGGACGTCACGGTCGTGTTCAAGACGCCGTATCCGGACTGGAAGTCGCTGTTCGACCAGTTGCTGCCGGCCAACCTGAACGAGACCCCGACGGCGTTCAACACCGCCTGGGCCAACGGCCCGACCCTGTCCGGCGGGCCGTTCAAGGTCAGCGCCCTGGACAAGACCGCCAAGACGATCACCGTCGTGCGTAACGACAAGTGGTGGGGCAAGACCCCGAAGCTGGACAAGATCCAGTACATCGTGCTGGACCAGAGCGCGCAGGCCAAGGCGCTGCAGTCCAACCAGGTCGACTTCGTCGACATCGGCTCGGACGTGGCCACCTACGCCACCGTCAAGGCGACCCCGGGTGTCAGCATCCACAAGGCCGGTGGCCCGAACTGGCGCCACATCGACCTCGGTAGCTCGGGCCCGATGGCTGACCTCAAGGTCCGGCAGGCGGTGGTGCTGAGCATCAACCGGGTCGGCGACGCCAAGACCCTGCTCGGCCCGCTCGATTGGCCGGCCACCGTCCTGGACAACCACATCTGGATGAACAACCAGGCCCAGTACAAGTCCACCTGCGGTGACTTCTGCAACCAGGACGTCGCCAAGGCCGACACCTTGCTGACCTCGGCCGGCTACACCAAGGGCTCCAACGGCTACTACGCCAAGGGTGGCAAGGTGCTCGACCTGACCTTCGTCATCCCGGACGGCGTGAAGACCTCGGCCGACGAGTCCGCCCTGCAGCAGAAGGCGCTGCAGACCGCGGGCATCAAGGTCACCATCAAGTCGGTTCCGTCGGACCCGTTCTTCTCCGAGTACGTCCTGGTGGGCAAGTTCGACCTGACCATCTTCAGCTGGATCGGAACGCAGTTCCCGATCTCGTCGGCGCAGTCGATCTACACCTCCGACGGTGACCAGAACTACGCCAAGATCGGCACCCCGGAGCTGGACTCGCTGTACAAGCAGGCCGTCTCCGAGCTCGACGTCAACAAGGCCACCCAGCTGACCTACCAGATCGATCAGAAGATCTGGGAAGAGGGCCACTCGGTGCCGCTGTACCAGCGTCCTGACCTGGTGGCGACGAAGTCGACCCTGGTCAACTTCGGTTCGTTCGGGTTCGCCGACAAGATCTACGAGGATATCGGCTTCAAGAAGTAGGCAAACAAGTACAACTGAATACAAACGCACAACGGGGCGGCCCTGGGCCGTGTGCGAGTTCCGCTTGAGAGGGCGGGGGTCTGCAACCGTAACGATTGATGCAGATCCCCGCCTTTTCGTCGGTGTCACCCGATGAATCAGCTAGTGTCCGAAAACGCTGGTCACCCTTCGATCACGATCTGGTCGAAAGGGAGGTCTTGTGGCCGTGGCGTTACTCGGAAGTCCTAACGTTTCTGGCTGGCGGGGTTTTCGCACACAGCGGATCCCGCGAATCGAAGGAGGCCTGCCGCACGATGTCGCTGCCCCAGGGTGAACTAGAAGTCGCTACCGCCACTGTGGTGGCCGCGCCAGAGGAAGTGGCTATCCAGGGCCGGTCGTTACGCCAGATTGCCTGGCGGCGGCTCAAGCAGGACAAGGTCGCGATGGCCGGCGGCGTCGGAGTGGTGACCATCGCCCTGGTCGCGGTGTTCGCCTCGCAGCTGATCGAGCTCTACGGCGTGAAGCCGGCCGCGTTCCACTCCAGTCTGACCAGTGACTCCACCAACATGCCGTTCGGCAGCTTCGGCGGCGTGTCGCCCAGCCACTGGCTCGGCGTCCAGCCGGTGGACGGCCAGGACATCCTGTCCCGGATCATCGCCGGTTCGCGCACCTCACTGATGATCTCGGTGTCGGCGATGGCCGTTTCGCTGATCTTCGGTCTCAGCACCGGCATCATCTCCGGCTACTACCGGGGCGGGGTGGACGCGGTGATGGCCCGGGTGCTGGACGTGCTGCTGGCCTTCCCGACCCTGCTGTTCGCGCTGGCGTTGCTCGCCATCTTCAACCAGTCGCCGTCCTTCTTGGGTATGAAGGGCCAGACGCTGAACTTCGCGGTGCTGATCTTCGTGCTCGGCTTCTTCGGCTTCGCCTACCTGGCCCGGATCGTGCGCGGTCAGGTGCTGTCGTTGCGGGAGAAGGAGTTCGTCGATGCGGCGCGTAGCCTCGGCGCCAGTGACTGGCGGATCATCACCCGCGAGATTCTGCCCAACCTGATCGGCCCGGTACTGGTCTGGGTCACTCTGACGATCCCGACCTACATCCTGGGCGAGGCCGGCCTGTCCTTCCTCGGTGTGGGCGTGCAGCCGCCCACCTCGTCCTGGGGCCAGATGCTCTCGGTGGCCGGGCGGTTCTTCCAGAACGATCCGATGTTCTTGATCTGCCCCGGGTTGGCGCTGTTCCTGACCGTGCTGTCTTTCAACCTCTTCGGCGACGGGCTGCGCGACGCGCTGGACCCGAAGTCGACCCGTTAAGCCATTCATCTCCATTAGCTTTGGCCCTCGTGATTGGTGCGAGGGATCAAAACCGGCATCAGCCGGTGTCGGCCCTGACAGGCCGGCGAGTAGTTCCGATCGCCTAGGAGGGTGAGAGAAACCAATGCAACGAAACAGGAAGGTCGCTATGGCGGTCGGGTTGACCGCCGTTGCGACAATGATCATCTCTGCGTGTAGTAGCAGTGGCAGTGGGAACGGCAACGGCCCCACCGCCAGTGCCAGCAACGCCAATGGCTCGGTCGCGAGCGTGGCAGCCGCATTCAACGCCGCAACCATCGGTTTCGTCAACAAGTCGAGCAAGGCCGGTGGCAGCCTGAACCTGGTCGCGACCGGTGACTGTGATTCCTGGGACCCGGCCAACACCTACTACGGCTGGTGCTGGAACATGCAGCGGCTGTTCACCCGGACGTTGGTCGGCTACTCCTCGGTGCCCGGTGCCAACAACGTTGCCATCGAGGGTGACCTGGCCACCGGACTCGGCGAGCACAATGCCGACTTCACCCAGTGGACATATCACTTGAAGGACGCCAAGTGGGAGAACGGCAACCCGGTGACCTCCAAGGAGATCAAGTACGGCGTCGAGCGCGTCTTCGCGACCGACCTCTTCAGCCAGGGCCCGGCCTCGTACTATCTGTGCCTGCTGGCCAAGTGTGACGCCAAGGGCAACCCGCCCTACGCCGGCCCGTACAAGGACAAGACCGGCAGCCTGGACAGCATCACCACTCCGGATGACAAGACCATCAGCTTCAAGCTGCAGACCTCGACCCCGGACTTCGACTACCTGATGGCGCTGCCGGCGTCCGCTCCGGTGCCGTTGGCCGAGAACGGCACCAACAGCGGTTCGAAGTACACCCTGCACCCGCTGTCGAACGGTCCGTACAAGTTCTCCAGCTACACCCCGGAGCAGAAGGTCGTCTGGGTCCGCAACGACCAATGGGACCAGTCCACTGACAAGATCCGCACGCCGTTGGTCGACAAGATCACTCTCAACATCAACACCAACGCCGACGACAACGACAAGCAGCTGCAGGCTGGAACCGCCGATGCGACCGCCGATGGCGGCGTGGCCACCGCGTTCCAGACCTCGATCGCCACGAGCGCGGACCTGAAGAAGAACGCCGATGACCCGGTGTCCTCCTACACCCGCTACTTCGCGGTGTTCCCGCAGGTCAAGCCGTTGGACAACGTGCACTGCCGTCGCGCCATCTTCTACGCGATGAACAAGTCCGACCTGCAGCGCGCACGCGGTGGAACATACGGTGGTGACATCGCGCCTACGATGGCTCAGCCGACCGTCCCCGGTCACGACAACAGCGCCGACCCGTACCCGTCCGGTGCGGACAACACCGGTGACCTGGTCAAGGCCAAGGACGAACTCAAGCAGTGTGGCCAGCCCACCGGCTTCACGACCAAGGAAGCCTACGTCAATGTCGGTCGTGGACCGGCCGTGTTCGCCGCCTCGCAGGCCGCGCTGGCTCGGGTCGGCATCAAGCTGACCGCAGCCATCCACGCGCAGTCGGGTTACTACGGCGGTTACATCGGCAAGCCCACCACGGTCAAGAGCGTCGGTATCGGTATCGCCCAGGCAGGCTGGGGTTCTGACTACCCGACCGGCGGTGGCTTCTGGACCTCCATCGCGGCGAGCTACGCCCCGCCCGGTGGTGGTAACTACACCCAGCTGAACGACTCGAAGGTCGACGGATTCCTCAAGGAAGCTGCCCAGAGCACCGGTCGTCACGACGACCTGTTCAAGCAGCTCGACGCACAGGTCATGCAGGACGCGGTGATGCTGCCGTTCGTCTACGACAAGACCCTGTACTACCGGAACCCGCGCCTGACCAACGTGCGGAACGACTTCGCACTCGGTTCGTACTACGACTTCGTCAACGTTGGTGTCAACGACGGCAAGTAGCCGCCGCAAGCCCAGTTAGACCAAGTTACCGGCTGACAAGAGAGGTGACAGTGTTGGTGGGCGGCCCGAAGGGCCCCCAGCCCGCCCCCACCCCAGAAAAGAAAGGGATCCGAACACACCTCTA
>JBPCPA010000095.1:0-13287 GCA_050999655.1 Jatrophihabitans sp.
CCAGCACCGAGATGGCGTTGCGGACGTCAGACTGGGCTGCCTTGTCGTTGGCGCCCTTCTTGTAGTTCAGGTACAGCGGGATGGCGATGGCGATCAGGATGCCGATGATCACGACGACCACCAGCAGCTCGATCAGGGTGAAGCCGTTCTCGCCCTGGGCGCGCTCCTCGCGGAGCTTCTGGAGCTTGTTGAGCATGAGAGCCTCCTGGCTCGAGTGGGGTTGGCTGCGGCGGGGAGCTGCCGACTAACCGTCTATGGGCACTTCGATGTAAGAAATCGGCCCCGCGTCCCTTTACCTGAGCCTCATGCCGAACTTGTTCAGGCTGTTGGGTCTCGATTCGGCAACAGTCGGCCTGTCGAACACACAGCAACGGGCCGAACCGCAGGGGTTCGACCCGTTGCCGACGGACGTGCTGGGCTAATTGGTCTGGATGTGACCGTAGATCGAGAACATCGGCATGTAGAGGCAGATCACCATCACGCCGATGACGGCGCCGAGCAGCACCACCAGCAGCGGTTCCATCGCCGAGGTCAGCGAGTCGGTGGCGGTCTCGACCTCCTGGTCGTAGAAATCAGAAACCTTGTCGAGCATGTCGGTGATCTGGCCGGTTTCCTCGCCGACTTCGAGCATCTGCACCACCATGTTGGGAAACATCGGGTGCCTGGCCAGCGGCCCCGACATCTGCGAACCGACCCGCACCGCGTCGCGTACCTCGATCATCGCCTCGCTCACCACCGCGTTACCGGCGGTGCCACCGACGATGTCCAGCGCCTGGATGATCGGCACGCCCACCGAGAGCAGGGTGCCCAGGTTGCGGGCCCACCTGCTGATGGCCAGCTTGGTGAACAGCGATCCGAACACCGGCAGCTTCAGCTTCAGTCGGTCCACCCGCAGCCGGAAGGCGTAGTTGTCCCGGACCGCCCTGCGATACAGCCGCAGCCCACCGGCCGCGACCAGCAGGAACAGCGGCAGCGCCCAGTACATGTTGTGCGACAGGTCGACCATGATCTGGGTCGGCAACGGCAGCTTGCCGCCCAGCTGCGTGAACATCTTCTCGAACACCGGAACGATGAAGATGATCACGCCGGTACCGAGCAACAGCGAGAAGATCAGCACGATCACCGGGTAGGTCATCGCGGACTTGATCTTGGCGCGCAGGTTGGCGTCCGCCTCGTACATCTTGGCGATCCGCGCCAGCGCCTCGTCCAGGAAGCCGCCGGTCTCGCCGGCCTTGATCATGTTGACCATCAGCGACGGGAAGTGGTCCGGGTGCAGGCTCATCGCCGCCGACAGCGGGGCGCCACCCTGCACGTCGCTGCGGATCTGGCTGAGCGCCGCGCGCAGCTTGGGCTTGGTTGTCTGGTCCTCCAGGATCGACAGCGCCCGGATCATGGTCAGCCCGGAGGCCGTCATCGAGGCGAACTGCCGGGACAGGATGGCCAGGTCCTTCAACCCGGTCCGGCCGCCCAGGCCCGGGATCTTGAGTTCCTTGTTCATGCCCTGACCGGCGCCGGCCACCGACAGCGGCACCAGCTTCTGCTCGGCCAGCGTGTTGGCGGCAGCCTCGGCGGAATCAGCCTCGATGGAGCCCTTGAGCAGCGCACCGGTGACGTCGATCGCCTCGTAGCTGAATGTCTTTGCGGCCATGACTAGATCCTCGCCAGTCGCTTGAACTCATTGGGATCGTGGGCCAACTCCAGCGCGGTGGTCTTGCTGATCAGCTGCTCGCCGTAACGCTGGGCCAGGTGCTGGTCGAAGCTGATCATGCCGACGTCGGAGGAGGACTGCAGGAAGGATCCGATCTGGTGGACCTTGCCCTCCCGGATCAGGTTGCGGATGGCCGAGGTCGCCACCATGATCTCGCAGACCACGGTGCGTCCCATGCCGTCCTTGCGTGGCGCCAGCGCCTGGGTGACCACGCCCTGCAGGCAGTTGGACAGCTGCGCGCGGATCTGCTGCTGCTGGTGTGGCGGGTAGATGTCGATCAACCGGTCGATGGTCTGGGCGGCCGACTGGGTGTGCAGGGTGGCCAGTACCAGGTGACCGGTCTCGGCAGCTGTGACCGCGACCGAGGTGGTCTCCAGGTCACGCAACTCGCCGACCAGGATGATGTCGGGGTCCTGGCGCAACACGTGCTTGAGCGCCACCGCGAAGTCGGCGGTGTCCGAGCCCACCTCGCGCTGGTTGACCACGCTTCGTCCGTGCGAGTGCAGGTACTCGATCGGGTCCTCGATGGTGACGATGTGCGCCGAGCGGGTCCGGTTGGCGACGTCGAGCAGGGCCGCCAGGGTGGTCGACTTGCCCGAGCCGGTGGGCCCGGTGACCAGCACCAACCCGCGGGGCAGGTGCGCGAAGTTCTCCGCGGTCTGCGGCATCCCGAGCTCCTCCAGGCCGCGGATCTTGTGGGGGATCGAGCGGAAGGCCGCTCCGACCGCGCCGCGCTGGCGGTAGACGTTGACCCGGAACCGGCTCACCCCCGGCAGCGCGTAGGCGGTGTCGAGTTCCTGGGTGGTCTCGAACCGCTGCCACAGCGCATCGCTCAGGATCGAGCGGATCAGGGTCTCGGTGTCCACCGGCAGCAGCCGATCACGGCCTTCCAGCGGCTTGAGCGCGCCGTTGATCCGGAAGCACGGAGCGATGCCCGCAGTGATGTGCAGGTCCGAACCGCCCATCTCGACCAGCAGCTTCAACAGCTCGTCCAGTTCTCGCTTCGCCTCGTGCATCGAGAAAGCGCCGTCTATGGCTGTCAACGGATTCATCGGGATTCCCTCATTGTCGAATGGCAGTTGTCGCGTGTCATACCGTCACCCGGAGTACTTCTTCGAGGCTGGTGAGGCCTTCGGCGGTCTTGCGCAGACCGTCGTCGCGTAGCGTCACCATGCCTTCGGTGACCGCTACCTTCTTGATTTCGCTGGCGGGCGCGTGCTGGACGGTGAGCCGCTCGATCTCTTCGGAGACCGGCATCACCTCGTTGATGGCCAGCCGGCCGCGGTAGCCGGTCTGGGCACAGGAGCGGCAGCCAACCGCACGCCAGAACTGCTGCGGGCTGCCGAAGTCTTCGTAGGGCCAGTTCGCACCGACCAGTTCTTTCTCCTGCGGTTCATAGGCTTCCTTGCACCACTCGCACAGTCGCCGGGACAGCCGCTGGGCCAGCACCGAGTCCAGCGAGGAGCCGACCAGGAAAGGCTCGACGCCCATCTCGACCAGCCGGGGCATCGCGCTCGGCGCGTCGTTGGTGTGCAGGGTGGACAGCACCAGGTGCCCGGTCAGCGCGGCCTCGACCGCCAGCTGGGCGGTGGTCCGGTCCCGGATCTCACCGATCAGCACCACGTCGGGGTCCGAGCGCAGGATGGCCGGCAGGATGGCGGCAAATGTCAGGCCGGCCTTGACGTTGACCTGAACCTGGTTGATGCCCTCCATCCGGTACTCGACCGGATCCTCGACGGTGATCACGTTGACCTCGGGCCGGGCGATCTCACCGAGCGTGGCGTAGAGCGTGGTGGACTTGCCCGAGCCGGTCGGTCCGGTCACCAGCACCATCCCGTGCGGCTTGGAGAAGCTGGTTGAGAACCGGTTGTAGTTGACCTCGGTGAAGCCGAGCTTGCGCAGTTCCAGGTCGATGCCGCCGGTGTCCAGCACCCGCAGCACGACCTTCTCGCCCCACACCGTCGGCAGCGTCGCGGTCCGCAGATCGATGCTGCGCCCACCCAGGTCCTTGGTGATCCGGCCGTTCTGTGGCACCCGGCGCTCGGTGATGTCCAGCCCGGACAGGATCTTCAGCCGCGAGATCATGGCCGCCTGGATGCCGCGCGGAACCGCGTCCACCTCGTGCAGCACACCGTCGATCCGCAGCCGGATCTTCAGGTCGTGCTCGCCTGGTTCCAGGTGGATGTCGGAGGCCCGGCTGGTGATGGCCCGTTCCAGCAGCGAGTTGACGTAGCGGACGACCGGCGCGTCCTCGTTGACCGAGTTCAGCCCGTCGGAGGAGACCGTGGTGACCTCGTCGGCGACGATCTGCGCGGCCGCCTCGTCCAGGTCGGTGCTGTCGCGGACGTAACGGTCCAGCAACCGGTCCAGGTCGTCCTTGGTCGCCACCAGGGGGCGCACCACCAGGCCGGTGGCGGCCCGGATGTCGTCCAGGGCCAGCACGTCGCCGGGGTCACCGACCGCAACGGTGATGGTGGTGTCGCTGACCGCGATCGGCAGCATCCGGTGCCGGCGGGCCAGGGTGAGCGGAATCCGGCTCATCGCGCTCGGGTCGACCGGGAAGTTGGCCAGTTCGACCGCCTCGACCCCGTAGGCCTCGGCGACCGCGGAGGCCAGCTGGAATTCGGTGACGATCTGATCGTCCACCAGGACGGTGCGCAGCGGACGGGAGGTGAGTTCGGCGGTGGTCACCGCTTGCTGGATGACCTCATCGCTCATGCCTCTGGTACGCAGTGCCGCGACGATGGCGCGCAGTGCTGGGTCCATGAGTCCTCCGGAAAATGAGCAGTGGACCTATCCCGTCCGGCGGCGGGGGTGTGCCGGCCGGGTAGGCGCCACTCGGGCTTCCTATCGGCTGGTGGCCGCAGACCTGAGAAGCTCAGCGGAAGTCGCGGGATTTGGTACGGATTCCGAGCTCGAGCCGGTCGATCCGTTCAGCTGAGACGTTGAGCACTCCGTCGACGTGCTCCAGCATGCCCCGGATCAGCAGCCCGCCGGCCCGGCGGGCGATCAGGCCGTGCCGTTGCCACACCACCGGATCGCAGATCACGTTGATCATCCCGAACTCGTCTTCGAGGTTGACGAAGGTGACCCCGCGGGCGGTGGCCGGTCGCTGCCGGTGGGTGACGATGCCGCCCACAGTGACCCTGGTCCGGTCGGGCAACTGCCGCAACCGGTGGGCCGGGGTCACGCCCAGGTCGTCCAGCCGCTGCCGGATCAGCGCGGTGGGGTAGCGGTCGCGGGTGATACCGGTGGCCCACAGGTCGGCCATCAGCTGCTCGGGCTCGGTCATCTCCGGCAGCGGTGGACTGCGCTGCTCGCTCGGGGTGGGCAATTCGAGCTGGCCGGGCCGGCTGCCGGCCGCCGCGCCGGCCGCCCACAGGGCGCCGCGGCGGGTGGTGCCCAGGCATTCGAAAGCGCCGACGGTGGCCAGTGCCTCGAGCTGGGCGGCACTCATGCCGACCCGGCGGGCCAGCTCGGCCATGCTCGAGTAGTCACCGTGCAGCTGCCGATCGGCGACGATCCGGGCGCCCAGTTCGGTGTTGATCGTCCGGACGCCGGTCAGCCCCAGCCGAACGGCGCGCTGTGCCGGGCCGGGCCCGCGGTAGTCGGACTCACCCGGCTCGGCGGGTTCCAGGCCGGCCCCGGCGGCGGAGACGTTGATGTCGGGCCCGCGGACGGCCACGCCGTGTCGCTTGGCATCCTGGACCAGCGACTGCGGCGAGTAGAACCCCATCGGCTGGGCATTGAGCAGTGCCGCGCAGAAGGCGGCCGGGTGATACAGCTTGAGCCAGGACGAGGCATAGACCATGAAGGCGAAGCTGATCGCGTGGCTCTCGGCGAACCCGAAGGCCGCGAATGCCTTTATCTTGTCGAAGATACTGTCGGCGACGGCACCGGTGATGCCGTTGCTTGCCATCCCGGCGTAGAGCCGGTCGCGCAATGCCGCCATCTTCTCCGGCGCGCGTTTGGACCCCATCGCCCGGCGCACCTGGTCGGCTTCGGCCGGCGTGCAACCGGCCACGTCGATCGCCAACTGCATCAGCTGCTCCTGGAACAGCGGCACCCCGTAGGTCCGTTCCAGCGCCGGCTTGACCAGTTCGTGGTCGTATTCCACCGCCTCCAGCTTGTTCTTACGCCGGATGAAGGGGTGCACCGAATTGCCTTGGATCGGCCCGGGCCGGATCAGCGCGATCTCGATGACCAGGTCGTAGAACGTGCGGGGCTTGAGTCGGGGCAGGGTCGCCATCTGGGCTCGCGATTCCACCTGGAACACCCCGACCGTGTCGGCGGCGCACAGCATGTCATAGACCAGCGGGTCCTCGGTCGGGATCTGATGCAGGCCGTAACGTTCTCCGTAGGATTGCTCGATGAAGTCGAAGCAGTACTTCAACGCCGAGAGCATGCCCAGGCCGAGCAGGTCGAACTTCACCAGGCCGGTGGACGCGCAGTCGTCCTTGTCCCACTGCAGCACGGTGCGTCCCGGCATCCGGCCCCACTCGACCGGGCACACCTCGACCACCGGGCGGTCACAGATCACCATGCCGCCGGAGTGGATGCCCAGATGTCGCGGCGCATTGCGCAACTGCGCGGCCAGCCTCAGCACCGGTTCGGGTATCGCGACCTCCGGGTCAGCTCCCGCCGGCACGCCGTCGGCCGAGGCCAGCGCCTGCTGGTCGTGGTTGGCCTCCGGGCTCAGTTCGGCTGACCAGTAGCCCTGATCGATCTGCTTGCTCCAGGCGTCCTGCTGGCCCTGGGCGTAGCCGAAGGCCCGGGCGATGTCGCGGACGGCGGACTTGGGCCGGTAGGTGATCACGTTGGCCACCTGCGCGGCGTGCTGGCGGCCGTGCTTGGCGTAGACGTACTGGATGACCTCCTCGCGCCGGTCGGACTCGATGTCGATGTCCGGTGGCCCGTCACGTTCGGGAGACAGGAACCGTTCGAACAGCAGGTCCTGGGCCACCGAGTCGACCGCGGTGATGCCCAGGGCGTAGCAGACCGCCGAGTTCGCCGCCGATCCCCTGCCCTGGCACAGGATCGACTGCCGCTGGCAGAACTGGGTGAGGTCCCAGACGACCAGGAAGTAACCCGGGTAGCCGAGCTCGTCGATGATCTGCAGCTCGTGCTCGATCTGCCGGTAGGCCTTCTCGTTGCCGGGGCCGGCGAGGCCGTAGCGGTCCCGGGCGCCGGCGTAGGCCAGCTCGCGCAGGTAGCTCATCTCGTCGTGACCGTCCGGCACGTCGAAGGGCGGCAGGTTGGGTGCGATCAGCGTGAGCGGAAAGGCCAACTCGGCGCCGAGCCGGGCCGCCGCGCCGACCGCGCCGGGATGGTGGCGAAACCGCGCGCTCAACTCCTCGCCCGAGCGCAGGTGCTGGCCGGCCCAGGCCGGCAGCCAGCCGTCCAGGGCGTCCATGCTGGTGCGGGCCCGGACGGCGGCCACCGCGGTGGCCAGCGGCCGGTCCCGCGGTGCGGCGTAGTGGGCGTTGGTGCTGCAGATGACCTCCAGCTGCTGCTCGGCGGCCAGCCCGGACAGCGCGGCGTAGCGCTCGTCGGCCAGCGGTTCGAGGGCGTGAGTGAGCTCGACGCACACGTTGGCCCGGCCGAACAGGCTGACCAGCTCGGCCAACGCCCGACGCGCCGGATCCAGGGCGAAGGTGCCGAAGCCGGCCTGGTGCAGTGCCTGCTGGACGCTGCCCTTGCGGCATCCGGTGAGGATCAACCAGTTGTCGCCGGCCAGTTCGGCCAGCTCGGCCAGCTGGTAGACCGGCCGGCCCTTGGCGCCACCGCGCAGCTGGGCCTGGCTGATGGCCCGGCACAGGCTGGCGTAACCGGCGGGATTGCGGGCCAGCACCAGCAGGTGTGAACCAGGCGGGTCCGGGATGCCGACCCGGGCCGCGATCGCGCGCTCGGTGGCGCTGGCCGGCATTCCGATGTCCATGTTCAGTTCGGCGCCGAACACCGTCGGCAGGCCGTGCGCGGCGGCTGCCTCGGCGAACCGGGCCACCCCGTACATGCCGTCGTGATCGGTCAGCGCCAGTGCCTGCAGGCCCAGCGCGACCGCCTCTTCGACGAGCTGCTCAGGATCGGAGGCCCCGTCAAGAAAGGAGAAGGACGAGTGGGCGTGTAGCTCGGCATAGGGCACCGGGGGGCTGGCTGCCCGCGGCGAGTACATCGTCGGATGGTGCGGCGAGGGCTGGTAGGCCGCCCGCTTGCGACTCCAGGCGGGGGCGTCGCCACCGTCCGGCCCGTCCTGGTCGCCGCGGCCGCGCCGCAGCGGGATCGGCCGGTCAGCGGGCTCAGCAGGTTCAGCGGGGTTGGCGGGTTCAGCGGTTTTGCTGGGTTCAGCGGTTTTGCGGGTTTCAGTGATTTTGCGGGTTTCAGTGGTTTTGCGGGGCTCAGGGGGCTCAGCGGGATTGCTGGGTTTGGCAGCCGGCCGTCGCCCGGACAGCCGCTGTTCCAGCTCGTGCCAGGCGATGATCGGATTGTCGAACCCCACCCCGCCATTGTCGAACAGGTGTTCTATTTATGCAATCGGCTGCGTTGCCCCTGGGGGCGGCACCCCGACCGGCAGTACCGTCGCTGTCGGATCGCTGGCAGGAGTCCTCCGAGAATTGTGCCGGCGCGATGTCGGATCGGGGCAGCGGTGTTCGTAGTAGGGGTGAGCGGTAGCCCCGAGGGCCTTCGGCAGGACGGCCCCGAACCACAGGAGATGATGAGATGCAGTACCTGATTTCGGTGATCTACCACCAAGCTGACCTCGCCACGCCGGCCGAGATGGCTGCGATCGACGTGTTCAACGAGCGGCTCCAGGCCGAGGGCCACTGGGTCTTCGCCGGTGGCCTCGCCTCGCCCAGCACCGCCACCGTGATCGACAACCGCGATGGGGCAGCGGTGCTCACCGACGGGCCGTTCCTGGAGTCGAAGGAGTACCTCGCCGGCTTCTGGATCTTCGAGGCCCCGGACCTGGACGTGGCACTCGCGCTCGCCACCGAGGGATCGAAGGCCTGCAACCGCAAGATCGAGGTGCGGCCGTTCCTGTGAGCGGCGAGGCAACGCAACCGGCTTCGCCAGGCGCACCTTTTGCGGCGCCGGTGAGCGCGATCGACGTCCGGGCGGCGCTCACCCGGGCCCACCACGAAGAGTGGGCGCGGGTGGTCGCCAGCCTGAGCAGGCGTTTCGGTGACCTCGACATCGCCGAGGATGCGGCGGCCGAGGCGTTCGCGACCGCCGTCCAGCGGTGGCCGTCCGACGGCGTACCCCCGAACCCCGGCGGCTGGCTGACCACCACCGCAAATCGCAAGGCCATCGACCGGATACGGCGCGAGAGCAAGCGCGACGGCGTGCAGCAGGAGGCTCAACTTGTGTCCGACGATCCGTCCGAGCCGCCCGGTGCCGCCGGGGCCATCGACGACGATCGGCTCCGGCTGATCTTCACCTGCTGTCACCCGGCGCTGGCGATCCAGACCCGGGTGGCCCTGACGCTGCGGCTGGTCGGCGGCCTGAGCCTGGCCGAGATCGCCCGCGCCTTCCTGGTGCCGGAGAGCACCATGGGGCAGCGAATCACCCGCGCCAAGGCCAAGATCAAGGCGGCCCGCATTCCCTATCGGGTGCCGTCCGCCGAGGACCTGCCGGCACGCGTCTCCGCCGTCCTCGCCGTCCTCTTCCTTCTTTTCAACGAGGGCTACCTGGCGACCGGGGCCGACACCGATCCGGTACGGCCCGGGCTGACCGCCGAGGCCATCCGGCTCACCCGCCTGGTCCGGACGCTGCTGCCGCAGGACGGCGAGGTGGCCGGCCTGCTGGCGTTGATGCTGCTCACCTAGGCCCGCCGCGCCGCGCGGGTTTCGGCAAGCGGCGAACTGATCACCCTCGACGAGCAGGACCGCGGGTCCTGGGACGCGGCGCTGGTCGCCGAGGGGCATCAGCTGGTGCGCGAGCGCCTGGCGGTGGCGGCCGGCGGGGTGGCTCCCGGTCGCTACCAGATCCTTGCCGCGATCAACGCCGTGCACACCTATGCCCGCGACGCACGCGACACCGACTGGTCGCAGGTGGTCGCCCTCTACGACCAGCTCGTCCGTCTCGACCCGTCGCCGATCATCGCCCTGAACCGGGCCATCGCGGTCGCCGAGCTTGACGGACCGGAGGTGGCACTGGCGGCCGTTGATCGCCTTGCCGACCCGTTGGCCGGCTATCACGCCTACCACGCGACCCGCGCCGATCTGCTGCGCCGGCTGGGCTTGGGCCAGCGCTCGCGGGCGGCCTACGACCGGGCCATCGAGCTGGCGGGTAACACCGCCGAGACCGCCTACCTGACCCGCCGTCGCGACCAGCTCGGAGGTGGCAGCCAGCCCGCCTGATCAGCGCCGGTCGCCGCTGTTCGGAGCCGCCCGGTCCGTGCGAGCCATGCTGCTCGTGGTGGCGTGATCGGGCAGCAGTCCCGATGATGGACCGATGCAGATCCTGCGCACGCCGGATGCCCGCTTTGCCGGGCTGCCCGCCTTCGACTACCCGCCGCACTATGCCGAGGTGGCCGACGGGGACGGCGGCCGGCTGCGAATGGCCTGGGTGCAGGCCGGCCCACCGGACGGCGAGGTGGTGTTGTGCCTGCACGGCGAGCCCAGCTGGTCGTTGCTGTATCGCACCATGATGCCGGTGCTGGCGGCCGCCGGCCTGCGGGTCATCTGCCCCGACCTGGTCGGCTTCGGCCGATCCGACAAGCCGACTCGCCAATCCGATCACAGCTACGCCCGGCACGTCGGTTGGGTGCGCGAGCTGGCCTTCTCGGTGCTCGACCTGAGCGCGGTCACCATCGTCGGGCAGGACTGAGGCGGCCTGATCGGGCTTCGGCTGGCGGCCGAACACCCCGAGCGGGTAAGCCGAATCGTCGCCGCCAACACCGGCCTGCCGACCGGTGACCACCCGATGCCCGAGATCTGGCACCGGTTCCGGCAGGCCATGCAGGACGCGCCGGTGCTCGACGTGGCCCGCTTCGTGCAGTCTGGCTGCCGCTCGAAGCTCGACCCCGCGGTGCTGGCCGGCTACAACGCCCCGTTTCCGGACGAGAGCTACTGTGCCGGGCCGCGGGCGATGCCGGGGCTGGTCCCGATCACGCCGACCGACCCGGCCTCGGCCGCCAACCGGGCTGCCTGGCGGGTGCTCGGCGAGCTGACGGTGCCGATGCTGGTGGCCTTCAGCGACAGCGACCCGATCACCGGCGGCATGGCGGCGATCCTGCAGCGGCAGGTGGCCGGCGCCCGCGGCATCGCGCATCCGGTCATCGCCGGCGCCGGGCACTTCCTGCAGGAGGATGCCGGGCCGCAACTGGCCACCGATATCGTCCGGTTCGTGGCTGCCCAGCCGCGCGGCTGACACCGACCAGCAGTCAGCCTGGGCGGGGCAGGCTCAACCGCACCGGCCAGCCGGCGGCTAGGCCAGGTGCCGGCTGAGAAAGGCCAGCGCCTTCGGGTAGGCGTCGAGTTGGTTGGCGCGCTTGGCCAGGCCATGGCCCTCGTCGGGATAGACCAGCAGCGGGCACTCGGCACCGGATGCGCGGACCGCCGCGACCACCTGCTCGGCCTCTGACAGCGGCACCCGCGGGTCGTTGGCACCGTGGATGACCAGCACCGGAGCCCGGATCCGGTCGATGATCGGCAGCGGGGAGGCCGCTTCGAGCACCTGCAGATCCTCGGCCAGCCGGCCGTACTCCCGCTCCCGGTAGGCGCGCCGGTAGGGCGAGGTGTTGCGCAGGAAGGTCACCAGCGAGGACACCCCGACGATGTCGACGCCGGCGGCCCAGAGCTGCGGGTAGAACGCCAGGCCGGCCAGCACCATGTAGCCACCGTAGGAACCGCCGTAGAGTGCCACCCGGTCCGGGTCGACGCCGATGCTGGGCAGCCAGTCCCGCACGGCCACCAGATCGGCCACCGAGTCCAGCCGCTTGGCCACATCGTCCAGGCCCAGCCAGCGCCGACCGTAGCCCGCCGAGCCCCGTACGTTGGGCAGCACCACGGTGTGGCCGGCCAGCGCGATCGCGGCGGCGACCGGGCTCCAGTTGGCCACCGTGGCGGCTTCGGGACCACCGTGGATGATCAGCACCGCCGAGCCGTCGGCGTTCGGTGGCCTGATCGCGTAGACCGGTATCTGCTCGCCGTCCGGTGTCGGCACCAGCGAGGACTCGACCGGGATCAGGCCGGCCACCGCCGAGTCCGGGTTGCTGGTGGTGTGCCGGTGCGCCGCGCTGCCGCCGTCCCAGCGGTAGACCTCTGGAGGTTGCACCGGCGAGCTGAAGGTCATCGCGATGCTGGCCGAGTCCGGCGCCCAGATCGGGTGCGAGCGAAAGGTCAGCACGCCGGCGTGCGGCAGCGCGATCGGGCTGGCGTCCTCGCCGTCGATCGCGCTCACCGCGAGGCGGTCCACGCCATCGCGTTGGCTGACCAGGGCCAGCCGCCGTCCGTCCGGTGCCGGCCAGCCGTAGACGTTGCAGTCCGGCTCGGTCACCAGCACCGTCCAGTGGCGCTCGGCGAGGTCGAAGCGGCGCAGCGAGACGAACTCCGAACCGGCATCGGAGGAGGCCAGCAGCGCGCTCGAATCGGGCAGCCAGCGCAGGTTGCTCCAGTCGCCGGGTTCGGTGTGGTCGGTGATCGGCGCCACCGATCCGTCGGCGGTGTCGACCAGCAGCAGCTGCGAGGACGCCGCGATCAGCGTCATCCGGGCCAGCGCCACCCAGCGACCGTCGGGGGAGAGCATCGCCTCGCTGAAGTAGCCGCCGCCGTCCCACAGCACCCGCTCGGCACCGGAGGCAACCTCGTGGACGATGACGTCGAACTCCACCCCGTTGCGCCGGTTGGTAGCATAGATGACCCGGCCCGGTTGGCAGTCGAACAGGGCATGGATATAAGCCGGATCCTGCACCAGCGGCTGTAGCTGGTCGGACTCGTCCAGCCGCAGCACCGACAGCTGGGCACGCTCGGTACCGCCGATGTCGGCCGAGACCACCACCGTCCGCTCGCCGGGCAGGTAACGACCCTGACAGGGCTCGCCCAGGTCGGTCAGCTGGCGCCAGACACCGTCCGGCGTGATCTCGTAGAGCTGCGCCGAGCCGCTGTCGTCGTTGCCGACCAACAGCCGGCCGGCCTCGTCGATGTCGAACAGGGTGGTCCGGCGCAGCTCGAGCAGCTCGCGCAACCTGTCAGCGGCCGGACCGGTGCTGTCGGTGCTGGTGGTGGTGCTGGTGGTGGCGGTGCTGTCGGTCAGGTAATCGGTGCCGGGTTCGGTCATACCAGCATCGTCGCATCCGGTGCCGACGAGCCTGATCGGGTGGCCCGGCGATGATTGTCGGTGCGAGGTGTTAGACAGCATGCATGACATCGGCGACCCTCGACCGCGGCGAGCTACGGGCCAGTGCCGAAGACTGCCTTCGCGCGCTGGCCGGCCCGCAGACCAGCCTGCGGGCCGACCAGTGGCTGGCCATCGAGGCGCTGGTGGTCGATCACCGGCGCGCCCTGGTGGTGCAACGCACCGGCTGGGGCAAGTCGGCGGTCTACTTCGTGGCCACGGCACTGCTGCGCACCGCGGGCACT
>JBPCPA010000114.1:0-3999 GCA_050999655.1 Jatrophihabitans sp.
GGTCAGCTTGGAAACCGGTTCTCCGGCTCCGGCGGCGGCCACCAGCACAGGCGGGGCGCCGGGGGCCGCCGCGAGCTCGGGCAGTGGGCCGGCCAGGTCGCCGAGCAGGATGGTCAGGTCGCCGCCGGTGCTGATCGTCGAGGCCTGCACCGGCGTCCACGTGACGCCGGCCAGCGCGCTCAGCGAGTCGAGGTCTTCGGGCGCCATCGGGTCCGGGCCGGCGGCGGTGGCCAGCGGCCGGTCGGCATAGAGATTGGCCGGGATCTGCCACGACCGGAAGAAGCCGGCAAGCAACTCGACCAGCGCGGTGCCCGTCCCGCTGGTGTCGGCAATCGCCAGGCGCGGGGCGCGGAGCACCCGCGAGCTCACTGGCCGGCCGCGATCGGGTTCCTGGCGAACCGGACGACTTCTCCGATCACGATGATCGCCGGGGCCTTGATCTGGGAGGTGACGATATCCTCGGCCAGCCGGCTCAGGGTCGAGACCACCATGCGTTCGTGCGCGGTGGTGCCCTCCTGGACGGCGGCGGCCGGCGTCTCGGGGTCCCGACCATGCCGGATCAGGGCGGCGGCGATGGCCGGGGCGTTGTCGACGGCCATCAGCGCGATCACCGTGCCGCGCATCCGGGCGACCGCCGACCAGTCGACCAGCGAGCGCGGATCGTCGGGCGGGACGTGCCCGGAGATGACCGTGAACTCGTGGGAGATGCCGCGATGGGTGACCGGAATGCCCGCCATCGCCGGCACGCCGATGGCGCTGGTGACACCCGGCACCACCACGCACGGCACCCCGGCCTCGGCGCAGGCCAGCATCTCCTCCATGCCCCGGCCGAAGACGAACGAGTCACCGCCCTTGAGCCGGACCACGGCCCGGCCGGCCAGGGCGTGCTCGACCAGCAGCCGGTTGATCTCTTCCTGGGCCAGGAACCGGCCGCGGGGAAGCTTGGTGGCGTCGATGATCTGGGCGTCGGGGGACAGCTCCTCCAGCAACGCCAGCGGGCCCAGCCGGTCGGCGATCACCACGTCGGCCTCGGCGAGCAGTTGCCGTCCGCGCAGCGTGATCAGGTCCGGATCGCCCGGGCCGCCGCCGACCAGCGCGACACCGGCGCTCCGGTCGCGGTAGCGCACGTCCAGGTGTTCACCGGCCCGCAGGCCCCGGATGATCGAGTCCCGCAGCCCGGCGGCCCGGCGCGGGTCACCGCCGCCGAGCACCGCCACCGTGGCGCCGGAGTGCCGGCCGACCGCGGGAGTGTGGGCGGTGCTGCCTTCGGCGTTGTCGGCCCGGACGCAGAAGATCCGGCTGGCCTCGGCGTCCTCGGCGATCTGGGCGTTGACCTCGGTGACAGCGGTGGCGGCCAGCACGTACCAGGCCCCGTCCAGGTCAGCGCTCTGGTAGGTCCGGGGAATCCAGGCGATCTCGCCCAGGCCTGCCATGCCCTCGATGGAGCTGACCACACTCGGCGAGATCAGCGTGACCTGGGCGCCCGACTCCAGCAGCCTGGGCAACCGGCGCTGGGCGATCTTGCCGCCACCGACCACGATCACCCGGCGGCCGGCCAGCTGCAAGCCGGCGAGGTAGGGAATCCGTTCGGTCATAATGGCCCCCTTCAGCGCCGGCAACGCTCAAGATCGTGAGGATACGGGTAGCTTTGCGAAGGCTACGGGGTCATGATGCGCCTGTGCAGTATTTGCATCGATTTCGGTACCATCTCGGCATCCTCCGGGTGCCGCTCGAAGTGCAGCCGCAGCGCCCGTGCCACCGGCTGCGGAAGCTGCTCGGCGGCCAGCAATGCCTGGCCGATCTCGGTGAACAGCTCGTCGAACTCAGCGACTCCCGCCGACTGTCCGAGCACCGCGTGATAGGCCAGCAGGCCGGTCCAGCGATCCACCCAGCTCGAGCCGCCGGTGTCCACCTCGCCGACCCGTGGGCGCCCGTGTGGCCGGCTCAGGTAGTCCAGGTCCGCCTCGGCCATCCCGGTCGCCAGCGTGATCGGCGAGGTTGCCGGTGGTGGGTCGGCCAGCAACCGCTCCAGCGCGGCGGTCTGTTCATCGATCAGTTCGGTGGCCTCGGCCGCCGGCACCTGGCCGTGCAGCCGGTGATTGGCCATCACCCGCAACAGGGTCGGGGTGGCCCGCTCGGTGGCCTCGGGCAGCCGGTCGGCGGCGATCCGATCGCGGTGCCGGCTCACCAGTTCGGCCAGGATGCTGACCTGCAGGTCCGGCCGGCCCTGGGAGAACCGGAAGCTGCCGACGAACAGCCGCGCCAGGTAGGCGGCCTCGAAGGGCTCACGGTCGGGGCTGGTGCACTGCATGTCGTGGATGGGTTCGCCTCGAAGTCGGTGGCTGGTGAGGTGTCCTCATGACTGTACGGCTGGCTGAGTGCAACTGGCCCATTGAGGGTAATCCGTCCGGGTTGCTAGCGGGCGGTCCGGTTTTGCTCCGCTCTGAGTTGATCTGGCCACTGCCACCGCTGTTGACCGGCTCGGGGCCGCCGGTGCTGGTGTCAGACCTGCTGCGACCCGAGCCGGCCGCCATGACGCTGTTGCGACCGCCCAGCCTGGTGGTCGGGGTCGGCGCGGTACGCAACACGCCGGCCGACCACCTGCTGAGCATGATCGAGCGCTGCCTTGCCGAGGCCGGCCTGGCGATCGGCAGCGTCCGGGCGCTGGCCACCGCCGAGGTGAAGGCCGACGACGCCGGCATGATCGCCGCGGCGCGCGAGCGCGGTTGGCCGCTGCGGGTCTACCCGTCGGCGGTGCTGGCCCGGATAGCTGTGCCGAACCCGTCCTCCTACGTCGCTGCGGCCATCGGGACGCCGAGCGTTGCCGAGGCGGCGGCACTGGCAGGGCGGCAGGCCGTGCTGATCCTGCCGAAACAGCATGACGCGGCGGTGACCGTGGCGGTCGCCAGGCACCCGCCGCGCGGTCGGCTGGCGGTGCTCAGCCCAGCCGAGCGCCCCGGCGCCGAGCTGCGCAGGTGCTCGATCGTGCTCGCCGCCCCGGACCTGGCGCTACCACTGCGCCCGGGTGCCCGCCGGATCGCTGTCGAGGCCGGCCCGGACGCGCTGGGCACCGCGGTCGGGCTGGCCAGGCTGGGTCATGCGGTCGCGCTGATCTCCGAGGACGTCGATGCGGACGCGCTGCGGGCGGTCAGCCTCGCGCCGGTGGCCGCCGACCAGCGAGAGGTCGACCTCAGCGATTCTCCCCCGGCGTCCAGGTGACATCGCCGACCTCGATGTTGGCCACCCGGGCGAGGACGAACAGCAGGTCGGCGGACCGGTTCAGGTAGCGGGCGGCGGCCTTGTTGGTGTCCTGCGGGCTGGCCTCGATCAGCAGCCAGGTACGCCGCTCGGCGCTGCGCAACGTGGTGCGGGCGACGTGCAACAGGGCCGCGGCCGGCGCGCCGCCGGGCAGGATGAACGACCGCAGCGGGGACAGCCGGTCGTTGAGCTGGTCGATGCTCTCTTCCAACCGCTGGACGTAGCTGTCATCGACCCGCAACCGGCTCTCGCCCTCGGTGATCGGCGTGCACAGTTCGGCGCCGACGTCGAACAGGTCGTTTTGCAGCCAGCGCACCACCGCCGCGACCTCGTCGCTCGGGTTGCCGAGTGCCAGCACCACGCCGAGCGCGGCGTTGGCCTCGTCGACGGCGGAATAGGCACCCAGCCGGGGGTCGGTCTTGGCGGCACGCGACATATCGCCCAACGTGGTGCTGCCGTCGTCGCCGGCCCGGGTGTAGATCTTGCTCAGCACGATTGCCACCGCACACCTCCGAAGGTCATAGGATTTGCGCCGTGCCGGTGGAAATCGGCGCCCGCACCGCGATCATACCGAGACAGGCAGTTTTTGTTTGACGTCGAACGTCGCATCTGATCACATTCGTACGAAAGCTGCGAGACGCACGCGAGGATCGAGGAGGCCGGGTGATCGGGCCGGGACGCACGCGGACGGCAGGCGCGCTCGGCCTTGCCGCGGGCGCGCTGGTCGACGCGATGCTGGCC
>JBPCPA010000164.1:0-22700 GCA_050999655.1 Jatrophihabitans sp.
GGCCGGAATGGCCCCCCGAACCCGGTCCGGGGCTTGGGTACACGCCGGTAGCGAACTTTCAGACCTCATGTCATCAACCCCAATGGGACGTGCGCGGCCGGCTGCGTGCCGCTGTCTGATTCCTCATCGATCAGCAGAACTTCCCTGGCCTGACCCCGAAGGCAATGCTCCGAGCGCATCGAGGCGGCATAGCCACCGGCGTTGATCAGCGCGACCTGGTCATCGGCTCGCAGCCGGGTCATGCGATGGTCCACCGCCCAGATGTCCAGCGCCTCGTTGATGTTGCCGACGACGGTGTAGCTCTCACTGCCCTCGTCCCACCGTGGTATGACCGGCACCGGTTCGCAGGCCAGGCCGTAGAAGGCTGGTTCCATCGCCAGGTTGAAGCCGGCGTCCAGACCCGCGAACAGCACGTCCCGGCGCCGCTCGACATAGGTCACGCTGGCCAACAGCAGGCCGGCGTCCTTCACCAGGTAATCCCCGGGTTCGATCGCGACCAGCAGGTTGCGACCGGCAAAGCGTCGCGCGACTTCGGCTGCCCAGCGCCCCAGGTCCAGCGGCTGGTCGGAGGCGTTGTGCGGCACGCCCAGGCCACCACCGAGGTTGATCTCGCGTAGCTCGGCGAAGTGCTCGGTGAAGGTGTTGGCTGCGTCGAGCGCCTCGGCCAGTTGGTCGAGTTGCGCATCGAGAAAGCCGCAGCCGACGTGCAGGTGCAACCGGACGACCCGCAGTCCCCACCGTTGTGCGATGGCCTTGGCTTCGGCGATGTGGTCGAGATAGATGCCGAACTTGGTGGTGTGAGCACCGCTGTAGTTCAGCCGGCTGTCGCCCTGGTAGCCCACCCCGGCCGCCGGGTTGATCCGCAGACCCACCTCGCGACCCGGACAGGCGCGTCCGATGCTGTTGAGCGAGGACAGCGAGTCCAGGTTGATTCGCAGGTTCGAGAACCGTGACAGGACGTCGATGTCCCGGCTCGACAGCGAGGTTCCGGTGAACGAGATCTCGCTGGCCGAGAAACCACAGCTGATGGCGTGCATCAGCTCGCCGGTGGAACAGACATCCACCCCGCACAGGCCGAGCGCACGCAGGTAGGACAGCAGGGAGGGCGACCGGTTGGCCTTGATCGCGTAGTAGATCCGGTGCTCGAGGCCGGCCGAACGCATCGCCTCGGACAGGCGCTCGATGTTCTGCTTCACCCGAGCACCCCGACATACGTAAGCCGGTGTGCCGATCTGGCCGGCCAGTTCGGCCAGGTCCACCGTGCCGAGATGCAGATGACCCTGGTCATAGCGCAGATCGGGCCGTTGCCACCACGGCGAGGCGGCCTCGATCAGCGACAACGCACCCGACCCGACCACGTCGGCGGGTGGGTCGCTGTCCGGGACGACGTAGCGGACCCGCTCGGCCACTTCGGCGAGTGCGTAGCAGACCTGCTCCCACTCGCATTCGGTGCCGAGGATGACCCGCAGCGGTGGGTCCGATGCCTGGCTGGCACAGACCGCCTGCTTGATCCGCAGGACCGTCAGGGCCGGTGTCAGCCCTCGGCAGTCGAGGGTGGCTGAATACGCTTGCATACCGTCACTTCCATGAGGTTCGGTCATGTCGAGGTTTCTTGGCAGGGCAACACCAGCACCGGTGTCACGTGCTAGCCGAGACCTCCGGTCCGCAGGTCGTGCTCGGCCTGGGCAAGCGAGTCGGCCATGATGTCCACCATCCGGTCGATCTCGGCCCTGGTGACCACCAGCGGCGGCGACATGATGCACAGGTTCTCGTACGGGCGCACCAGCAGGCCGGCCGCTTCGCAGTAGGCGTCGACCCGACGCGCGAGCGCCTCGTTGCGCGGGGTGGGACCGATCTCGCCGGGAACCTGGCACTCAACGCAGGCCATCAGGTGATCGCCGCGCACCGCATAGACGATGGGTGAGGCACGTAGTTCGCGCAGCCGACCGACGAAGTAGGGGCCCACCTCGCGCACGTGAGCGCAGATGTCCTCCTGCCGCATCAGCTCGATATTGGCGATGGCCGTGGCGCAGGCGACCGGATGTCCGGAGTAGGTGAACCCGTTGGAGTACACCGGCTTTGCCGGGTCGGCGCTCCTGCTCAGGGTCTCGGCGATGCGGTCGGAGATCAGAACCGCGCCGAGTGGTTGGTAGCCCGAGGTCAGCCCCTTGGCGGTAACCAGCAGGTCCGGCACGATGCCGAACCTCGCTTCGGAGGCGAAGAAGTGACCGAGCCGGCCGAAGCCGGACACCACCTCGTCGCAGATGTAGAGAATCTCGTGCCGCCGGCAGAGCTCCAGGGTGGCCTGCTGGTATCCCGGCGGCGGGATCAGCACCCCGCCCGAGGCGAGGATCGGTTCGGCGATGAAGCACGCGATGCGCTCCGGACCGATATCGAGGATGGCGGCCTCCATCCCGTCGATCAGGTGGCTGAGCCGCTCACCGGCCGATATCGGGGAGTTGTCCGGATCGAAGCCGGGACTTTCCAGATGGTGTACCCAGTCGCTCTCGTAGTGAAAGTGGGTGCGGTCGGCAGCCTTGCCCGACAGCGAGGCGGCCAGGTAGGTGCTGCCGTGGTAGGCGTTGATCCGCGACAGGACGTGATGCTTGCCCGGGCGCCCCTGGCTGGCGAAGTAGTAGTGCGCGATGCGTACCGCCGACTCCACCGCGGTCGAGCCACCGGTGCTGAACTGAACCCGGTTCAGGTCGCCGGGTGCAAGCTCTGCCAGCAGGGCGGCCAGCTCGGCGGCCGGCTCGCTGGAGACGTCGCCGAAGGGTGTGAAGTAGGCCATCTTGAGCGCTTGGGCCCGCATCGCCTCGACCAGCTCGCGCCGCCCGTAGCCGACCGTGACACACCACATCCCACCGATCGCATCCAGGTAGCTCTTGCCCCGGCTGTCGATCACCTCGACTCCCTGCGCCTGGCTGATGATCAGCGAGGGCTGCTTGCCCAGGGTGCTCAGATCCGCCCAGGGGTGCAGCACGTGCCGCGCGTCCTGCACGACGAACGGGTCGCCGGCCGGCGCGTTGCTCCCGCTGTCTGCGATGTCCTGCAACACCGTCCAGCCCCTCTCTGATGATGCAGCCGCCCAGGCGGACGGCCGGTTCTGCCTTTAGGACGAGCCGAGAACGGCTCGGTGCTGGTCGTGAGTCCTGGTCAACTCGCTGGCTTGGTACATCGCGGTGTACTCGGCCAGGCTCGGGTAGCCGGCCTCGGCCTCCTTGGCCAGCGCCTGGACGAACCCGCCGCCTTTGATGTCGGCCAGGATGGCGCGGCCCTTGGCCCTCACCTCGTCTCCGATCAGCGTGCCCAGATAGCGCTGGACGCCGAATCGGCAGGTCGGCGAGCCCTGCTGCTCGATGACCTCGAACAGGCCCGTGGTAGCCGCTTCGATCATCATCTCGGCCATCTCGCCGGAGGCGTGCATGTCCAGCAACGAGGGCACCGGCGGGAACCCCGCCTCGACCAACACCTCGAAGGCGATCCGGAACGCGTCGAGCAGCAGCGGCGTCAGGAACTGCTCCTGGAACAGATCCAGCTCCGTCTCGACGGCCTGGGACACCGGCATCACGCCATAGCGGGTGAAGCCAACGGCCTGCGCGATACCGAGAATCCGCTGCAGCGCCCGCCCGGATGCGTCCTGGATGACGTCGACGAACGCGAGCACCCCGGAGCCTTCGAGGTAGCGCTGCCGAATCGGCTTGCCGAACATCTTCGGTGCCAGCAGCGCCACATCGACATTGGCTGGCAGCGCGATCCGGTCGAACCGGATGGAGAAGCCGTGCGCCACGACGAACAGGTCACCGTCGTTGAGGTGCGGCGCAATCTCGCGGTTGTAGACGTCGGGATGCGCCTCGTCCGGAATGAGCAACAGGACGATCGAGGCCCCCGCCACGGCATCGGCTATCGAGCGGGTGTCGAAGCCGTCGGCCAGCGCGGCGTGCCGGTAGTCATCAGCCCGGTTTCCGACGACAACCGAGACGCCGCTGTCGCGGAGATTGGCCGCGAATGCCTTGCCTTGGATGCCATAACCCACGACGGCGACGACCTCGTCCTCGATGTGTCGCTGGCTCGCATCCTTGTCGAAATACATGCTGACCCCTCTCACTGTGCCTGGTGGGCGGACAACCACGCCGCCGACGGATCGTGGTTGCCCACCCGGTCACGCAGCGGGGTGGGTGCCATGTTGCGGCCGTAGACCAGTGCGAAGGCCTGCCATTCGGCCTGGCATCGTTGACGATCCCAGCCCAGCAGGCCTGCCAGCTGCGCCAGCGCCACGTCCAGCAGCTCGAGCTGCAGGTCACAATGGCCGGCCTCGTCGAAGACCACCGCATCCCTGATCCCGCCGAAGTTCAGCAGGTAGTCCTGGTAGCTGCTGGCCATCTGGTGGCTCACGTAGTGCGCAACCTTGGCGCGGACGAAGCTCGGATCACCGCGGGGGCAATCGGCTCGGTCCAGCGCGAACCGTTCCTCATCAGCCACCGGCAAGAACGTCAACCGGTGCGTCGTGGACCTACCGAGTCGCTTGACCTTCGTGCGCCGCAGTTCCTTGGCGATCAACTCGGCCACTTCGCAGCCGGCCCACCTGAACTCGGTGAGCTTGACGTTGATCATGTCGAATACGATGCCGCCGCCGGTGGCCCGCTGGTTGATCCGGAACATCCGCGAGATGTCCTGGATCGCGATCTGGCCGCCGTCGTCACAGGCCAGTGGCCTGATGCCGCAGAAGACATTGAAGATGTCTCGCCTGGCTATCTTCCAGCGATCCTCGACAAGGTCGTTGTAGGAGTGCAGCAGTTCCTCGATCTCATCCTCCTGCGCGACCACCAGGTCCGGGTCGCTGTGCGCCCGATCGGTGGTCGTGCACTGGATGTACCAGAGGCCGTGCTGGTAGAAGGGCCGCAGGTAATGCTGGCGCTCGGGGTTGAGCGGCACCAGGCCGACCTGGAGCCGTGGGTTGTCCGACAGGCTCTGGTGAATGAACCGGTTGGTGGCCTCCAGGTGCGAACCCCGCGAATACACCACGGACTTCTTGCCGTCCGGCTGCGCGGTCCGGTTTCTGGCCTGGTCCACCCAGGGGCCGGCCGCGTTGGTGATCGTGTACGCCCTGACCTGCACCCGTTCGGGTAGCCCGTCGGCCTCGAAACGCCGGGCCAGGGTTATCAGGAAGTGCCCGTCGGCACCGTCCTGCTGCCACTGGTAGTTCTCCACCTCGAGGTGGCTCAGCGCGCGGATCGGGTAGGTGTCGCTGCCCCGGTAGTAGGCGTCACGAATCGCCTTGAGCACCAGGATCTTGTCGTTGCTGGCCTTACCGTCCCAGTACAGGATGCCGCCCAACACTCCGGCGGCAGCCAGGTTCGGCAGCGCCCGATGCAGCGATTCCCGGTTGAGAAACAAGGTGACCCGGCTGAACCTCGGCACGAAGCTGCACCAGGCCCACAGCGTGGTGAACAGGTCATAGAGCGAGATGCCGAAGAAGACCGCCCACTTCTTCTCGGGGCTGTCGGGCAGCACCAGCACGATGTTGGGAATCTCCTCGACGGTGTTCCGACTCGTTTCAAGCAGGATCTTCCGCTCGCGAGTGCCGTACCAGACCAGCTGGAGGTCCAGCCACGCGCCGTACAGGTTCTGCGCGAAGCTCTGTTTGATCTTGGCATCCTTGCGCAGCCTGAAGGCCAGCAGCAGGCGGTGAAAGGCCATCCTGAGGTAGCGGATGCCTGGATGGATCGCCTTGCCGGTCTTGCTGGAGGTCTCGGCGCCGAACGGGCCGCGGTCCACCAGGATCGCACTGGCGTTGGCACGCGAGGCCAGATCGCGCAACACGCCTGCGCCGGCCGCTCCGCCGCCGATGATCAGGGTGTCATGGATGAAGCCCTGGCTGCTCTGTGATTCCGCCACCAGCTCGCGGTACTGGCGCACGACGTCGGACATGGCGAATGTCCGCTCGACCGGCGTGGCCGGCTGGGATGGTCTGGCCCGCGTCACGATGCTCCTCCCTGGCTACGCACTGCGATCACTCGATGATGGGTGTCCCGCCAGCAGCGAAAGGTGACCGCAGCCGCCGGCGGTACCGGCGAGGTCAGCTGCCAGTCCCAGGCCCGCTCGATCATGTAGTCCATGAAGGCACCGAGGTCCTGCTGGCTCATGCCACGTCCACCGCGGCGCTGCTCGACCAGACGCTCCTGCGCCTCGCGTTCGCGCAGCATGGCCTCGCGGGGCGGCCAGTCGAAGGCCCACAGGGCGTCCATCCGCTCAAAGACCGGACGCCATTCCCGCAACTGCTCGGCGACCCTGCGCTGCAGGCCGTCCGGCAGTTGCATCGGATCGATGTCGGTCTCGGCGCCGGCGAACCACAGGTCGAACAGGAACACCCCGACCTTGCCCCGGACCTCGAAATACCGGTCCGCGCCGGCGGGCTGGTCGTCGGCCTTCTTGTCGAAGTTGCCCATCCTGATGACGCTGTGCGGGGTACTGGTGGTCATCTCGCGCAGGTTGCGGGTGAGCCAGTCGAGCTCGTGCGTCCCGGGCAACGCCCGGTTCGAGACGCCGGGCCGGCCGGGGTCATAGCCGCGCGAGCGCAACAGCTCGCGATCCGCCTTGCCGAGGTACCAGTCATCGCCGCTGCGGGCCACCGCCGACCCCTCGGTCTCGGAGTCCAACAGGTGGTCCAGCAGCACGGCGAGAGCGTTGGTCAGAACTGTCTTGCCCGCACCCGGGCTCCCGTTGAACCCGACCATGAACAGCTCACCGGGCCGGACCCTCCGCTTTTCTCTGACGATCCATTGGCCCAACGGCAGGTACAGCCGCCACAGATCGGTGATCGGCGGCGGCGGCCCGGCCTGCTCGGAGAAGTAGCTTCGCCACCAGCCGGCGAACCGAACCCACAGGCCCGGCAGCAGCCGGATCCGTTCGGCCACCTCTTCGGTCGGCGATGCCGCCTCGGTGGCGAACGCCGAGCTGACCGGGTCCCCGGCGCTCGCCGTGACGAGTGCGTCCAGCTCGTCCGGGCTGGGCGGGCCGCCCTCGACGATGCGGAGCAGTATCGGCGCGAGGTGCCTGTCCACGGCCGCCCGATGCCGGGTCGAGGCCGCCTCGAACTGCTCATCGTCGACGCCATGCGAGGCCCGGACGGCGGCCAGCGCATCGCCTGAGAGCAGGAACGGCAATGCGCCGGCGTTCGGATCGCGATCGAGCCAGCGCTCGATCTCGTCCAGCACCTGGTGACAATGCGGTTGCATGCTAGAACTCCGACAGGAGGGTGTGGAGTTCACCGAGGCGCCGATCGGGCTTCGCTATTACCGCCAACGGCACTTCCTTGCCGAAGAGTCTGGCAAAGTCAGCTCGCATCCGGGCGAAGTCCAACGAGTCCAGCCCGAGGTCGATGAGGCGCCTCGACTCGTCCCACCGGTGAACGTAGTCGTTCAAGAAGAGCTGGATCCGGTCGCGCTCAGCGTCCGGTAACCCATCGCCAGTGGCCGCAGCCGCAATCGCAGTCGCCGATCGCGCTGCACCGGCATCGGCCAGACCTGGTGGATTCTGCCGTGGACCACCGGCCGCCTCCGGCCGGCGCGGCGCCAGTTCGCTGCCGAGTCGACCGGCCGCCACCGGGCCCCGACTCCAGTCGAGATCGCAGATCGCGATATTGCGGGCCCCGACGTTGCCGGACAGCATCGATCCGATGACCCGTCCGAACAGGTCCAGTGCGACGCCGGATTCCAGCGCCGTCTCGCCGGCCGCGGCGGCGGCGGCCAGTGCCTTGGCGTTACGCGAGGCCATCCCAGCCTGGGCCCAGGTGCCCCAGTTGATCGACACCATGTTGGGTTCATCCGACGCTGACCACATTGCGTGGGCGTCCAGCCATCCGTTGGCGGCTGCGTAGTTCGCCTGGCCGGCAGCGCCGAGCAGCGAACTGGTCGAGGAGAAGGCTGCGATCCAGCACGCGTCCGTCCGGCGGCCCAGCTCGGACAGTTGCGCCAGCGCCAGCTTGGGTCCGAGCACGGCCGGCAGCCGGGAGGCGTCCAGGTTGCGCAGCACACCGTCATCGAGGGAACCGGCAAGGTGGATGATGCCCGCCAGCGGGCCGCATCGTGCGGCGAGCGAGACCGCATCGATCGGACCTGCCAGATCCATCGGCAGAAACCGGACCCCGGCGCGCAGGTCGGTGCCGGCGCTCCGGCCGGACACCAGCACCCGGGTTGCCGGCACCCTCTGATAGTGGATCAGCCAGTCGGTGACCACCCGGCCGATGCCCCCGGTGCCACCGGTGATCAGGTAACTGCCGGCGGCCTCGCCAAGGGTGCCGGCCGGCAACGGCGGCAACGCAACCGGCAGCAATCGCTGGCCGAACAGGTGGCCACCTCGATGCAACAGATCGATTTCGTCCGGGTGGGACTCGACCCGTCGCAGCAGCGCCGCTATCCATTCGTCATAACCGGCTGCCGGCCACTGGTGAAGGTAGACCCGCTGCACCGAAAGGCCCGGCTCCTCCCGCACCAGCGAACGGGTCAGACCGGCCGCCAGACCGGCGGTGTCGTTGGCTGGCAACACCAGCACCAGCCGCCCTCGGGCCTCGGCCAGCACTACCGATCTCAGCAGCTCCAGCAACTGCTCGCAATGCTCGCCGGGTGCACGGTCGGCAGGCAGCCGGCAGATCAGCGCGGCCGTCGAATCCGGCCCGGTCAGACTGTCCTGCAGGAACCGCACGGACGCCGCCAGGCCCGCCTCGTCCAGGTCCAGCCAGCCGATCTCTGCCAGCGGCGCGGGCCGCGCCGATGCGGTGGCCGGCAGCCACCGAAGCTCGTGGATCCGTTCGCGATCGGAGTCCTCGCGTGGATCGAGCCGGCCGAGGAACTCGACGAGTTGGCTCAGGATCTGCTCCCGGTGCTCGAGCATGAAATCGTGGGATCCTGAATGCACCTGCACGTCCACGATCGGGCTGGCGGTGACGCTGGACCAGTCCGGGGCTGCTGCGCTGGCGAACGACGGGTCCGCGGTCCCGCAATGCAGTTGGATGGGGCAATCGATCAGCGGGGCGCCCAGCTCGCGCTGACGTTGCAGGACGCGCTGTTCGGCGCGGCCGTCAAAGGCCAGGTCGGCCTCCAGCAGCGGCAGCACTGTCTGGCGCCACTGCGGGTCCTCGCGCAGTTCGTCAGGAACCATCAGGTAGGACTCCATCGGGCAGTCCGCTTCGCCGTCCCGCGAGGTGAACGGCGCACGACCGACGATCGACACAGCGCTGAGCCGGCCGCCACTCGTCCAGTCGGCCAGCGGTCCGCCGAGCAGATCGAGCGCGAGCGTGGCGCCGAAGCTCAGGCCGCAGAAGGCTACCGCGGCCGAACCGGCGTCGGATCGGATGGCGTCAGCCAGTTGCTGTAGCGCCACCAGGTCCTCGACCTCGGGCGCACCGGCCCGGCCCGGCGGTCTGACCGCGACGACGTCGAGCCACCGCGGAGCGGCATGCGCCCAGGACCGGAACGCGCCGGTGTCGCCGCCGGCATAGGCGAAGCAGTACAGCCTCACCCGAGCGGCCGGCTTCTCGACGAACCGGACCAGTTGCCGCTGGGCATCATCGGCCGACACCGGGTCGGCTCCGAGCCCGGCGGGCCGATCCTCGCGCCGGACGTAGATCGAGGCATCCGGCTCGGTCCAGTAGCTGGTCCGGTCGAAGCTGTAGGGCGGCAGCCGGCGCGCCAGGCCCGTGGCGGCCGGCGATCCCTCGTGAAAGGCAGCGAAATCCAGTTCGACCCCCTGACACCACAGCTGCCCGATCGCGTCGAGAAAGCCGGCTTCGGCATCCCGGGCGACCGACCTAGCGTCCGGCAACGTCACGATCGGCAGCGGGCCCGGTTCGCCCCGGTGCGTCAGGTGCTTGCTGGTGAACGTGGTCAGGACGTTGCCCGGACCGATCTCCAGGATGATGTCAGGCTCCCACTTGAGCAACAGGTCGAGATCCTCGCGCCACCGGACCTGTGAGGTCAGATGCTCCGCCCAGTAGGCACCAGGTCGGTAGCGCGAGTCCAGCCATGAACCGGTCAGGTTGCTCGCCATCGGCACCACCGGCAGCCGGGCGGTGAGGCCGGACGCCGCCACCGCGAGGCGCTGGGCGACCGGTGCCATCAGCGCGCTGTGGAACGGGTGGGACACCGGAACCGGGCGGCAGGTCAGGCCCAGTTCCGCCAGTTGCGCACCGGCCTTGTCCAACGCGGCCAAACTCCCGGACAGGACGACCCGTCCGGGCGCGTTTTCGGCTGCCAGCCAGAGGTCTTGGCGGCCGGCCAGCCAGTCGGCGATCCGGTCCTCGTCGCCGACCACGCTCAGCATGCCGCCGATGCCGGCCGGGTGATCGGCCAGCAGATCCTCGCTGGCCTGCGCCCGGACGGCCACCAGGGCCGCGGCCTCCTCGAGGTCGAGCACGCCCGCTATCACGGCCGCGGCGTACTCCCCGATGCTGTGCCCGGCCACGGCCACCGGCAACACGCCGATCTCCATGAGTGTCCTGGCGATCGCGTACTCCACCGCGAACAGCCCGCACTGCGTCGTCACCGGCCTCATCACCGAGGTGTCATCGGCCGTCAGCAGGAGCGCGGCCAGGTCACAGCTCAGCCGGCTCGCGACGCTCTGACACGCGGCGTCGAAATGCCGCCGGAAGCGGCCACCGTCCGCCCGACCCCGGTAGAGCCCGCGAGCCATGCCGGCCGTCTGGGAACCCTGGCCTGAGAAGCAGAACGCCACGGTGGCGGCATGGCCCAGACGGTTCGGCCGGCCCTCACCTCGCCGCGCCTGCCCCGCGCTGGCCGGTCGGTACTCCTCGTCGGCCCGCTGACCGTGCTCGCCCAGCCGGCGCAGCCGGGCAAGTCCCGCCGCTCGATCCTGGCCGAGCACGACGCTGGCACGCAGGGTGTGTGATTCCCGGCTGGTATGCAGGGCCCGGACCGCTTCGGCGACCTCGCGCTCGGGTAGTACCTCGATGAACCGTGCCAACGCTTCGGCATTGCGCCGCAACGCGGTCTCGCTCCTGGCCGACACCGTCACCAGGTGGATGGACCGCTGGTCACGCTGATCGACGTCGGGCTGTGCGGCCTCCGGCGCCTCCTGCAGGATCACGTGCGCGTTCGTGCCACCGATCCCGAAGCTCGACACCCCGGCGCGCCGTGGCAGCTGGGTCTGCGGGTCCGCCACGGACCACTGCCGGCAGGCCTGCTGGACGGTGAACGGTGACTGCTCGCAGTCGACCAGGTCCACCAGCTTCGGGTTGAGGGTGCGGTAGTTCACGGTGGGGACGAGGGTGCGATGGTGCAGGCAGAGCGCCGTCTTGATGAAGCCGGTGATGCCGGCCGCGCAGTTGGCGTGCCCGATGTTGCCCTTGACGCTGCCGATCGCACAGCTGGCGGCTCGCACCGCCGCGCCACCGCGATGGTCGGTGAACGCGTCGAGCAGGCCCCGGATCTCGATGGCGTCGCCGACGTGGGTGGCGGTGGCGTGGCACTCGACGTAGGACAGCTGCTCGGAGGTGATGCCGGCGGTCACGATGGCGTCGGAGATGCACTGCGCCTGCGCCCGCGCGCTCGGCGCGGTGTAGCCGGCCTTCATCCGGCCGTCGTTGGACACCCCGAAGCCGGTCAGGACGGCCCAGATGTGGTCGGAGTCCTCGATCGCGTCATCGAGCCGCTTCAGGACGACCGCGCCGGCGGAATCGCCGAACAGGGTGCCGCTGGCCGCATCGTCGAACGGCCGGACGTGGCCGTCCACACTGCCCACCAGGCCGTCCTGATAGCGGTAACCGAAGTTCGGGAAGTTGAGCGAGGACGCCCCGGCGATCGCCATGTCGCACTGACCGGAGACGATCGACTGGGCGGCCTGGGCCACCGCGACGAGGGCACTGCTGCAGGCCGACGTGACGGTGATCGCCGGGCCACCGAGATCGAACAGGTAGGCGACCCGGGTGGCTATGTAGTCCTTCTCGTTGCCGATCTCGGTGAGAAACACCCCGGCCGGGTCGAGCGGGTCTTTCAGGCCGCCGCCGGCCAGATGATGGATCAGGTAGCCGTCGATGCCGCACGCGGCGAAGACCCCGGTACGTCGCCGGTAGGGATTGTTCCGGCGGGCATAGCCGGCCTGTTCCAACGCCGTCCAGGCAACCTCGATGAAGACCCGGTGCTGGGGATCCATCAACACCGCCTCGCGCTGCCCGATCCCCCAGAACTCGGCGTCGAAGGCGTCGGCATCGGCGAGCAGCTGGCCGGCGGGAACCCAGTTCGGATGGGTCAGGACCTCTTCGGCCAACCCGGTTTCGCGCAATTGCTGCTCGGTGAAGGTGCTCAGCGAGTCGCTTCCGTCCTTGAGGTTCTGCCAGAACGCCTCGATGGTCGGGGCGCCGGGAAAGCGTCCGGCCATTCCCACCACCGCCAGCTCGACCTTCTCCGATCGGCGGGGTCGCCATGCCGCCGGTTCGGCACTGGTCCGGTCGCTGGAGCAGTGCCTGGCCATCTCGCGCAGCGTGCTGAACTGGAAGACGTCGATGACCGCCAGCGAGATGCCGAACCGCTCGGTCAGCAGCCCTGCCAGTCGAGCCGCGCTGAGCGAATCACCACCCAGGTCGAAGAAGTTGTCCTCGGGCTCGATCGAGCCGACCCCGATCACCTCGCTCCAGGCCTGGGCCAGGCGCCGCTCCACCGTGGTGAGCGGCACCGCCGGTTCGGGCACCTCCTCGGGCGGTCCGGGCAGCGCCGACAGATCGATCTTGCGCGAGCCGCTCCGGCTGATCGGCAGCGTGTCGAGACCGATGTGATGGCGCGGCCGAGCGTATTCCGGCAGGTCGCGGACGGCCTTCTGACGCGACCGCGCCAGCACCGTCTCCGAGGGCTTGCCCTGATCGCCGACCAGGTAGGCGAGCAGGCTCGTCGGCTGCTTTGTACGCCCGTCCAGCACCGGTCGCACGATCACTCGCGAGACCCCGGGTTGATCCTCCAGCACGCTTTCCACGGCCCGCAGCGAGACCTTGAAGCCCCGCAGCTTCACCACGTCTCCCAGCCGGCCCAGAATCTCCAGCTCGCCGCCGGGCAAGAACCTGGCACGATCCCCGGTGCGATAGAAGAGCTCGTCGGCGAACGGTGAGTCGGCCAGCGCGGCCGGGCACGGCACGAAGCGTTCGGCAGTCTTCGCCGGATCGTTGAGGTAGCCGGACGCGACGCCGGGACCGGCCACATGCAGCTCACCGACAGCGCCGTACGGGACCGGTCGGCCACTGTCGTTCAGCAGAATCGCCGCACTGCCGGCCAGGATCTGGCCGACCGGCGCGAAGGTCGGCGCCGTGCTCGCCCCGGCCGCCGGCCCGGGGAGCAGGTCTGCGTAGGAGACATCCAGGCTCTCCCAGGTGCTGTAGGCGTTGACCAGCCGCACGTGGGCCGGCAGCAGCGCGGCCGCCTTCGCCACCACGCGGGTGGGCACCACCTCGCCCATCAGGAACACGATCTCCAGCTGTCCGAGGCGATCGGTCAGGGTCTGACCGACCACCGGGTGATCCAGCACGCTCTCCAACAACGACGGCGGAACCACGATGCGGGTGATCCCGAACTCGGCCAGGGTTTCTACCAGCCGGACCGGATCCACGATGTGCTCGTCCGCGATGACGACCGCGGGCTTGCCCTGCAGCAGCGGTCTTAAGCATTCCCAGCCGAAGAAGACGTTCAACCCCTCGCAGGACGAGTCCTGGTAGGGATAGCGCTGGTAACGGGCCTCGAAGCAGTACAGGCAACCCAGCTCGGTGTTGAGCACCGCCTTGGGCTTTCCCGACGTCCCGCTGGTCATCGAGACCAGTGCGATACCGGACGGGTCGAAGTCGGCCGGCCGAAAGGTGCCGGCGTCCTGCGGCTGGCCGGTGGCGGTCGGCCGGGTCCGCCGGTCGGGGTCGAGCACGAGCAGCTTGCCCGGCTCCCGGAAGGACGGCGGCAGCAGTTCGACGAGGTCCGGAGTCGTCAGGACCACCGTGACGCCTGCGCTGTCCAGGAACTGGGCCAGCAGCGAGGCCGGCCAGTTCTTCTCCAGAAGGCAGGCGGGGGCACCGATTGCGAAGCAGCTGAGCAGGCTGATGCAATACTCCGCCGAATGTGCCAGCAGCAGACCGACCACGGTGCCGCGACCGGCCCCGAGCGCGGCCAGATCGCCGGCCAGTTCGGTGGCGCTGCCGCTGAGATCGCAGTAGGACCATCGCCGCATCCCGTCGACCAGCGCCAGGGCATCCGGCGCGGCGGTCACCTGCTGCTGGAAACGCTCCCAGACACCGCGGTCCGGCACCGGATACCGGCGATCCGAGAAGGCCACCGACGGGCCAAGCTCGTCTCGTACCAGCTCCAGCTGACCGCTGATGCTGTTCAGCAGGGCGTCTTGTGCGCTGACGGTGTAAAAATGCCCGCCGGGGAGGGTTTCGACACCGAAGCGGGTGCCTTCTTCGATGTGCTCGCGCCAGGCCTGCAGCTCGGCCGAGCCCACAGTCTGGTCCTGAGCACCGCCGTACACGACGCAGGGGACGCTCAGCTGCCTACCGGTGGCCGCTCCGGTCTGGCACGGGTACTGCTCGTCCAGCCTCAGATCGGCCCGAAGGGGCGGCAGGATCAGCTCTTGCAGATCTTTCTGCCCCAGGAGTTCCTCGGGCACCAGGCCCCATTGCCTGACCATGCCAAGGAATTGGTCGTCCGGTAGCGAATGCGCGGGCCGGCTGGCCGCGAGATGGGGCGCCCGGTGTGCGGACAGCATGAGGACTTGCGGTGTTCGGTGATTCTGCCAGGCCAGTTGCCGGCAGGTATCGAACGCCAGCAGGGCACCGAAGCTATGTCCAAAGAATGCGAACGGCGTGCCATCGGCATACCGGAGGACAAGCCTCACGAGGTCGGCCACCAGGGACTGCCACCGCAGGTAGGGGGGCTCATCCTGGCGGCCGCCCCGGCCGGGTAGCGAGTATGAGATCAGCTCGACATCATCAGGCAATCCGGCCGGCCACCCAGCGAAGCTGTGGTGGCTTCCGCCCGCATGCGGGAAGGCAAACAGCCGGAATGCAACCTCGTCGCGCGCAGCGAGGACCACGGGCTCGGCGCCGCCGATCGAGCCTGGTGCTTGCGCAGAGCGTGCCAACTAACAGCCTCTTCGTCGGAACTGTCATCTTCAACCCAAAAGGCGACACTACACACCGGAACGATGTATTTCAAAAGTAGTCAAAAACAGCACGAATCATCATGTTCACCGGATCTCAGTCGGTGGCTTATCCGGATTAACGGACCGGCACCAGACGCCGTGAGAGCCGTTACCGCGCTGCTCGTTCGGGTTGCGGGCGGCGCCGTCGAGGGTCGCGCTGTGATGAGATGCCCGCCGGGTGTGGCGGCGCCTGACCCCGCCGCGGCCGGTCAGGCCTTGGCGATCGACTCGACCCTGGGCTGGGCGATGGATCGGTAGTCCTCGGTTGCCAGCGCGATGGTGCGATCGAGCCGGGCGGCGTTGAAGAAGACCTCCGCATGCCGAAGCAGTTCCGGGTCGACGAAGAGTTCCATCCGCTCGTCGAAGGAGAACGGCGGGATCGTCCCGACCGGAGTTCCCGCCAGGTCTTCGGCGGCTTCCGGAGAGGCGAACGCTGCGTAGGTCCCGTTGAACAGGGCCTTGATCTTGTCGAAGTCGACCCGCTTGTCCCCGGGGATGACGGCCGCGGCGTAGCGGGTCTCCTTCTTGCCGAGCTTGACCATGACCACCATGCACTTGGCCGCCTGGCCCGGATCGTGGCCGCGCAGCCGGCTCACCGCCTCGGTGACGCCCTCGGGTTCGTGCTCTATTACCCGGTAACTGGCGCCGCGCTCGTCGAGCAGGTCGATCAGTTTGCGGTACGTGTCACCAGAGGCCATCGATTGTCCACTTCATCCTCGGCACGGTCGGCGAAACCATACATCACCATGCGGGAGGAATCGGGCCTGTCGCATCGCGGCAAGGAGGTCGGCAATGGTGTCAGCCTTAGACGCCTTAGACGCCTTAGACGCCGCGAGTCCTCGGTATCCCGGACGGATACCGTCCGGATGAGGCTCTATCTTCTACCGGTGACCAGCGCAACACCTTCCGCCGCCACCGGCCGCGGCCCGACCGAGGAGGACGCATGCCCGAGAAGACCGACGATCTGCGTGGCCGCGAGTTCACCCGGGCCGACCTGACCGGAGCCGAGTTCCGCAGGGTAAAACTCAACGACGCCCGGTTTCGCATGGTCGACCTGTCCGGAGTGGTGATGCGCGCCGTCAGCCTCAGCGGGGCAGCGATCGACGGTGAGATTGACGGCCTGCAGATCAATGGGGTCGCGGTGGCCCCGCTGATCGAGGCAGAGCTCTCGCGGCGGGAGCCGGCGCGGGCGCTCTGCGGCGCGTCCGATCCGGCCGGGCTCCGTGCCGCCTGGACCGCCCTTCGGCAGAGCTGGGCGGCCAGCTACCAGCGGGTGGCCGCCCTGCCCGCCGGCACGGTGGATGTCTCGGTAGAGCAGGAATGGTCCTTCGCCCAGACCCTGAGGCACCTGGTCTTCGCCACCGACGCCTGGCTCGGGGCGATCCTGGGCGATGAACAGCCTTTTCATCCCTGGGGAATGCCGTTCACCGACCTGCCGGAGTTCGTCGAGCGCCCGGACGAGCTCGGCCTGGATCCGGACGCGACTCCCTCCTACGCCGACCTGCTTGCCCTGCGGGCGGATCGGGTTGCGAGGGTGACCGACTTCCTGGCCGAGGTGAGCCCGCAACGGCTGGCCGAGGAGTGCGAAGGGCCGCTCTGGGAGGGTGGGCGCCGCCTGAGCGTGCTCCGCTGCCTGCGGGTCATTCTCAACGAGGAATGCGAGCACCGCCGCTACGCCGAACGCGATCTGGACCTGATCGAGGCTGGCGCGAGGACGTGAGCCGCTATGAGATCAGAGCGTTGAGCAACCAGACCTGGGACGCCTTTGCGGCGTTGTGCGAACGACATGGCGGTGGCGGGTTCGGCGGCTGCTGGTGCACCTGGTTCCACCTGGCCACGCATTCGGCGCCGTCCGCCGGCGCGCCGCGGTCGGCCGAGCGCACCCGCGACTTCAAGCGCAACCTGGTCGGGACCGGCCGCTCCCACGCCGCGCTGGTGTTCGACGGCGAGACGGCGGTGGGCTGGGCCCAGTACTGCAGCCCGGCAGAGTTGCCCGGGATTGCCCATCGCGGGGAGGTCGAAAACGCCGATTCTCCGATGCCGGACTGGCGGATCACCTGCGTCTTCGTAGACCGGCGTTATCGCCGTCGCGGCGTGGCGCGGGTCGCGGTCGACGGGGCACTCGAGTTGATCGCGCAGGCCGGCGGCGGGACCGTGGAAAGCTACCCCCAGGACACCGCGGGTAAGAAGGTGTCCGCGTCGTTCCTGTACAACGCGACCCGCAGCACCTTCGAACAGGCCGGCTTCGACTACGACCGGCCCAAGGGCAAGAATCATTGCCTCATGCGCACCACCGTGCCCCCGGCCGCCACCGTCTAGGTCTGCGGTTGTCTGCTAGGCACTGGTCCGGTCCAGAAGTTGCAACAGGTCGTGGGCCGCCAGTTCGACCTCTTTGTGGCGCCACTCCGACGCGCGGTAGACACACGCGATGAGCCCGCTTCGATGGACCCGGCGAAAGTCGCCATAGGCGAATCCGTAGCGAGCCTTGGTTGCGTCGGTTGCACCGTCGGTCAATCCCAGATGCCACGCACCGTAGGCGTCCCAGTCGTGTCCACCGAGGTAGGCGTTCTGGATCGAGGCGTCGGGTTGTGCCTCACCCCAGTCGCTGTTCAGCACGTACTGCTTGCCCTCGATGAGCTGTCGGGCGTGCTCGACCGCCGCCTCATTCAACGAATACGAAGCCATCTGTCCACCGTCCCACGATCGCGGTTCCACTCCAAGGCTCTACTCCGAGACGCGGCGTGAGCCGGACCCTGAGACCGCGGGCCGAACCGATCGGTGACGACAGGCACAAGATCGTGGTGGACGGGCGGAACGGCTCCGTTGGCTGGCTGCCGGCGGCTAATCGATGGACCTGTCGCCGCGCGCCAGCAACGCCAGCAGTTCGGCGCGGTCGGCGCGCTTCGGCCTGTCGAAATCGCCGTTCTCGGCATATGCGGCGGCGTAGGCCGGCTGATCACGCTCGAAGCGCCAGCTATCAGCGAGGACGCCGGTGTCGAGGACGTCGTAGCCGATCGCATCGATGAAGTTGGTGACGGCGTGCTTTGCTGTCGCGTCATCGCCAGCGATCAGCAGGGTGTTGCGGTCGGCCGCACCTGCCGGCCGCTGCAGGGAACCCAGGTGTTGGAAGAAGATGTTGTTGAACGCCTTGACCACGCTGGCGTTGGCGAGGTGCTGCTGAACCAGCCCGCTAGTGGTGATCTGCTTGTCGTCGAGCGCCGTGATCGCGCCGTCGCGCTGGGGGTAGTAGTTGCAGGTGTCGATGACAACCTTGCCCGCCAGCGGCTCGGCCGGCACCTGATCGAGATGGCCGAGCGGGACGGTCACGACGACGATATCCCCGGCTGCCGCAGCCTGCGCCGCGGTGGCCGCCCGCGCCTTCGGTCCGAGATTGCCGACCAGATCGGCAAGCGTCTCCGGACCTCGCGAGTTCGAGATGACGACCTCATAGCCGGCCTCCACCGCCAGCCGGGCGACGGTGCTGCCGATGTTGCCGCTGCCGATGAATCCAATGGTCGTCATGCGAGTTGAAAGTCCGGTCGTGGGTCAGGCATTCCCGGACAGCGCCGGAGACGGACGGCTCGCCAGGGCGCTGTCGGCTTCGGTGCCCGCCAGCGACGACAACACCGTTCCCGTCAGCCGGCGGACAGAAAGGTCCGCCGGCTGACGGGAAGCCAGGTGTCCGGTCAGTGACCAGGTACCGGCAGAATGGCGATCCGCAACTCCTGGTCGTTGGCCACCGCCGCGTTGGACGCGCCGGCGGTGCAGAGCTTCGGAGCGACGCCGGTCGTGCCGGTGCCCGGGCAGAGGAACAGCTCCGGCGTGCGGGTGTCGGTCCACAGCGGCAGGGCATCGTCTGGCGCCACCATGCCGGAGTAGTCACCGTAGAACGTCCCGGCGAACTCGGTCGGTGGCGGCATCGAGGAGGACGTGACCCGCTTGATCCCGAAGTGCGTCAGGTCGTCGCTGCCGGACAGGCTGACGTCGGAGAAGCCGGTGGTCTCGTCCGTGCCGTACTGCCGGTCGTAGTACGAGATCGCGAGCTTGCCCTTCTTGGTGAAGTCGACCCAGGGCAGCCACTGATCGGTGGTTGCCTGCCCCGGGGCGGTGGTGACCACCGGCATCACCCGCGGGTCGCGCGTGCTACCGGTGAACGTGGCGCCCTTGTTGTTGGACACGCTGAGCATGATGTCGTTGTTGCAGGCGCCCAGCGTTTTCACACCGGTGTAGAGGGTCAGCCTGATCGAGGAGAAGCCGGTCGGCACGCACCCGTTGGACTCGTTGGAGTGCTGGTTGATGTAGGAGCCGATGGCCACCACGACCTTGCTCGGATCGGTCGGGTCGACCGCGCCGGACGGGTAGTTGAACGCCCGGAAGTAGGAGTTGGTGGAGCTACCCTTCTCCGGCGTGCAGGCCCGGCCGGCGCCCTGGCCGGCCTGATAGGTCGCGCAGTCGGGCAGGTCGTAGAAGTCGCTGACCTTGATCGGCGGCAGGAAGGTGTTGCCACCGTCGACGGACTTCGACAGCAGCACCTGGTTGCGGTTGTCGGAAGGATTGGCCGTATTCGAGTTGTTGAAGTTGTCGTAGACGATGTAGAGATTGCCGTCCTTGCCGGTGAAGGGCTGGGAGAGCTGGTTCTCGTTACAGGTGGAGCTCTCCCCGGTGGTGGCGACGGTGCCGGCGCCGAAGGTCTTGACGCACATCGGGCTGGTGGTGCTCACCAGCTTGGGCGCCGCAAAGGTCTCGCCGTAGTTGGAGGAATAGGACGCATAGATGAAGGTGGTGCCGTCGGAGGCGAACTCGGTCCACGACTCATAGACCCGGTCCTGGTACGGGCTGCCGACGTGGTTGTCCACGGCCAGCAGCGGCCGGTCGAGGAACGGCGGGATCCCGGTCCCGGTCACGTCGGCGCTGGCACGGACGTAACGGCCCGGGAAGTTCCAGGAGGCACCCCCGTTCTGGGTGGAGCGACTCACCACGATCGCGCTGGAGATGTCGCTGCTGTTCGCGGTCGGCTGGGCCCGGGTGAACAGTAGGCAGCTCAGGTAGGCGTTTCCCTTGGTGTCGAAGGCCACCGAGGTGCCGCTGGCGGCGTCCCAGTACTCCCGGCTGGCGCCGAAGTCCACCACGTTGGGCACCTGCCCGCGGGTGAAGCTGGTCGGCGGGGTGCTGTCCTGCCAGTTATGGCCGCCGTCGGTGCTGTAGGAGGTGTAGCAGTTGCTGTCCCCGGTGCGATAGTCATTGGCCGAGGCGACCATCACGCGCGGGTTGTTGGGGTCATAGGCGATGGAGGTCCCGTTGTTTGCCTCGCCGCGGCCGGCGAGATCGGCATCGGTGATGTTCTGGCAGTTGGCATTGACCTTCAGGTTGGACCCCAGGCGATCCTGGCAACCGTTGCCCCCCGAGATGGAGGTGTGCCGGAACGACGACTTCGGGATCGAACTGCTCGGGGTGTCTGTCATCGCGAGCGTGCCGCTGCCCGACAGCAGCCGCTGCTGCAGCGGTGACAACTTGTTATAGGAGATCCCGGTCGCGTGGGCCGGACTGGCACCCGGGCTCACCGCCAGGGGTAACGCCAGGAGCGCCAACGCCGTCGCTGCGGCGGCAAATCCGATGGATCGTCTCACGTGCACCTCCAGGCACCCGGGCGCGGACCCCCCGCCCCCGCAACAACGCTCGACAGGTCGGACCCGCGGGGTTCAACGCCGGGTCAGGCGCGGCCGAAGCACCCGGCACCCGTGCTGAACGGCCGTGCCGGGCAGGACATACCCGAGCAACCTATCCGAGTTACGCGGCGAGCCCACTCCGTGGCTGCTCAAGCTGGCAGCCGTCGGTCTGGTGCTGGCAGTACTGCGCAGAAGAGCGATCTACGTCGGCTGTCGCGAGCAGGTCTGCTTCACTTCCCCGCGCGGCGCGCGCAAACCCCCAGGGTGCGGCAATGATGCTACGGTTGTGCACATGAGCTTGATCGCATCCAGGGACCTTCGCAACCACACTGCCGATGTCCTTCGCCGGGTGGCTGCCGGTGATCGCGTGACGATCACGGTCAACGGAGCAGCGGTGGCCGAACTGGGTCCAGTGAGCATCGCGCGCCGACCGACGATCTCGAAGGCAGACTTGATCACCTTGCTGCACCGGCACCAAGCCGACGCTGGCATGCGTGAGGATCTTGCCGACCTGACGGCGGGCACGACAGCCGATCTCGACCCGCTTCAGTGACCACGAACCTCGCCCGCGCGCTGCTGGACACATCGGTCTTCATCGCACACGAGTCTGGACGCCCGCTGAATACGGCAGCATTGCCCGACGAAGCTCTCGTCAGCGTGATCACCATCGCCGAACTCCATGCCGGCGTCCTCGCGGCCCGAGATACCCAGACCCGATCACGACGCTTAGCAACCTTGGACGCAGTCCGCGCCCTCGAGCCCCTGCCGGTCGACACCGCCGCCGCCACACACTGGGCCGCCTTACGAGTCAGGCTGGCAGAAGAGGGCCGGCGCGCGAAGGTCAATGACCTCTGGATCGCGGCCATCGCAGCGGCAAACGATCTGCCGGTCGTAACCCAGAACGACGACTTCGATCCCATCGAAGCCGTAGGCGGCCCACTCGCAATCCATGTCTAACACTCGCGGTTCTACGAGCGGAACTCCTGCATGGACCATTAACGAAAACCAGACCCCGTACCCGCTGACATTTTCCGGTCAATGGTTCGAGTAAGCGTGTCCTGGTGGGCGCTACTGGGATCGAACCAGTGACCGCTCGGGTGTAAACCGAGTGCTCTCCCGCTGAGCTAAGCGCCCTCGCGGGTCAGGGTACCGGCCGGCCGTAGCTGGCTTCGACGTACTGTCTAGAGGTGCTGACGACGCTGCGCCAACCCCGCTACCTGGGGTTGTTCGGGCTGATGGTGGTGGTTGCCACCGTCTGCGGCATCGCTGGCACCTGGCAGATCTTCCGGTTCGAGCAGAAGCACAACGCCAACCATCACCTGCGCTCCGACGACCGGGACCCGATGGCCGATGTGGCCGCCGTCCTGGGGCCGGCCAGCACGCCGACCTCGAACGGCCAGGCGCAGAAGTTCCGGCAGGTGAGCGCCACCGGAACCTACCTGCCCGCCCAGCAGAGCCTGTTGCGCGGCCAGACCATCGACAGCGATATCGGCTACCTGGTGATCACCCCGCTCCGGACGGCCGACGGGGTGCTGTTGGTGGCTCGCGGCTTCGTCCCGCAGACCGGCGCCGCCGACACCTCGCCGACCGTGCCGCCAGCGCCGACCGGGTCGCTCCGGGTGACCGTCCGGCTGCAACCGGCCGACCACAAGGCGGACCGGTTCGGCCGGCTCCCCGGCACGCAGGTGGACGCCGTCGACGCCGCCGAGCAGGCCAGCCGGATCGGCGCCCCGGTCTGGGACGGCTGCGGCGAGTTGCTCGCCGGACGTGTCCAACCCGGCCGGTGGCGCCGGGGAGCCCAAGCATGCCGCCTACGTCGTGCAGTGGTACCTGTTCGGGCTGCTGGCA
>JBPCPA010000179.1:0-10247 GCA_050999655.1 Jatrophihabitans sp.
GGTGCGCCGGCCGGTCAGCCGGCGCACCCGGTCGAGCCTGACCGCCTACCTGTTCCTGGCGCCAGGCTTCCTGCTGTTTCTGGCCCTGATCATCTATCCGATGATCAAGGCGTTCCAGATGAGCTTCTACGACTGGAACGTGGTCGCCGGGGCGAGCTCGAAGTTCATCGGCTGGACGAACTACCAGAGCGCCTATCACGACCCGGTGTTCTGGCGGGCGCTGCAGAACAGCGCGATCTACATGGTCTTCACGGTGCCACCGCAGATCGTGCTGGGGTTGCTGGTGGCGAGCCTGCTCAACAACAAGGCCCCCGGCCGTGCGCTGTTCCGGGTGCTGTTCTACCTGCCGGTGGTGACCGGCTGGGTGGTCGTTTCGCTGCTGTTCCAGTACCTGTTCGCAGACAGCGGGCTGGTGAACTGGATGCTGCACGACGTGACCCACCTGACCAACCACAACATCTCGTGGCTGTCCGGGCGCTGGACCGGGCTGACCGCCATTTCGGCGCTGGGCATCTGGAAGGGCGTCGGCTGGTCGATGATGATCTTCCTGGCGGCCTTGCAGGGAGTCTCGAAGGATCTGCTCGAATCGGCCCAGATGGACGGTGCCGGCCGCTGGCAACGATTCCGGGCGGTGACCCTGCCGGCGATCTGGCCGGCGGCGACGTTCGTCACCGTGATGCTGGTGATCGGCGGTTTCAACGTGTTCATCTCGGTGATCCTGGTGACCAACGGCGGCCCCGCCGACTCCACCCAGGTGTTGCTGACCTACATGTACACCCAGGCTTTCACCAACCTCAACTTCGGTTACGGCGCATCGATAGCGGTGCTGCTCACGGTGGGCGTCTTCGTGCTGTCCGCCATCCAGTTGCGGGTGTTCCGCGCCGACTCCGAGGAACTGGCATGAGCGAGCATTGCAGCGAGGTACGAGCGAAGCGCGGAGCGAATTCAGCGATGAGCGCTTGCGCGAAGAGCAGGTGGGTATGAGCGCGACCGGGACGTTGTCGAACCGGATCGGGCAGCACGGCACCCGCTACCTGGTGCTGACGGTGGGCGCGGCGATCATGGTGTTGCCGTTCATCTACATGCTCTCGACCTCGTTCAAGAGCCAGACCTACGTGCTCACCATCCCGCCGCAGTTCATCCCGCACCCGGCGACGGTCAGCAACTATCACGACGCCTGGACCACCGACAACTTCGCCCGGTACTTCCTCAACTCGGTGGTAGTAGCGGTGATCACCACCGCACTGTCGTTGCTGCTGAGCTCGATGATGGCCTATGCCTTTGCCAGATTCCGCTTTCCCGGCAGGGAAATCCTGTTCAAGGTGCTGCTGCTCGGCCTGATGATTCCACCCATCATGTTGATCATCCCGCAGTTCATCCTGGCCAAGTACTTCGGCCTGATCGATTCGATGGCCGGGCTGGTGATCTTCTACGTGGGATTCTCGCTCTCGCTGAACACCTTTCTGCTGCGAGGTTTCTTCCAGGCCATCCCGATGGAACTCGAGCAGGCGATGCAGGTAGACGGGGCCGGCGCCTGGACCCGGTACTGGCGACTGATCCTGCCGCTGGCCAAGCCGGCGCTGGCGACCGCGACGATCTTCACCTTTTTGGGCAGCTGGGATGAGTTCACCTGGGCGCTGACCATCATCAACACCCCGTCCAAGCGGACGTTGCCGCTGGCGATCGCCTTGTTCCAGGGCCAGAATTCCACGCTGTGGGGGCTGGTATTCGCGGCCGGGGTCATCGCGGTGGTGCCGGTGATCGTGGTCTTCCTGCTGTTCCAACGGTATTTCGTGCAGGGGCTGACCGCCGGGGCGGTGAAGGGATGACGGCCCCGTCGCGGCCGGACCCCGGGCCGGCACTCACCGAACTGCTGCCCACCCGAACCAGCTACCGGCCCGACCAGCCGGTGGCCATCGAGGTGCGCGGGCTCTCAGCGCCCGGCGTCCTGTCGGTGTGGCACCTGGGCGAACTGGTCACCGAGGTGGCGCTCAGCGCGTCCGGCATCGTCGAACTCGGCCCGCTGCCGGTCGGTGGCTACGGTGTCGAACTCGGTGCCGGCCACACCGCGGTCGAGGTGCTCGCCGACCCGCGCTCGGTGCTGCGCTACGGGTTCGTGGTGGACTACCGACCGGGCCGCGATCTGGCTGCGGTGCAGGACAACCTGCGCCGGCTGCACCTGACCGGGGTGCAGTTCTATGACTGGGCCTACCGGCACGCCGACCTGCTCGGCGGTGGCCAGCAGTATGCTGACGCGCTCGGCCAGCCGGTCTCGCTGGACACGGTGCGCGAGCTGATCGCGGCCTGTCACCGGGTCGGCTCGGAGGCGCTCGGCTATGCCGCGGTGTACGCCGTCGGGCCGGACGAGTGGCCCAGGTGGCACCACGATGCGCTGCTCACCGCAGGCGGGCAGCCCTATGCCCTCGGCGACTTCTTGTTCGTGCTCGACCCGGCCGCACCGGACTGGCTGGCACACTTCGTGGCCGAGTTGCGGGCGGCCACCGCCGAGGTGGGCTTTGACGGTTTTCACCTGGACCAGTACGGCTATCCCAAGCGCGCCCAGCGCCCGGACGGGGTGCAGGTCGACGTGGCCAGCAGCTTTGTCGAGCTGATCGGCGGCGTCCGGGCGGAGCTGCCGCAGTCGCGGCTGGTGTTCAACAATGTCAACGACTTTCCGACCTGGGCCACCGCGGCCGCGCCCCAGGACGCCGTCTATATCGAGGTGTGGCCACCGCAGGTCGGCCTGGAGCACCTGGCTCAGGTGGTCACCCGGGCCCGCAGCGAGGCGGCCGGCAAGCCGGTGGTGATCGCTGCCTACCAGCACGTCTATGACAGCGCTCCGGCCGAATCGGCGGACCTGGCCACCGGCCTGACCATGGCGACCCTGTTCTCGCACGGGGCGAGCCACCTGCTGTGCGGCGAGGCCGACCGGATACTGGTCGATCCCTACTACGTGCGCAACCACCAGGTCGGCGCGTCCACCGCGCAGCTGCTGCACCGCTGGTACGACTTCGCGGTGGCGCACGGCGAGCTGCTGTTCGCCCCCGGCGGCACCGAGGTCACCGGCAGCTTCGCCGGTGCCTACAACGACGATCTCGACGTCAGCTACGCCGGTATCGAGGTCGCGCAACTGGCCGGGGCCGGCATCGTGTGGCGGCGCATCGTCCAGCTCGGCGATGCCTACCTGCTGCATCTGATCAACCTGACCGGCCAGCCCGACACCCTCTGGGATGGCCCGCGTGCCCAGCCCGGTGACCCCGGGCCTGGCACCGTCCGAATCCGCCGGGTGGGTAGCCAGCTGCCCCGGGTGCGCTACGCCGACCCGGATGCGCAGTCCCGGCTGATCGACGTCCCGCTCGCTGTCGAGGGCGATCACGTCCTGGCCAGCCTGCCACCGCCGCGACTGTGGCAGATCGTGCTCATCGAACCCGCCACCAGCTAGCCGCTCTCCGCTCTCCCCGTTCCGTCCGTCCGCCGATTCAGGAGACCCGCCCCCATGAACAGAACCCGAGGCAAGACCAGAGCTGCTTGGTTCGTCGCCGGCAGCGTCGTTGCGATCGCCGCCGCGCTGTTGCAGGCCGCGCCCGAGGCGGTCGCCACCGGCGGCACCCCGACGATCACCGACGCCTACGTCAACAACGCCCGCTACACCCCGGGCGGGGCGGTGACCGTCTCGGCAGTGGTGCACGAGTCCACCGGCGCCGGCTCCTGGTCGGGCAATGTCGCCTACACCCTCAGCCACCTGGGCAGCACGGTCAGCACCGGCAGCGTGGCGACGACGGTGGCGGCCAACGGCACCAACACGGTGAACTGGTCGGTCACCCCGCCGAGCACCGACTTCACCGGCTACCTGGTCTCGATCACCGCCGGCAGCTCGACCGGAGCCACCGCGATCGACGTCTCCAGCGACTGGACGCACTTCCCACGGATCGGCGCGCTGACCGGCTACCCGTCCGGTACCACCTCGGTGACCGCCGACGCCGACATCGCCACGCTGGCCCGCAAGTACCACATCAACGCCGTGCAGTTCTATGACTGGATGTGGCGGCACGAGAACCCGGTGCAGAAGAACCCGGACGGCACGCTGCCCGCGACCTGGACCGCCTGGAACGGCGACGTGATCTCACCGACCGCGGTCAAGACCTATATCACCGCGGCGCACAACCACACGGTCGCCGCGATGCCATACACGATGTCCTACGCAGCGCTGCAGAACTACCAGACGGTGTCGGGCGTCTCGCCGAGCTGGGCGCTGGACTACGCCTCCAACGGCACGCCGTGGGCGTTCGAGATGAAGCCCAACCAGCCCAACACCAACCTCTACATCTTCAATCCGGCCAACACCTCCTGGCAGAACTACATCACCGCCAAGTACGTCGACGAGGTCAACACGATGGGCTTCGACGGCGTGCACCTGGATCAGCTCGGCAACTGGGGCGCGATGACCGACACCTCCGGCACCCCGGTGGACGTCCAGGCCGGCCTCGCCTCGCTGGTCGCGGCGACCAAGACCGCACTGACCGCCTCGGCCACCGGCAAGGTGCTCGGCATCAACGCTGTCGACGGCTACGGCGGTGACAACGTCGCCTCGGCCAAGAACACCAGCTACCTCTACAGCGAGCTGTGGGACAACCACGAGACCTATGCCGCGATGAAGAGCTACCTGGACACCCAGCGGGCCGAGTCCAACTCGATTCCCTCGGTGATCGCTGCCTACCCGAACACCAAGGACGATGCCGGGCCGACCTACGAGGCCGAATCTGCCGTGCGCAGCAGCGGTCTGACCATCAACTCCGACCACGCCGGCTATACCGGCAGCGGCTTCGTGGCCAACTACGGCAACGCCGGTGACTCGGTGACCTTCACCATCAGCGCGCCCGAGGCGCGCCGCTACAGCCTGGTCTTCCGCTACGCCAACGGCGCGGCCGGCGATGCCACCCGAACCGTGAGCGTGGACGGCACCTCGATCGGGCACGTGACGATGCCGACCGACGGCAACTGGACCAACTGGCACTTCGATTCCGACATCGTGACCCCGTCGCTGAGCGCCGGCAGCCACACGGTGTCCATCTCGGTAGGCACCGGCGACTCCGGTTTCGCCAACCTGGACAACCTGGTTCTCGGCACCCTGGACACCACCTCGGTGCAGCTGGAGGATGCCGCGATCGCAGCGTCCGGGGCCAGCCACATTGAGATGTCACAGGGCGACTCGATGCTGTCCGCGCCGTACTTTCCCGACCACGACAAGCAGATGACCAACGCGCTGCGCAGCTGGACCAAGGACTACTACGACTTCATCACCGGCTATGAGAACCTGCTCTACGGCCCGGACGTGCACTCGGTGGATTCGGGTACCCAGTTCATCTCGATCGCCGGCAAGACCATCAGCGGAGACGCCTCGGCCAACACCATCTGGACCAACCTGAAGAAGACCAGCACCGACGATGTGATCCACCTGATCAACCTGCTGGGCAACGACAACACCTGGCGCGACGCCGGAAAGGCCACGCCGAGCACCCAGACCAACCTGGCGCTGAAGTACTACCTCGGCCCGGATGAGAACCCGACCGCGGTGAAGGTCGCCTCGCCGGACTCGGCGCACGGAGCGAGCACCTCACTGAGCTACACCACCGGCACCGACTCCTCCGGTCGCTACATCTCCTTCACCGTGCCGTCGCTGACCAACTGGGACATGGTCTACATCGACCGGACCTTCACCACCCCGACCGCCAGCCGCTACGAGGCCGAAACGGCGACCAAGACCGGCGTCACCACCGGCACCGACCACGCCGGCTACACCGGCACCGGGTTCGTGGACAACTTCGCCACCACCAACAGTGGCGTGTCCTTCACCGTGAACGCCGCGACCGCCGGCAGCTACCACCTGGTGCTGCGCTACGGCAACGGCGGCTCTGATGCCACCAGGATCGTCGCGGTGGACGGCAACCAGGTCGCGGTGCCGACCTTCCCGGCGCAGGGAACCTGGGACAGCTGGGTCACGCTGAGTGTGCCGGTCACCCTGACCGCCGGCCTGCACACCGTGGTGATCTGGCGCGGCAGCGGCCAGACTGGCGCGATAAACCTGGACAACCTCACACTAGGAAGCTGATGAGTTCACACCTGTCTCCGGACCCTGGCAGGCCGGCCGCGCAGTGGTGGCGTGACAGCGTCATCTACCAGCTGTACCTGAAGTCGTTCACCGATTCCGACGGCGACGGCATCGGTGACCTGGACGGCATCACCGCGCGGCTGGATCACATCGCCGGGCTCGGCGTGGACGGCATCTGGCTCAACCCGTGCTACCCATCGCCCAATCGCGACGGTGGCTATGACGTTGCCGACTACGAGCGCATCGACGTTCGCTACGGGGGATCGGCGGCGTTCGACCGGCTGCTGGCAGCCACCCACGAGCGTGGCCTGAAGCTGCTGATGGACCTGGTGCCCAACCACTGCTCGGATCAGCACGAGTGGTTTCAGCAGGCGCTGACGGCACCATCGGGCTCACCCGAGCGGGCCCGGTTCATCTTCGCCGACGGCCGGGGTGGCGATCGCTCGCAACCGCCGAACAACTGGCGCTCGACGTTCGGCGGCCCGGCCTGGACCGCGCTGCCGCGGCTGCCCGACGGCACGCCGGGCCAGTGGTACCTGCACAGCTTCGACTCGTCCCAGCCTGACTTCAACTGGGACAGCGCCGAGGTCGTGGCAATGTTCGACGGGGTGTTGCGAACCTGGTTCGACCGGGGCATCGACGGCTTTCGGATCGATGTCGCCTACGCCATGGTCAAGCACGCCGGCCTGCCCGACCTGGCCGACCCGGACGGCGACAACCCCTACATGTGGAACCAGCCCGGGGTGCACGAGATCTTCAAGCGGTGGAGGGCAATCGCGCAGGGCTATGACCGCGAGCTGACCCTGCTCGGCGAGGTCTGGCTGGCCCCGTCCGATGCAGCGGACTACATCAGGGCCGGCGAGCTGAACCAGGTGTTCTACTTCGATCTGCTGCAACAGCCGTTCGAGGCCGGGGCGTTCCGGCTGTCCATCGACGAGAGTCTGGCCGGGCTCAAGCACGTGGAGGGGGCGCCGACCTGGACCCTGAACAGCCACGACGTGCACCGCTCGGTCAGCAGGTACGGTCTGGTCGAGGCAGAGCCGATGACCAGCCCGGACGTCAACGCGCTGCGGACCCGGGCGCGCGGCCGGGTGGACGTCCCGCTCGGCACTCAGCGGGCGACCGCGGCGACCCTGCTGCTGCTCGCCCTGCCCGGCTCGGTGTACCTCTACCAGGGTGAGGAGCTCGGCCTGCCCGAGGTGCAGGAGTTGCCCTCGGCCGCCCGCCAGGATCCGATCTGGGCCAGGTCGGGCCACACCGAGTACGGCCGGGACGGCTGCCGGGTGCCGCTGCCCTGGACGCCGGACGGGGCGAGCCTGGGCTTCTCGACGGACGGCGCGGCAGCTGCGCCCTGGTTGCCGCAACCGGCCTGGTTCGCCGACTTCGCGGTGACCCGGCAGGACGGCGACCCGAACTCGGTGCTGGCGTTCTACCGACGGGCGCTGGCCGCCCGGCGGCTGTTCGAGGCGGCCGCGGAGCTGGAATGGTTGGAGACCGGCCGTGATGAGGTGTTGGCGTTTCGTCGGGGCGCGCTGAGCTGCGTGACGGTCTTTGACGGCCCGCCGTTCGAGGTGCCGCCGGCCTGGGGCGTACCGGTCTGCCTCAGCCGCTCAGCAGCGGGGCCGCTGACGGCCGCGAGCAGCGGCTGGTATCAGGCCTGACTTCGGTGCCGGGCGAACGGTATCAGCGCGGGCTGCGATGGGTGGCCAGCACCGCTTCGAGCGCGTCGAGCTCGGCGCGCAATTGCTCAGCGCGCAGTTGGGCCGCCGACAGCGCGGTGTCGTTGATCTCGGCAACCGCCTCGATCAGGGCCGGCTGACCCAGCAGTTCGGCCAGCGCGGTGACCGTGCCCGGCGGCAGGTCGAGGTTCTTCAGCACGCTCTTGGCGCCCCGGGTGGCGCTGAGCGACCAGCTCGCGCCGGAAGCGGTAACCGTGAAGCTGACCTTGGCCAGGGCGGTCGCCTTGCGCCGGCGGCTCGGGGCGGTTGCGGGGGGCGGGGCGATTGTGAGGCCCGGGGCGGCCGGTGCCGAGGCGAGTGCGGGCACCGCCGTTGCCGGGGCGGCGACGGCCGGCGCCGCGCTCGATCGGGCAGGACTCGATCGGGCAGGACTTGATTGAGTAGGGCGTGAGCGGGCGGCCTTGGAGTGAGCAGGCCCGCTGGGCCGGCTCGGATCTGGCGGGCTGCCGGACCGGGTGGTGCTGGTGGCCCGCTTGGCGGGCTTGGGCGCGGCGGCCGGCGCTGATCGCGAGCCGGTGCGGCCCCGGCTCAGCTCGGCCGGCGCGAATGCCAACTCGTCGGTCAGGCCGTTGACCTTCACCCGCACCGTGACGTAATCGGCGCCGTCGGCGTCCGGCTCGCCGATCCGGCTGACCGTGCCGGTCGAGCCGGCCGGGAACTGCGGCCCGGCCACGGTGACCCGCGGCCGTCGGCCATCGGCCAGTTGCTGGCGCAACGCAGCCACGTCCTCGCTGTTCAATCCCTGCTGGTTGGACCGTCGTGTCGCCATTGCCCTCGCCTCTCGCCCGCTGTTCCGGCGAGTCTGCCACTGTGCCCCGACAGCCTCCCGACGGCCGCGGTCCACCAGCTCAGCTGGGTTGCAGGCTGCGCCGATGCCGGCCGCGACCGCGGCTGGCCGACCAGGGCCGGGCACCGCGAGCTGGGGCCGGCTCACCGGCTAGCCGGCCGGTCAACACGACCAGCCGAAGCTCTACCGGCACCCTGCTGTCAGCCAGGATCTGAGGATTGGCCCAGAGGTAGCCGAAGGTACGCACGCTCAGCGCCCGCGCCTTGCGCTCCGATCCGGTGCTGCGCAACGCCTTGCTGTAGACAGCCATGCCGGCATGCTCATAGATCTCCATCAGCACCGAGACGTCCCCGGCGCGCAGCCGTTCGGGCAGGGCATGCTCCCATCGCCGACCTTCGTCGGCCGGCAACCCGAGGTTGTCGAGGATCGTCCCACCACCTGTCGCGCACGATCGAATGTCCGACGGTGAGTTTCACCAATGCCGGCAGTAAATGTCGATTCGCCGCGACCGACCGTTACCCAATCTCCACACCGTCTAGAACTGTCTAGGTCAGCCGCTCACAGCCGACGAAGCGTCGCCAAACCCGATCGCTCGCTCACCGGACCGGACGGTGTCAGTGCGTGCGCCCAGCCCATTTCGACCGGGCAGCAGATCACCACTACCAGCAGGAACAGCAGGAGATCGCCGCCGTCGGTGGGAGGGCAGCGGCTCGCGCGGATCGCTACTGCACCGGTGGTGGGCCGGGGAATCCACCGGTGCCGCAGGGCGCGAAGCTGAAACTCTGGTTGGCCGTCTGGATGCCCCAGCTTGCCGACTGACCGCAGCCGTAGAAGTGCTGGCCCACCACGCCACCCTGGCGTCCGGGCTCTGCGTAGAAGGTCTGCACCTCGTTAATTGCCGTTGGGCGGCACTGGAATCGCGTTGGCCTGGGCGGGGGACAGCAGGCCGATCGTGCCTGCAGCGCAGGCGACCAGCACTCCGACAGCATGGCTCGCTTCATCGGGGCTCCGTGGGGTCGGCGGAGTCGCATAAAGTATAAGAAGATCAAAGCTGGCTGAGAGCCATCAAACTAGACCCTTCTGCCCCTCAAGAGCAATGGGCCTACGGCGTGTCACGGGCGATCATCCGGACCTCTAGGTTTGCGGGTCCGAGGCCGCGCAGATGGTCGGCCCGCCATACCCTGCCCGCGCTCAGCCAGCGAGTATCTGCTCGCGCAGGATGTCGGCGTGCCCGCAGTGATGGGCCAGCTCGCGCAGGACCTGCACGTGCACCCAGCGCAGTGTGCGTGGTCCGGCGCGGTGGCCCGTCACGATCGCGTCCAGCGAGAGGCCGGCCACGGCCGCCCGCGCCGTCGCGCAGGCGCGTCTGTGGGCTGCCTTGATGCTGGTGACGGTGTCGTCGTCAGCGAGTTGGAAGGATTCCTCTGGGCTGCTCACCAGGCCGAGCTCCAGACGTGGCTTGCCTCCCACGCACTCCTCGAACCACACTCGCTGCATCCATGTGACGTGCTTGACCAGTCCGAGCAGGGTCGTGGTCGCGTCCCATCCTTGGTGTAAATGACAACGGACGTAGGTTCCTTCAAGAGCTACCAACTCAGCGAAGGAAGGACTA
>JBPCPA010000105.1:0-7756 GCA_050999655.1 Jatrophihabitans sp.
TTCGGTCCACCTTCGTGGACATCAAGACTCTCACTCGACCTGGACCAATCAGCTGGGGTCATGCCAAAGCCGCTCCAACCGTTCGCCGCGTTCGTTGCGAGCCAGGGGAACGACCCGTCGACGGATGTATCGCTTGCGGCTCTCTGTGCCTATTTGCAGTTCAGCTCAGCCGACGAGCCGCTCCGCAAGGAGTTGCACCTGGCGGTAGCGGGGTGGGATGCCGTGACCAACGGTGACTGGCTCGACGGAACGGAAGCCCACTCGGTGCCACGCCGTCAGCGGGTCTACGAGCTGCTCGCTCTCGACGAAGGGACTGCAGACGCGCTCGATGCCGCCTTCCCCCAGACCGGCGACGGATCGGTCGTGATTAGCGATGAATTCGAACCGTGGTATACCGATGAACGCCGTGCAGCCCACGAGTTCTATTGGCGAGCCTACAAGAGGCATTTGATAGACACCGGCTGGGATCCAGATGCGATTCCCAAGCTAGACACCGCGACCTCTCGGGTGGTCGAGCGACTCTCAGATCCGACTCGACCTCAGGCCTATCAATCCAAGGGTCTGGTCGTCGGCTACGTGCAGAGCGGCAAGACCGCAAATTTCACCGGCGTCGTCGCCAAGTCGATCGATGCTGGCTACCGGCTAGTCATCATCCTCACGGGCACTATCGACTTGCTGCGGAAGCAAACTCAGCGGCGACTCGACATGGAACTCGTGGGCATAGAGAACATCTTCCTGGGCGTCGACCCTGATGACGCCGAGCTGGCGCGCGACATCGACTATTTTCAGGATGAGGACCGCGTCAACGGCAAGTTTCTGCGGCATGGTTTTCAGCCGTCGGAGCGCGGCTTCACCGACATCGTTCGACTCACACGCCACGGCTCTGACTACCGAAGCCTCAACGCCGGCATCACAGCGTTGGAACTCCACAAGCGCAACAAACAGAAGCCGCTTTTCGACGAGGAGAACCTCTACGCTAGTGACGCCCGCCTGGCGATCGTCAAGAAAAACGCATCAGTGCTGCGTCGGCTGGTCCGTGATCTGAAGAGCATTCGGTCACATCTCGGCGAAATCCCGACGCTGATTATCGACGACGAATCCGACCAGGCGTCGGTGAACACCAGCGACCCAAAAAAGTGGCAGCAGGGTCAGACCGAGCGCACGACCATCAACAAGCTCATTTCGGAGCTACTCGGCCTCCTTCCGCGTGCCCAATACGTCGGTTACACAGCCACGCCGTACGCGAATGTATTCATAGATCCCAGCGACACCGAAGACATCTTCCCGAAGGACTTTCTGCTCAGTTTGGAACGCCCGGTCAACTACATGGGTGTGGCCGACTTCCACGATCTCGATGCCAGCTTCGACGAAGAGAAAACCGTCGAGAACTCGAACGAAAAGGCCTTCGTCCGGGATCTGCGAGCGAGCGGCCCTGGCCCCGCGGGAGACGCTGAGCTGCAAGCCGCGCTCGACGCATTCCTCCTCTCGGGTGCGCTTAAGCTCTACCGTGAGCACCTCACCAAAGGCGCATTGTGGTTCCGTCACCACACAATGCTCATTCATGAGTCGGTCCGGACCGCCGACCACCGTGACCTGGCTGATCGAGTGAGGCACATCTGGAGCCAGGCGGGCTACATGACACCGACTGGGTCGAGCCGGCTGAGCGTCTTGCTCGGAAGTGACTTCCGGGCCGTCAGCGTCGCTCGAGCACCCGATTTGCCGTTCCCGAAAACGTTCGAGGAGCTGAAGCCGTTCGTGGGCGAAGCCCTTGGCAAGATCCACGAGCATGGTGGGAATCCAGTGCTCGTCGTGAACGGCGACAAGGATATTGACCAGCAGAACCTCGACTTCGAAATGCGATCGATCTGGCGAATCTTAGTCGGTGGCACCAAACTTAGCCGCGGGTTCACGATCGAGGGTCTGACAATCTCTTACTACCGCCGGCGCACCAAGCAAGCCGACACCCTGATGCAGATGGGCCGCTGGTTCGGCTTTCGGCGCGGCTACGGTGACCTCGTACGGTTGTATATCGGGCGGGCCGAGCCCGATGGCCTCTCGACGATTGACCTATACGAGGCTTTCGAGGCAGTCGTGCGAGACGAAGAGGCTTTCCGCGGTCAGTTGCGTCAGTACGCCAAGCTCGTCGACGGGCGACCACAGATCACACCACGTGACATACCGCCGCTCGTCAGCCAACACCTGCCGACGATTGCGCCTTCGGCGCGTAACAAGATGTTCAATGCCGAGCTAGTAATCCGCCGATCACCTGGCCAACCGAACGAACCAACGGCCTTCCCAGTGGATTCACAGGCGATCGAGGCGAATTACCAACGCATGCTCCCGCTCCTACGGGCGGCCGCGGACGCACGCGACCTGACTTTTCCCGATAAGACACCGAGCGGCTCAACGAAGATCGGTGGTGTCTTCAAGGCACTCATCGGCATCACCCCAGCGGAGGTCTTACTCGAAGCCTTATCCCGCCTTACTTGGCTGCGGCCCGGCTACTTCAGCGCCGACCTTGCGTACGTCGAAGAGATCACCGCACATGGTGTGAACGACTGGGTAGTGATCGCTCCACAGTTGCGTGACGCGAACGAGAGCCTAGAGGGACTCGGACCTCGGAGTGTCTTCGTTCGCAAGCGCCGGCCAGGACGAGATCAGCTCTTCGGAGCACTCAGCGATCCCAAGCACCGGCCAGCTGCGGCCTGCATTGCAGGTGCCGAAGCCAGCTGGGGCGACAACTATGTCGACTCTCTGGCTCAGCCAGAGCGTGGTGCAGTGCTCCTGTATCCGCTCCGGGAGCCAGCTTCCGCCGTCGCGGGAGGGAAGTTCATCGTTGCATTCACGCTCTTCGCGCCTTGGTCCGCCCGTCCTCTGAACGGCCAGGTGGTGCAGTTCCGAGCGAAGGACAAGGGATCGCCCAGGGCTGCGATCGTGACGACGGGTACTGACTAGGGAGCCGCGGATCGCATCTCCAAGGATCAAGGAGCTGTCAACCGGGCAATATGTGGTTGGTCTAGGACCGGGCGCGTCAGCTCAATGACGTCCGGAACCTCGTTCGTCTGGCCGGTCGTGCTCAACCTTCGCGAGCTGGCCGGTCTGATCGCGGCACCGCTCGGCGACAACTAACTGCCCGGGCTGCCAGCTGCGCATTCCAAGCGCGTCACACCGACCCGGTTGGCTGCTGAGCGGACCGATCGCACACAGAAAGCAAGCTCCCCTCGCGAACCTAGTGCGTATGACGACCAAACCGCCGTACTCCATCCCTCACTGACCCTTTCGGCCAGTCTTTCCAGTAAGGGTGTCACGGTGGGCCCCGTCGGACTCGAACCGACAACCTACGGATTAAAAGTCCGCAGCTCTGCCATTGAGCTAGAGGCCCGGAAAAGATGCGCGAGCTGGCATCGCCGACCCACGCACACCTTCCGTACACAGTCTCTCAGATTCTTCCGGGTCCGCGGCCGTGGCCCGCGCACCTGGGCCCCGCAGCCCGCAGCCCCGCCAAGAGAAGGGCACGCGGTCAGCCACCGGCCGCCAGGATCCGATCCGGCCGGATCGGCAGCTCCCGCTGGCGGTGGCCGGTGGCGTGCCACACCGCGTTGGCGATGGCAGCGGCGGTCCCGACGATCCCGATCTCGCCGATGCCCTTGATGCCGGACGGGTTGGTCTGATCGTCGCGCTCGTCGATCCAGGACACCTCGATCGCACCGATGTCGGCGTGTGAGGCGACGTGATAGCCGGCCAGGTCGTGGTTGATGTAGTCACCGAACTGGGCGTCCATGATCGTCTCTTCGAGCAACGCCATCGACAGGCCCATGGTCATGCCGCCGATGAACTGCGACCGGGCGGTGATCGCGTTGACGATGCGTCCGGCCGCGAACACCCCAACCATCCGAGGCACCCGCACCTCGCCGGTGGCCTCGTCCACCCGCACCTCGACGAACTGCGCGCCGAACGAGTGCCGCACCACGTCGGCCTGCGCGGCGATGTCGTCCTTGGTGTCCGCGCGCACCACCAACCCGACGCCGGCACCCTCGGCGAGCCGGGCCCGAAGCTCGCCTGCGGCCTTGACGATCGCCCAGCTCCACGACGCGGTGCCCATCGAGCCACCGGCAATCATGGCCGGGCCAAAGTCGCTGTCCGCGATCCGCACCGTCACCTGGTCCGGTTCGACGTCGAGGGCCTCGGCGGCGATCTGCAGCAGGGCCGTCCGGGCACCGGTGCCGATGTCGACCGCAGCGATCCGCACCTCGAAGCGCCCATCGGGCAACACCTCGATGGTGGCGGTGCTGGGCGCGCTGCGGGCCGGATAGGTCGAGCACGCCATACCACTTCCGACCAGCCAGCGGCCGTCCCGCCGCACCCCCGGACGGGCGTCGCGGGCCGACCAGCCGAACACCCTGGCCCCCTCCTGCAGACAGGCAACCAGGTTGCGGCTGCGGAACGGCCGGCCGCCGTCGGGCTCGACGGTCGGTTCGTTGAGCAGCCGCAGCTGCACCGGGTCGAGGTGGCAGGCAACCGCCAGCTCGTCCATCGCCGATTCCAGCGCGAACGCGCCCGGCGCCTCACCGGGTGCCCGCATCCAGCGCGGGGTGGGCACGTCCAGAGCTACCACCCGGTGCCCGGTCCGCAGGTTCGGGGTGGCGTACATCATCCGCGACAGCACCGCGGTCTGCTCGGTGAACTCCAACAACCGGGAGGTCTGGGAGTAGGCCAGGTGATCGAGTGCGACCAGCCGACCGTCCCGGTTCGCGGCCAGCCTGACCTGCTGGATGGTGGGGGTGCGGTAGCCGGTCAGGTAGAACATCTGTTGCCGGGTCAGCGTCACCCGCACCGGACGGTGGACGGCCCGGCTTGCCAGCGCGGACAGCACCACCGGCGGCCGCGCGCTGCCCTTGGCGCCGAAACCGCCGCCGACGTGCTCGGCCAGCACCCGGACCGCCGACGAGGGCAGCGAGAACAGTTTCGTCAATGAATTCTGGACGGACTGGGCACCCTGGTTGGAGTCGAACACGGTCAGCCGCTCGCCGTCCCAGTGCGCGGTGGTGGCGTGCGGCTCCATCGGGTTGTTGTGCTCGGTCGGGGTGCGGTACGTCCGGTCGAGCTGGATCTCCGCGCCGGCGTAGGCACCGTCGACATCGCCGACCGAGCACACCGCGGGAAAGTTCGGGTTGACCTTCTGCGGTGTGTAGAACCTGGGGTGATCCAGTGCGAAGCGGACGTCGTGGGACTGCTCGTCGTAGTGCACCACGGTTGCCTCGGCGCCGGCGCGAGCCTGTTCGCTGGTCTCGGCGATCACCATCGCCACCACCTCGCCGCGGTAGTACACCCGGTCGGACTGCAGCAGCAGCAACTCCGCATCACCGGCATCGCTGAGCCGCTCGGCGTTGGTGTGGTCGATCACCGCCAGGACGCCCGGCATCGCCAGCACCGGCTCGCGCTCGATCGAGGTGAGCGTGCCGCAGGCGATGCTGGACTGCACGACCCAGCCGAAGGCCAGCCCGTCCAGCGGGTACTCCCCGGCGTAGCGTGCCTGGCCGGTGACCTTGGCGATGGCGTCGACCCGGTGGACGCCCTCGGCGACCAGGGCCGCCGACGGCGGACGGTTCAGCGTCGAGGTCATCGGCTCGCTCCGGCCAGCTCGGTGAGCACGCTCACGGTGAGGTTGGTGAGCAGTTCCACCTTGTAGGCATTGCCGATCAGCGGCTCGGCCTGGGCAAGTTCGGCCTCTGCGGCGGCCCGAAAGGTGGCGGCGGTGGCCGGCTTGCCGAGCAGTTCGCGCTCTGCGGTCTGGGCCCGCCACGGCACCGCCGCAACCGCTCCCCAGGCGATCCGGGAGTCGACCACCCGCCCGTCGGCGACGTCCAGGGCAGCCGCTATCGAGCCGATGGCGAAGGCGTAGGAGGCCCGCTCGCGCACCTTGCGGTAGCGCGATCGGGCTGCCAACCCGCTGGCCGGTAGCAGCACCGCGGTGATCAGCGCACCCGGCGCCAGGCTGGTGTCGAGGTCCGGACGATCACCGGGCAACCGACGGAATTGCCTTATCGGGACGGTCAGTTCGGCCGCACCCTGGCGGATCAGCAGCTGGGCGTCGAAGGCGGCCAGGGCCACCGCCAGGTCGGACGGGCTGGTCGCGACGCAGTGCTCGGACGCGCCCAGGATGGCGTGGTTGTGGTGCTCACCGGTGCGGGCCGGGCAACCGGTGCCCGGCTGGCGCTTGTTGCACGGCTTGCTGACGTCCATGAAGTAGGAGCACCGGGTGCGCTGCATCAGGTTGCCGCCGACGGTGGCCAGGTTGCGCAGTTGCCCGGACGCGCCGGCCAGCACCGCCTCGGCCACCGCCGGAAAGCCCCGACGGATGGCCGGGTGGGCGGCCAGGTCGCTGTTGCGCACCGCGGCCCCGATCCGCACCGAGCCGTCCGCGGTCTCGGTGATCTCTGCCAGCGGCAGTGCGCTGACGTCGACCAGCAGCGACGGGGTCTCCACGCCGAGCTTCATCAGGTCCACCAGATTGGTGCCGCCGCCGAGGTAGCGGGCCTCGGGCGTGCCGGCCAGGCTGGTCAGCGCACCCTCGACATCGGCGGCCCGGACGTAGCCGAACTGCCTCATCGGCTTGCCACGTCCCGGATCGCGGCGACGATGTTGACGTAGGCCCCGCACCGGCACAGGTTGCCGCTCATCCGCTCCCGGATCTCGTCGTCATCGAGCACCACCTGGTCGGCGGCCAAGTCGGCGGTGACCGCGCTCGGCCAGCCCCGATCGGCCTCATCCAGCGCCGCCACCGCCGAGCAGATCTGGCCCGGGGTGCAGTAGCCGCACTGCAACCCGTCGTGCTCGGCGAAGGCCCGCTGCATCGGGTGCAGCGTCTCCGGCGAACCCAGTCCCTCGATGGTCACCACCTGGCGACCGGCCGCCGTCACTGCCAGTACCAGGCAGGCATTGACCCGCCGGCCGTCCAACAGCACCGTGCAGGCACCGCACTGGCCGTGGTCGCAGCCCTTCTTGGCACCGGTCAGGTCCAACCGCTCCCGCAGCGCGTCGAGCAGGGTGGTCCGGTTGTCCAGGTCGAGCTGGTATTGCCGGCCGTTGATCGTGAGCTCGAACTGGCTCGAGGTAGGCAGGGCGGGCACGGCACCTCCGCGGTGGTGGGTGGTTGCGATCTCCAGCCCATCACAGGATGGCTGAATTTAAGAACCGGACCCGGCCTGCTCGGCACCGTCCCACGGGGTCGGCTCGGCGGCAGGCAGTACCCGGTAGTGCACCGTCGTCCAGTGCCGCAGCCGGTGCGCCAGCGGGACGATCCGGCCGTGTAGCAAGGGAAACCGGGTGGCCAGCAGCGCTGCGGCCCGGGCCGCCTCGGCACCGCTCAGCCGGGTCGCGAGCCCCGGCTGGTCCGAGCCCGGGGGCCGGCCCCGGCGGCTGCAGGGCGCCAGCCGGACGCCGGGGAGGTTAGCCAGCCGCTTGGCCTTGCCCGAGCTGGCCCAGGTGCGAAAGGAACCACGACCGGCCTCGTCGACGGCCACGTTCACCGGCGTGTCCACGGTCCGCCCGTCCCGGCGGCGGGTGGTGAGCAGCACCGGGTCGGCCCGCCGCAGGTGCTCGAAGTTCTCCACCAGCGCATTGTTTACCACCGGCGCGTCCTGCATCACCGGCACCTTTCGCCACCGGGCAGTAGCGTGCGCCACGCGGTGCCGCGGTCAGGCCAAGTACCCGATACCGTGGGTATCGACAACGTGACCTCCCTGAGGGACTACCA
>JBPCPA010000106.1:0-5091 GCA_050999655.1 Jatrophihabitans sp.
TAGCCGGGCAGTTGCCAAGAATCTACTTTCCTGGGACGGCTCGGGCCGGCCGGCGCGACAGCGCGCCGGCCGGATGCTCAGGCCAGGGCGGAGGCGTCGGAGGTGATGCGGTGCAATTCGTCCAGCAACTGCTCGGATTCGCGCTCGGCCCTCAGCTGCGCCAACTCGGCCTCGAGGTCGCGGACCCGGTTCCGGAGCCTGGCGACCTCCTCGGCGAGGTTGCGATCTGCGGTAGTGGGAAGGTAACCCAACAGCGCCCTGGCCATGTTGCGACCTTTCACGGACTCAGCGGTGCTCGCACCGGCTGCGGCGGGCGGTAGGCCCGCACCGCAAGCCACCGGCGAGCTGCCGGTCGAGGATTGATGTGGTAATGCAATGGTGGCACCGCAGCGCCGAAGAAACAAATCCCGGACGGCCGGACGCGACCTCAGCGCTCCACGAAACCGGACAGGCCGCCACGGGCCTCGGAGTACCTGGTGACGACCGTCTCGACGATGCCCGGCGGCCCCTCGCCGCGCAGCAGTTCGACCAGCCGATCGCAAGCCTGCCGGCTGCCTTCGGCCAGCACCTCGACTCGGCCGTCGGCGAGGTTGCTGGCCCGGCCGACCAGGCCCAGCTCCAGGGCCCGGGACCGGGTCCACCAGCGCATGCCCACTCCCTGGACCTGGCCGTGCACCCAGGCGGTCAGCCGGACGGCCTGGTGCGAGTGGCCGGCGCGCGCCTCGGACGATCGGTACTCGGACGATCGGTACTCGGACGATCGGTGCTCGGACGATCGGTGCTCGCTCACCGCGTGGCCGCCGGCCTGGGTGGTCGCTGGCAATGCCGGCAGAAGTAGGACGACCGGTTCATCCACTTCACCCGGGCGATCGGGCGGCCACAGCGCCGGCAGGGCTCACCCTCGCGACCGTAGGCGTTCAACGACCGGTCGAAGTAGCCGCTCTCGCCGTTGACGTTGACGTAGAGCGAGTCGAAGGAGGTGCCACCGGCCAGCAGCGCGTCGGCGAACACCTGCCGCAGCTCAGCGAGCAGGCCGGCGAGCTGGGCGCGGCTCAGCCCGGCGGTGGGCCGATCGCCGTGCAGCTTGGCCCGCCACAGCGCCTCGTCGGCGTAGATGTTGCCCACCCCCGAGATCGAACCCTGGTCCAGCAGCAGCCGCTTGATGGTGGTGTTTCGCTTGCGGGCCGAAGCGATCCAGCGCAGGTCGTCGAAATGGTCATCCAACGGGTCGCGGGCGATGTGGGCGATGCCGGAGGGCACCTCGGTCGGCGGGTCGGGCACCAACTCGTCGGTGTGCAGGCCGCCGAAGGTGCACTGGTCGACGAACCGCAGTTCCTGGCCGCCGTCCTCGAAACGCAATCGGGCCCGCAGGTGTGGACCGTCGGGAACCTGCGGCTCGAGCATCAGCAGCTGCCCGCTCATCCCGAGATGGCCGATCAGGCAGTCCGGACCGCCGTCCAGCGGCAGCCACAGGTACTTGCCGCGGCGCTGCGCCGAGCTGATCCGGCGACCGACCAGGCGCTGGGTCAGATCGTGTGGGCCGGCCAGGTGCCGGCGGATCGCCCGCGGATGCAGCGAGTCGACCTCAGAAACGGTGCGTCCGACCACCCAGCGGGCCAGGCCGGCCCGGACGGTCTCGACCTCGGGCAGTTCGGGCACCCGGCTAGCCGGCCGGCTCGTCGAAAGCGGTGAGCGCCTGCCACGCCGCCTCGGCCGCCGCCTGCTCGGCTTCTTTCTTGTTGCGACCGGGGCGCGGGTCATAGCTCACCGCGCCGACCACGGCCGCCGCCGTGAACGACTTGGCGTGATCAGGCCCTTCGGAGGTGATCCGGTACTCCGGCACGCCCAGGCTCCGCTCGGCGGTCAGCTCCTGCAGCGAGGTCTTCCAGTCCAGCGCGGCGCCGTGTCCCGGGGCTGCCTCGAGAACCGGGTCGAACAGCTGGTGAATCACCCGGGCCGCCACCACGATGCCGTGCTCGAGGTGGATCGCGCCCAGGATCGCCTCCAGGGTGTCGGCCAGGATCGAGGGCTTGTCCCGGCCGCCGGTGGCGTCCTCGCCACGTCCGAGCATCACGTACTTGCCGATGCCCTCGGTGCCGATGCCGCGGGCGACCTCGGCCAGCGCGCGCATGTTGACCACCGAGGCACGCAGCTTGGCGAGCTTGCCCTCGGCCAGCTCGGGATGGCGGCGGTAGAGCGTTTCGGTGATGACCACGCCCAGCACCGAGTCGCCGAGAAACTCCAGCCGCTCGTTGTGCGGCAACTCGCCGTTCTCGTAGGCGTAGGAGCGATGGGTCAGGGCACGCCGAAAGAGCTCGGGGTCCATCTGGACACCGAGCTCGGCCGCCAGCTCGGCGGGATCGGCGGTCTCGGGCGGGCGCACTGCCATGCCTAAGCGCGCCCGTCAGCCGAGCCAGCGAACATCAGCCGGCCGGTCAGACCGCCAGAACCTGGCGACCGTCGTACTGACCGCAGTTCGAGCACGCGGTGTGCGGCAGCTTGGGCTGGGCGCAGGCCCGGTTCGGGCAGGTGACCAGGGTCGGCGCGCTGGTCTTCCACTGCGAGCGTCGGGACCGGGTGTTGGAACGCGAGGTCTTGCGCTTGGGGACGGCCACAGCGATTACTCCTGACTCTGGATGGGTAGTGCTAGGGACGTTCCTTCAGAACTGTGCGTGCTGTCCGCCGGACCCGCAACGGGGCCGGCAGCCGTGTCGAACCGCTCGGCCAGTGCGGCCCAGCGCGGATCGAGCCGGACGTGCGAATGGTCCTCGGGAAGCTCGTCGAGCCGCTCCCCGCAGTCCTGGCACAGGCCGGCGCAATCCGGCCGGCACAGCGGGGTGAGCGGCAGGCTCAGCACTACCGTATCCCGCACCACCGGCTCCAGGTCGAGGTGGTCACCACTCAGCCGAGGAATCTCGTCGGAATCGGTGGTCTCCTCGGTGGTGCTGTTCGGGTAGGCGAACAGCTCCATGAGCCCGACATCCAGCGGCTCAGTGAAATCGATCAGGCACCGACCGCATACCCCGACCAGCTCGCCGGTGATCGAACCGGTCACCAGCACGCCCTCGCTGACCGACTCCAGGGCCACCGCAACCACCAGCGGCGCGCCGTTCGGCACCCCGATCATGTCCAGACCGAGCTGTTCGGGTGCCTCGACTTCGCGACGGTATTCCCGCCTGGTTCCCGGTCGCCGTCCGAGCTCCCGGGTATCCAGGACGTACGGGCTGCGCGGGTTCACTGACGACCTTCACCGGTTGTGGTAGCTGACTAGAGCAGCCCGCGGGGATTTGGGCCGTCGTTCAGGTTACCCGAGCCCGCGGGATGGAGCGAAATCGCGCGCGTCAGGGTAGTGGCTCAAACTGACCCACTACCCGCGTCAGCCCCTGCGCGGTGGCGCAGTTCAGCCCTCGCGCCCCAGCGCGTCGCGGCCGTTCTCGGCGGTCGACAGCAACCGCTGCAGGTTGTCCACCAGCTCGGACAGGGTTCGCGAGGCGTAGCCATGCGCGTCCGCCGTCAGCTTCTCGGCGTACTCCTCGGCCTCGCCGCGCAGCCGGCTGCCCTGTTCGGTCGCCGCCTCGGTCACCCTGGCCGCCTCGGCCACCGCTGCCTGCTGCACGCTGGCCGCCGACACCAGCTCGGCCTGTTCGGCACGGGCCTGCTCGAGCAGTTCATGTGCCTGCACCCGGGCCTGACCGACCAACTCCTCGGACTGCTCGCCGGCAACCCGAACCTGCTCGGCGGCCCGCTCGGCCGCTTCGGCAAGCAGCCGGTCGCGCTGCGCGACCAGCCGGCGGGCCTCGGTCATCTCCGGCGGCAGCACCTCGCGCAGCGCGTCGAGCAGGTCCAGGGTGCGCTCGCGGGGTACCACGCACGAGGACGACATCGGCAGTGTCCGGGCGGTCTCGATCAGCTCGACGAGTTCGGTGAGGACCTCATCAGCGCGGGCCAGCGTGTGATCGATCATCAGCCGCCGGCCTGATGACGCTCGGCCAGCCGTTCCAGCATCTGCTTGTGCACCACATCGGGCAACAACCTGCTCACGTCGCCGCCGTAGGTGGCCATCTCCTTGATCAGGCTCGATGCCAGGAAGCTGTACTCCGGATTGGTCGGCATGAACAGCGTGTCCACGCCGCCCAGGCCACGATTCATCTGGGCCATCTTCAGCTCGTAGTCGAAGTCGCTGACCGCTCGCAGGCCCTTCACGATCACCGGAATCCCGTTCGAGCGGCAGTAGTCGATCAGCAGGCCGTGAAAGGAGTCCACCCGGACGTTGCCGTAGTCGGCGGTCACCTCCGACAGCAGGGCGAGCCGCTGCTCGACGGTGAACAGGCTCGACTTGCTCTTGTTGATCAGCACCGCCACCACGACCTCGTCGTAGAGGTCCGCGGCCCGGCCGATGATGTCCAGGTGGCCGTTGGTCACCGGATCGAACGAACCCGGGCAGACGGCCTTTCGCACTACCGACACGACTTTCATCAACACCTTCGGCCAGAGCTCGCCCGCAGACGGGTTCGCTGTCTCGGCTGTGCTGGAAGTTCAGCCACGGCTATGTCCGGCGACCGTACCAAAGGCAGCCCTCGCCGTAGCGGCGTTGCTTGATGGCCTTGATCTCACTTGGCCACTGCGGTTCCGGCTCGCGCCAGGAGCGTTCCACCACCACCACCGCGCCAGGCCGCAACCAGCGCTGGTCGGCGAGGCTGGCCAGCAGGCTGGCCACGACGCCGGCGGTCACCGCGTAGGGCGGATCGGCAAAGACCAGGTCATACGGCTCGGCGACCCCGGTGGCAGCCAGGTAGGTCTCGGCCGAGCACCGGTGCACGGTGGCCCCGGCCAGCCCCAGCAACGTGACGTTCTGCTCGATGACCCCTGCGGCCAGGCGATCTGACTCGACGAAGACCGCCGCCCCGGCACCGCGTGAGAGGGCTTCGAGCCCCACCGCGCCCGAGCCGGCGAACAGGTCTAGTGCCCGCGCGCCCGCCACGTCCATCTCGGTGGCCAGGGTGTTGAACAGCGCTTCCCTGGCCCGGTCCGACGTCGGTCTGGTACCGCGCGGCGGAACCGAGAGCCGCCGACCCCGGGCCACACCAGCCA
>JBPCPA010000233.1:0-8717 GCA_050999655.1 Jatrophihabitans sp.
CGTTGCTGGCTGTCGGTCATGGTGAACTGGCCGAGCTGGTCGGCCACCGCGTGCACCGTGAAGACAACCTCGGCGCTGCGCTGGGCACCGTTGGCCAGCACCGCACCGGAACTCGGGTCGACCGCGAGGAAGAAGCCGTTCGGTGCGCCCAGTGCCACCGCGTCGCCATCGGCGATCAGGCCGGCCAGGGTGAACAGGCCCTGGGTGAAGCCGACCGGCGGCTGGGAGATCTGCACCGGGCTGTTCTCGGCCACCACGATGTTCTGTGAGGTGCTCGGTCCCCAGCTGTAGGCCATCGAGAAAGACTTGGCCGTACCGGGCCAGGAGTCGCCGAACGTGGCGTTGTCAGCGACGAAATCCAGGCTCTGTCCGGAGATGAACCCGATCACCTGGCTCGTCACATCGGCTTGGCCGTAGGCCGCCCTGATCACGGTGAGGGTCCGCGGGTCCGGGCTGGTCGGGGCCGGTGGCAGCGACGTGTAGTCGATCTGCAGGGTGCTGTTCTCGGTCGCGATCGCCAACTGCTGCTGCTGCTCGCCGTACTGGTAGACGACGTCCAAGGTCTTCACGGTGCCAGGCCAGCCGTCGCCGAACACGTCGTTGCTGGCCTCGACGGTGAGGCTCTGCTGCTCGATCAGCGACTGGGCGGCGCCGGTCACGTCCTGCAGGCCCCACGAGGCGCTGATGATCTGCAGCGGTGGCCGGTACCTGGTGGCGTAGAGCTGGCCCTCCTGGACGATGTCGACGTAGGGCACCTCCCCGGTGCAGGTGGCCACGACGACCAGGGTCTTGGTCACGCCAGGCCACGGATCCGGGCCGAACGTGGCGTTGTCGGCGATCACCTGCACCGACTGGGTGCTCGGATCGACCATGGCAGTCAGGGACGTGGTGACCACCGACGGGCCGTAGCTGGCGGCCAGGATGCTCAACGTCGGCTCGGTGGATGGCGTTACCGGCGGCAACTGCTGGGCCTGCTCGTACTGGGCCACACCGACGGTGAGGATCTGGCCCTCCTCGACCACGCCGAGACAGACTGCGCCGGTATCGCCCCAGCGGTAGGCCACCGTCAGGGTCTTGGGGGTGCCGGGCCAGGTGTCACCGAACACGTCGTTGCTGGCCAGCACCGTCACCGTCTGCGGCGTGGTGCTGCGATCGACGAGGTCGATGACGGTGCCGGTCACCGAGCCGAGGCCGTACACGGCCCCGACGATCTGCAGTTCGGTGCTGTCTCCGCTGCTCTGCGGACTGGACATTCTTTGCTCGCTCTCTGCCAGGGGGATGGGTTTAACTGTTGCCACACATCGGCAGGAAGAGCCCGCCTTGCTGTGAAAACCACGCAAAGGGCGGATAAAAAGATATTCCGTCTAGTAGTCCGAAGAGTCCCGCGACCGCCGAGGCCGGGTCGGACCGCCGTCCGGGCGCCATTTGAGAGACTGGGGCCATGCTGCGCTCAGAGGCCGTCATCGACCTTGCCGCCATCGCCGCCAATGTGGGCGTGCTCAAGGCCAACACCGCCGCCGAGGTGATGGCGGTGGTCAAGGCCGACGGCTATGGCCACGGCCTGGTCCCGTCGGCCCGCGCCGCGGTCGCGGGCGGCGCCAGCTGGCTGGGCGTGGCGATGCTGGAAGAGGCGCTGGCACTGCGCCAGGCCGGCATCACCGAGCGGATACTCGCCTGGCTGTGGACGCCGCAGGAGACCGCGGCCTTGCGAGCAGTGCTGGCTGCCGGGGTTGACATCTCGGTGTCCACGCCACAGTCGCTGGAGCTGGTGGTGGCCACCGCGGCCGAACTCGGCAGTGCCGCCCGGGTGCACCTCAAGATCGACACCGGGCTGTCGCGCAACGGCGCGACCGCCGCGGAGTGGCCACTGCTGGTCGAGTCAGCCGCGAAGGCCGCAGCCACCGGGGTGATCCAGGCGACGGGCGTCTGGAGCCATTTCGTGCATGCCGACTCACCCGGGCATCCGACGACCGCTCGGCAGATCGAGCGGTTCGGCGCGGCGCTGAGGATCGCCGAGGACATCGGCGTGAAGCCCGAGGTGCGTCACCTGGCCAACTCCGCGGCCAGCGTCACCCTGCCGCAGGCGCACTTCGACCTGGTTCGGCCCGGCATAGCGGTCTACGGGCTGTCCCCGGTGCCCGAGCGGGGCGATTTCGGCCTGGTGCCGGCGATGACGCTGCGCAGCCAGCTGGCCAACGTCAAGCGGGTGCCGGCCGGTGAGGGCGTCAGTTACGGCCACGCCTACCTGCTGGAGAAGGACAGCACGCTGGCCCTGGTGCCGCTGGGCTACGCCGACGGCGTTCCGCGGGCTGCCACCAATCGCGGGCCGGTGTCGATCAACGGCCACCGCTACACCATCAGCGGCCGGGTGTGCATGGACCAGTTCGTGGTCGACCTCGGTGATGACAGTGCCGTCGAGGGTGATCAGGCGGTGCTGTTCGGGCCGGGCGCCGACGGCGAACCGACCGCCCAGGACTGGGCGAACGCGCTGGACACCATCCACTACGAGATCGTCACCCGGATCGGCTCGCGGGTGCCGCGCCGCTACCTGGGCGCCCGCTAGTGCGGATCGGCACGCTTCCAGTCATCGGCGGCGCCGTCGGCCTGCTCGGCGCGGCGGCGGCAGCCGGCGTGGCCCAGCAACGCCGGACGGCGGTTCGCGATCGGGCCCGGATCGATCCGAAGTCGGCCGCTGGCCTCGGCTCGGCCCCGGTCGACCGGCAACGGGTGTTGCACACCGGCGATGGTCTGCGGCTGCACACCGAGGAGGTCGGCGCGCCGGACGCGCCGCTGACCGTGCTGTACGTGCACGGCTACACCCTGCACCTCGGCTCGTTCGACTTCCAGCGTCGGACGCTTGCCGCCGAGTTCGACGGCCGGCTGCGGCAGGTGCTGTTCGACCTTCGCTCGCACGGTCGCTCCGAGCACTCGCCGGCCGAGGACTGCACCATCGAGCAGCTGGGTCGCGATCTGCACCAGGTGATCGAGCAACTGGTGCCCACCGGCCCGCTGGTGCTGGTCGGTCATTCGATGGGTGGCATGACCGTGATGGCCCTGGCCAGCCAGCAGCCGGAGCTGTTCGCTGCCGGTGGCCGGGTGCGCGGGGTGGCCCTGATCAACACCTCGTCCGGCGATCTGCGCAACCTCAGCCTGGGCCTGCCCGGCGCGCTGGCCCGCCTGCCGGCCGCGGTGTTGCCGCTGGTGCTGCGCCGGGCGGCCAGGAGCGCCAGGCTGGTGGAGCGCGGCCGGGCGCTGGGCAAGGACCTGGCCTGGGCGATGACCAAGCGGCTGAGCTTTGCCGATCCTGCGGTCGATCCGGCGGTGGTGGCCTACTGCACCAACATGATCGCGGCCACACCGGTCACCGTGGTGGCCGAGTTCTTTCCGACTTTGATGGCACATGACGGCCGGCTCGGCCTGCGCAACCTGACCGGGTGCCCGGTGCTGGTGGTCGGCGCCGATCACGATGCGCTGACGCCGGTGGAGCATTCCGAGCGGATCGCGCAGGCGCTACCGGCCGCCAAGCTGGTGGTGGCGCCGATGTCCGGGCACCTGCTGATGCTGGAACATCCCGAGCTGGTCAACGCGCCGCTGCGTGACCTGGTGGCCTCGGCGTTGGCCGGTGTGAAGCCGGGCCGCGCCTCCGGTCGTCCCGCGGCCGGACGCCGATGATCGAGCTGCCCACCGCCACCGACACCCGAGCCTTCGGCAGCCGGCTGGCCGGCGTGCTGCTGGCCGGTGATCTGGTGGTGCTGATCGGCCCGCTCGGCGCCGGCAAGACCGCGCTGACGCAGGGCATCGGGGCCGGTCTCGGCGTCACCGGCCCGGTGGTGTCGCCGACCTTCGTGATCGCCCGGACCCACCTCGGCGGCCGGTTGCCACTGGTGCACGTCGATGCCTACCGGCTCGGCTCGCTGGACGAGGTGGATGACCTCGATCTGGACGTATCGGTTGCCGAGTCGGTGACGGTGGTCGAGTGGGGCGCCGGCCTGGTCGAGCAGCTGGCCGACGCCAGGTTAGAGATCATGCTTACCCGGCAGGCCGATTCCGAACTGCGGCAGGTGGAGCTGGTGCCGGTCGGCGGCGACTGGGCCGCGCGGACCGCTGGGCTGGGCGGCTAGCCACTACGCTGGACGTCGTGCTGGCACTGGTCATCGATACGTCCTCGGCAGCGGTCACCACCGGTGTGGTGCGGCTGGCCGACGGCGCCGAACCGGAGTTGCTGGCCGAGCGGGTCACCGTCGATGCCCGGGCTCATGGCGAGTTGCTGACGCCGTCCATCAAGGCGTGCCTGGTCGAAGCGAGGATCGGACCGGCAGAGCTGGCCGCGGTGATTGCCGGCCTCGGTCCGGGGCCGTTCACCGGTCTGCGGGTGGGCCTGGTCACCGCGGCGGCGCTAGCGGATGCCATCGGCCTGGCCTGCTACGGGGTCTGCTCGCTGGACGGGATCGCCGCGCGATACCCGAACGAGCCGGCGCTGCTGGTGGCCGGCGATGCCCGGCGCAAGGAGGTCTACTGGGCGCGCTACCAGCACGGTCGACGGACCGGCGAGCCGGCAGTGGGCAAGCCGACCGAGCTGCCGATCGCCGGGGTCACGGCGGTGACCGGGGCCGGTGCGCGACTGTATGCCCAGGTCTGGCAGTTACCCGTCCTGGACGGCGAATTCCCCACCGTCACCGGGCTGGCAGGGCTGGCCGCGGCCCGGGTGCTGAGCCGGGCGGCCGGCGAGTCGCTCAGCCCGCTCTACCTGCGCCGGCCGGACGCGGTGGCCGGGGCTCAGCGCAAGCTGGTGGCGGAGCGCAAGCCGACGACGGAGCGCAAGCTGGTGACGGAGCGCAAGCCGACGACGGAGCGCAAGCCGACGACGGAGCGCAAGCTGGTGACGGAGCGCAAGCCGACGACGGAGCGCAAGCCGGTGAGCGGATGACCGCCGATCAGGTGTCGCTACGGCAGATGCGGGCCGCCGACCTCGACGTACTTCTTGTCTATGAAACCGACATGTTCGGCCACGAGTCATGGTCGCGACGCAGCTATGAGGACGAGCTGGCCGACACCGAGTTGCGGCACTACCTCGTGGCAGAGTCCGCCGACGGCCAGGTGCTCGGTAGCGCCGGCCTGATGTGCATCGGACCGACCGCGCAGATCCTGACCGTCGGGGTGTTGCCCGCCGCCCGGCGTCGGGGTGTGGCCACCCTGCTGGTCCGCGAGCTGGTGGCCGAGGCGCGCCGCCGGCAGGCCGAGGAGGTGCTGCTCGAGGTCCGGATGGACAACGATGCGGCCAGAAACCTTTACCAGAGCGAGGGATTCCTGACCATCGGTACCCGCCGTGGCTATTACGAGCAGGGCCGGGTCGACGCGGTGGTGATGCGCCATGCGCTCTGACCAGCCATTGGTACTCGGCATCGAGACGTCCTGTGATGAGACCGGTGTCGGCATCGTGCGCGGCACCGAGTTGCTTGCCGACGCGGTTGCCTCCAGCGTGGCTGAGCACGCCCGGTTCGGTGGCGTGGTGCCCGAGGTGGCCAGCCGGGCCCACCTGCAGGCGATGGTGCCCACCGTGCAACTGGCCTGTCAGCGGGCCGGCGTCCGGCTGCGCGACCTGGACGGCATCGCGGTGACGGCCGGACCGGGGCTGGCCGGCGCGCTGCTGGTCGGCCTGGCGGCCGCCAAGGCGTACGCGCTGGCCCTGGACAAGCCGCTGTACGGGGTGAATCACCTGTCGGCCCACGTGGCGGTGGACCTGCTGGACAACGGTCCGATCGACGGACCCTGCATCGCGTTGCTGGTCTCGGGTGGGCACTCCTCGATCCTGCGGGTTCCGCGGGTCGGCGGCCTGGAGTTGACCGAGCTCGGCGCCACCCTCGATGACGCGGCCGGCGAGGCGTTCGACAAGGTGGCCCGGCTGCTCGGCCTCGGCTTTCCCGGCGGCCCGCTGATCGATCGGCTGGCCCGCGAGGGTGACCCGGCCGCGATCGGCTTTCCGCGCGGGCTGACCGGCGCCCGCGACCCGGCTTTCTCCTTCTCCTTCTCCTGCCTGAAGACTGCCGTCGCCCGCTGGGTGGAGGCGCGGGAGCGGGCCGGTGAGCCGGTGCCGGTCGCCGACGTGGCGGCATCGTTTCAGGAGGCGGTGGTGGACGTGCTGACCAGCAAGGCGATCCGGGCCGCGACCGAGGCCGGCATCGAGCAGTTGCTGCTCGGCGGCGGGGTGGCCGCGAACTCCCGGCTGCGTGAGCTGGCCGCCAGCCGGTGCGCCAAGGCCGGGCTGCGGCTTCGGGTGCCCCGGCCCGGGCTGTGCACGGACAACGGTGCGATGGTTGCCGCACTGGGCGCCCAACTGATGCTGCACGCGGCGCCGCCGTCGCGGCTGACGATCCCTACCGACTCGGCGATGCCGATTACCGAGGTGCTGAGATGAGGCCGGTGTCCAGTGTCTGACACTGAGTCTGACCGGAGCGCTGGGTCCGACCGGGCTGCCCAATCCGATCGGACTGCGGTGCCGGCGACGGTGACCATGTGGGAGGTGCGGGCGGCTGAGGGCCGGTTGGCGGAGCTGCTCGGCTGGCTGCTGGCCCGCGTCGGGGCCGGCGCGCAGGTCTACCGCAGCGCCGGCGCTGAACCCGGCGCTGAACCCGGCGCTGAATCGGGCGCTGAATCGGGAGGTGCCCGGGTGGTGGTGATCGACCCGAGCGGCCAGGCCGAGCAACGGCTGGCCGGCGTGCCCGCCGAACTGGTGGCCAGGCCGGCACATGCCTGGGACTTCGAGCCGGTGCGCAACGATTGAGGCCGGCCGCGGCATCTACCAGCCGTGGGAGGAGTAGCGGTGACCACCGACGAGCGCTTCGCCGCCTTCGTCCGCGAGCACACCGCTGCGCTGCTCAAAACCGGTTACCTGCTCACCCGCAATGCCGGCGACGCCGAAGAGCTGGTTCAGGACACCCTGGTCTGGCTCTACCCGCGCTGGAGCCAGGTCGAGGCCGCTGAGCACCAGTTGGCCTACGTCCGCAAGGCCACGGTGAACAGGTTCCTGGCTGGTCGCCGGCGGATGTCGGCGACCGAGGTGCATTTCGACGCGTCGCTGGAGAAGTTCTCCGACACGCCGATACTGCGGGACCAGACCGCCGAGGTGGACGAGCGGTTGGCGATGTGGAACGAGCTGGGCGAGCTTTCCGAACGGCAGCGGGCGGCGTTGGTGTTGCGGTTCTTCCATGACCTGCCCGACGGCGAGGTCGCCCAGGTGCTGGACTGCCGGGTCGGCACCGTTCGCAGCCTGATCAGCCGGTCGCTGAGCGCGTTGCGCAGCACCGGAAAGTTCGCCGACGACGGAGTCGGGTCGACGTACCTGAGGAACGTCACATGAGTAGGGCCGTAGCAGAGCTGGAGTGGCGAGATGAGTAAGAAGACGCTGCCGGACGAGTTGCGATCGGTGCTGCTGTCGCATTCCCTGGACGCCCCCGACCCCGACAGCACGGTCGATCAGATCCTGGCCGAGACCATCGCGGCCGGATCGGCAGCGGCTGGCAGAGCCGACCACACCGACCGAGCTGGACGGGCCGGCCGCCGGCCGCGCCGGCGGCCGTCCGGGCAACTGCTGGTCGCGGCCGCGAGCGTGGCCGTGCTGGTGCTCGCCGCGGCCGGCGTCCGGGCCGTCAGCCACGGCAGGTCCGGACAGGCCACGACCGGCTCGGCCAACTCGGCGACCCAGCCGGCAGCGGGCTCGGCCAAGCAGCCACTGCAGCGCAACACCGGCGGCCCGCAGTCGGCGGCCGGTCCGGACATCGAGCTGCTGAAGCCGCCGCTGCCGGCCAACCTGAACTGCTCATCGCTGCCCGGCGGGCAGGCCACCGTCGGTCAGCGCACCACCTTTCGGGTGTCGGCCACCGGCGAGCTGCGTTATGTCTATGAATTCTTGTGCGTCGGCACGAACGGCCTGCGTGGCCCGAGTGAGATCCAGGCGTTCCAGCTGGTGAACGGCCAGCTGCGCTACCTGTCCACCCTGATCGGGGCCGACAAGGGCGCCCATCTGGAGTACCTGTCCGGCGTCACCGACGGCGTCACCGCGCAGGGCATCGGTGGCTCGGATGCCCCGGACACCCTGCCGAGCGGGGACGTGATCTCGCTGAAGCTGGTCAGCACCGACGGCGGGCTGTCCTTCAGCTCGGACGGTGCTCACCTGGTCGCGCCAGCCTGCCAGCGCAGTGACCTGACCGTGACGGTGCGGACGGTGCAGCCGGTGAGCGCGGTCAACGGCAGGGCGGCGGTGCCGGCCCACCGGCTGCTGCAGCTGACCAACCACACGGTCAAGCCGTGTGCGCTGGAGGGCTATCCGAACCTGGTCGCGCGGTCTGCTCGGGCCACCGGCGGCAGCCCGCTCGGGCACACCCTGTCCGGTCCGGCGGGCGGGCTCACCAGCGCCGCGATACCGCCGATCGTAGTGCTCATCCCGGGCGGCACGGCCGGTGCGATCCTGGAGTACGCCAGCGTCCACCCGTCCTGCGCGCCGACCGATCAGCTGGCCGTCACGCTGGCCAACGGGGTGTCGCTGGGCACCGTGACCGCGGTGCTGTCGGCCTGTGGCCTGGACGTGCACCCGCTGGTGGACAACCCGTTCGGCTCTGGCTAGACGGGCTCTGCCAGCACCGCCAGCCGCTGCTCGCCGACCCGGGCCAGCAGCACGGTGAGCGAGTTCGGGCCGGCCGGCTTGAGCTGGCGGCGCAGCG
>JBPCPA010000280.1:0-7479 GCA_050999655.1 Jatrophihabitans sp.
GCACCACCACCCTGCTGGTGTTCGTGCTGCTGACCTGGCTGCGCATGCGCGACCACGACCGCCGGCTGTGCGAGAGCTGCGCGGCATCGATGCCACTCAACGCAGCCGAGCACGCGGCCCGCTACCAGCGCCGGTTCTGGCTGGCCCATGCCGGCAGCAACTGGCGGCTGGTGGTGCCCTACCTGGTGGTGTTGATCGGCTCGAACTTTCTCACCAGCCTGCCGGGGCGTATCTGTTGGGCCGTCATCCAGTCCTCGATGATCTACCTGATCCTGGCCTACGGCAGCCACCGCAAGCTGCAGCCGTGGTGCCCGTGGTGCTCCGGCGGCGGTGGTGGCAGCGAGGACGACACGGTCACCGATCCGGACCTGCCCCGCGGTAATCAGCGCCAGTTGGTCTGACCCGGACGCCTGCCGTCGCCCCGCCGGCCGGGAATGGATCCGGTCGCGCGATGCGTTCTGTCCAGCGAATGTCAGGGCTGAGCGCAGACAGTGCGGGGAGGAGCGGATCATGCTGGTGTTGGACCGTCCGGCGCCATCGGAGGTTCGGGCAACCAAGCGGGCCGCCGCCCAGCACCGACCCGTAAGCTTCAAGGTGCCCGATCCTGTCCAAGGTCCGGGCGTCGAGGCGAAGGGAAGCCCGGTGGCTGAGGAGACTGTCGAGGAGCGTCGAGCTCGCTTCGAGCGAGATGCCCTGCCGTTCCTTGACCAGCTGTACGCCGCTGCGATGCGGATGACCAGGAATCCCTCCGACGCCGAGGACCTGGTTCAGGAAACGTATGTCAAGGCCTTCGCAGCCTTCCACCAGTTCTCCGAGGGCACCAACCTCAAGGCCTGGCTGTACCGGATCCTGACGAACTCCTTCATCAACACCTACCGCAAGAAGCAGCGCCAGCCGTTGCAGAGCAATTCCGACCAGATCGAGGATTGGCAGTTGCACGCTGCCGAATCGCACACCTCCAGTGGGTTGCGCTCGGCCGAGATGGAGGCGCTGGACCACCTGCCCGACTCCGACGTCAAGGACGCGTTGCAATCGTTGCCCGAGGACTTCCGACTCGCCGTCTACCTGGCCGACGTCGAAGGCTTCGCCTACAAGGAGATCGCCGAGATCATGGACACCCCGATCGGGACGGTGATGTCGCGCCTGCATCGCGGCCGCAAGCAGTTGCAGTCGCTGCTGGCCGACTACGCGCGCGACCGAGGCCTGGTCAGGTCCGGCTCGGCGACGGGATCCGAGGGAGATAACTCATGACCGGTTTCGGCCCCGGTGGCCTGGACTGTGACGAGGTGCTCGCCGACGTCTACCTCTACCTCGACGATGAGTCCGACGTCGACGCACGCCAGCGGATCCGCGCGCACCTGGACGACTGCGCGCCCTGCCTGCGCCGGTTCGGACTGGAACAGGACGTCAAGTCGCTGGTGGCGCGCAGCTGCGGTGGCGACGTGGCGCCGTCCACGCTCAAGCAGCGGATCCGCGGCCGGCTGAGCCAGGTGGTCATCGAAACGACGCACCTGGAGTACCGGGCCGAATAGCGCTTTGTCCGAATAGCGCTCTGGTGGGGCGGTACTCCAGGTCCCTCGGCCGGCCGGCGCAGTTCAGCCGGCACACGGTTCGGCCGGCACGGCTCAGCCGGTCGGTGCCGGCAGCCCACCGTCGGTGCCGGGCAACGCCGAGGCGTTACCGGCGGTCGAATCAGATACGCCGGGCTCGGTGTAGTAGTCCTCGGCCGTGGTCGCGTCGGTGCCGGCGGGCGCGTTCACCGCACGCAGCACGATGGTCAGCAGCACCGATACCACCAGGTTGATCGCCAGCGCCGAGAAGGCTATGTAGACCTTGGTATGGCTGTACGGGAAGGTGGCCAGCGATCCACCGAAGTGCTTGGTCGCGGCCGAGGACTGGTGATAGGCGGCCACCGTGCCGTAGAGCATGCCCAGCCCCCAACCGACCAGCAGCGCCCACCGGTGCAGCCAGCGGCTGTAGAGGCCGACCACCACGGCCAGAAACGTCTGCAGGATCCAGACGCCGCCGAGCAGTTGCAGGTTGATTGCGTTCTGCTTGTCCAGCGCCAGCACGAAGATCAGCGCGCCGAACTTGACCACCAGAGAGGTGATCTTGGCGACCTGGGCCTCGTGGCGGGGCGAGGCGTCGCGCACCAGGAACTCGCGGTAGACGTTGCGCGTGAACAGGTTGGCCGCGGCGATCGACATGATCGCGGCCGGCACCAGGGCGCCGATCGCGATCGCCGAGTAGGCGATGCCGGCGAACCAGTGCGGAAACTGGTCGCGGAAGAAGTGTGGCACCGCCAGCTGCGGGTTCGGCTTGCCATCGCTGCCGATCACCGAGGTCTTGGACGCGATCGCGGCGTAGCCGAGCAGCGCCAGCAACCCGAGCATCAGCGAATAGGCCGGCAGGATCGAGGTATTGCGCCGGATCACATTGCGTGACTTGCCTGAGAGCACCGCGGTCATCGAGTGCGGGTACATGAACAGTGCCATCGCCGAGCCCAGCGCCAGCGTGGCGTAGGCCCAGTAGTTGTTCTTGGCGGGCACGAAGACCCCGGTCGCCGCTCCGGTCTTGGTCTTGGTGGCCATCTTGGTCTCGGCCGACTGGAAGAGGTGGTGAAAACCGATATGGACGCCGACGTAGACGATGGCCACCGCGATGACCAGGTAGACCAGGCTGTCCTTGACGAAGGCGATCACCGCGGGCGCGCGCAGGCCCGAAGAATAGGTGTAGGCGGCAAGCACCGCAAAGGCGATCAGCAGCGGCAGGTCGCGGACGAAGGCGTTGCCCTTGCCGCCCAGGCCGATCGTGTCGAGGACCGCCTGGATACCCACCAGTTGCAGGGCGATGTAGGGCATCGTGGCCAGAATGCCGGTGATCGCGACGGCCAGCGCCAGGTATCGCGAATCGAAGCGTCCCCTGATGAAGTCGGCGGCCGTCACGTAGCCGTGGGTATGGGCGACCGACCACATCCGGGGCATGAACACGAAGATGATCGGGTACACCAGGATCGTGTAGGCCACCGCGAAGAAGCCGGACACCGCGCCGGTCGCGAACATCGCCGCCGGCACCGCGATGAAGGTGTAGGCCGTGTAGAGGTCGCCACCCAGCAGGAACCAGGTGATCACGGTGCCGAAGCTACGCCCGCCCAGACCCCACTCGTCCAGTGAATGCGGGGTGTCTGACCGGCGCCAACTGGCCGCCCAGAAACCCCCGACGGTGACCAGGACGAAGAAGAACACCAGCACGGTCAGGGCCACGCCGTCCACCTTGGTGCCGGCCGCCAATTCGGTGCCGGTGGCGCTGAGGCCGCTCATCGGCTCGACCGGTTGCGGTCACGCTCGATCAGCAGGTAGGCCGAGCCGGTGAACACTCCGCAGATCAACACCCAGAGCAATTGATACCAGTAGAAGAAGGGGAAACCCCACAGCTGCGGGCCCGTGCGGGCGTAGATCGGCACCAGGACCAGGGCCAGGACGGGTATCGCCAGCAGGACTGCGACGGCTGCTGCGACGCCTGGCGAGAGCCGGTGCCGGTTCGGGATGGACATGGCGGCCTCCAAGGTTGGTCGGCTCGCAATGTATTGCACGATCTGTTCGGTTCAGGTATGCCACGCGGGTGTTACTTGCCGGGCGCGCCGAGCCGGGCAACGAAGGTGTAGCGATCCCCGCGGTACCAGCTGCGCACCCACTCCACCGGATTGCCGTCGGAATCCATGCTGTGCCGGGACAGGATCAGCATCGGCGCGCCGGTGTCGGTGGCCAGCAAACCTGCCTCGCGCGGCGATGCCGGGGCGGTCTCGATGGTCTCGACGGCCGACTCGGGCCAGACCCCCCACTCCTCGTGCAGCACCTGGTAGAGCGAGCCTGTCTGGCGCAGCGATTTGGCCAGGCCGGGAAACCGCTTGGCCGACAGGTGGGACTGCTCCAGCGCCATCGGCGAACCGTTCACCTCGCGCAGCCGCTCGATCCGGTGTACCTGTGCGCCGACCCGCAGCCCCAGCAGCTCGGCGATCTCCGCGGTGGCCGGCACCCGTTCGGCCGAGATCAGGGTGGTCTCGACCTTCAGTCCGGAGGACGCCGCCTGCTCGGTGAAGCTCGACATCTGCAGCGGCCAGGCGAGCTTCGGCTCTGCCACGTAGGTCCCCGAGCCCTGCCGGCGGACCAGCCGGCCCTCGGTGACCAGCTCGCTCAGAGCCTGCCGAACGGTGGTGCGCGAGGTCGCGGCCAGCTCGGCCAGCTCGCGCTCGGTGGGTACCGGCGTGCCCGGTTCGTACTCGGCGATGAGGTCCAGCAAGTGCCGCTTCACCAGGTAGTATTTGGGCTCGCGTCGCTGATCGTCGGTCACCGATGACCTTCCTTTCGGTCGTTGCCATGACCACTATCTCATCTTGGCCTTACAGTGGTCTATACCATTGACTTAACCGGCCGCACCCGGCACGCTGAGGATTTGTCTAGTCCAATTACTACCCGACTGGACCCGGCATCGGTGGCACGTTTAAATCAGCGCGCAAGGGGAGAAACGCCCTCATGATCGAACCAGCAGGCAGCTTGATGTCCGCCGAGATCGCCGAGCAGCCGGCCATGCTGGCCCGGCTGGCGGCCGGGGCCGGGGCTGAGATCGCGGCGGTCTCGGCCGCGATCGGCAGCCGCCGGCCACGGTTCGTGCTGCTGGCCGCCCGGGGTAGCTCAGACCATGCCGCGCTGTATGCCAAGTACCTGATCGAGGTGCGGCTGGGGCTGCCGGCCGGTCTGGTGTCACCGTCCTCGATGACGGTCTACGGCGCCCGTCCGGACCTGCGCGACGTGCTGTTCGTGGCGGTCAGCCAGTCCGGCGGCTCGCCGGACCTGATCGATTCGCTGGCGGCGGCCCGCGGCTGCGGCGCGATGACTGTCGCGGTGACCAACAACCCGTCCTCCGAACTCGCCCGGGCGGCCGAGTTCGGTATCGACGTGCAGGCCGGTCCGGAACGCGCGGTGGCTGCCACCAAGTCCTACACCGCCGAGTTGCTGGCGCTCTACCTGCTGCTGGCGCCGCTGGCCGATGGCGGCCCGGCTGCCGGCGAGCTGACCGGTCAGGTCGCCCGGCTGGCCGAGGCCGCCCAGGCGACGCTGGAGCACCGGGAGCAGGTGCTGGCTATCGCGACGCGCTACCGGTTCGCCGACCGGCTGATCACCACCGCCCGCGGGTTCGGCTACCCGACCGCCCGCGAGGCGGCTCTGAAGCTGATGGAAACCTGCTACCTCGGCGCCCAGGCATTCTCCGGGGCGGACCTGCTGCACGGCCCGATGGCGATGATCGATGCCGACCTGCCGGTGCTGGCAGTGCTCACCCCCGGCGCCGGCGGACGTGCCATGCTGGCGGTGCTGGAACGGTTGCGGCAGCGTCAGGCCGATCTGGTGATCGTCGGCGGCCTGCCCGAGGGCCCACCCGGCGTGGCTGGCTCGGCCGGCCTGGCTGCTGGGCACCTGCTGCCGGTGGCCACCTCCGGGCTGGTCGAGGAGCTGTTCCCGATCGTGGAGATCCTGCCCCTGCAGCAGCTGTCTTGCGAGCTGGCCCTGCAGCGCGGCGGCAATCCGGACGCTCCCCGAGGGTTGTCGAAGGTGACTCAGACATGGTGATGGAGATGGTGGACCCGCAGCAGGACCAGAGCCGCGATCCGGCCCCGGCCGAGCTCGACCTGCTCGACACCGGGCAGGCCGTCCGGGCGGTGCTGGCCGGCCAGGCCCAGGTGCACGAGGTGGTACGCGGCGCGCAGCGTGAGATCAGCCGCGCGGTCGACCTGCTGGTCGCCGCCTACCAGCGCGGCGGTCGGCTGTTGCTGCTCGGGGCCGGCACGTCCGGCCGGCTGGCGGTGCAGGAGGCGGTCGAGGTGCCCGGCACCTACGGCATCCCGGCGGCCCGGATCCAGGCCAGGGTGGCCGGCGGTGGCGCGGGGCACCTGGTGGGCACCGACGAGGCCGAGGACGACACCGAGCTCGGCCGGGCCGATGTCGCCTCGCTCGGGGCCGGGCCGGCTGACGCGCTGATCGCGGTCGCGGCCAGCGGTCGCACCCCCTACACCTGCGCCGCGGCGGCCTACGCCCGCGAACTCGGCGCCGGCCTGGTCACCGTGACCAACCTGACCGGTTCGCAGCTGGCGGCGCTGGCCGACGTGGCGATCGAGGTGCCGGTCGGCGTCGAGGTGGTGGCCGGCTCCACCAGGCTGGCCGCCGGCACCGCCCAGAAGCTGGTGCTCAACACCCTCACGACCGCCACCATGATCCGGCTGGGCCGGGTGCACGGCAACCACATGGTGGACGTGGTCGCGGCCAACGACAAGCTGCGCGGCCGGATCAGCGGGGTGGTCGCGGCCAGCGCCGGTTGTTCTGCCGAGCAGGCCCGGGCAGCACTGCAACGCTGCGACTGGGACGCCCGGGCCGCCATCGTGCACCTGGCCACCGGTCTGGAGCCGGCCGCCGCGGCGGCTCGGGCGGCCGCTCACCGCACGGTTCGGCAAGCAATCGACGCTCCGGCCTGAGCGGTATGGCACGCTCAGCAGACCATGTCAGCACTGTCCTACCTACTCGCCAGCAACACCGCGCTGGACCCCGACCAGACCGGGCACCTGCAACAGCTGGTGGCCGAGTGGCAGCTGCTCTCAGACATGTCCTTCGCCGACCTGCTGCTGTGGGTGCCGACCAGCTCCGCTGAGGCCTCGACCAGCTTCCTGTGTGCCGCGCAATGCCGGCCGACCACCGGCGCCACCGCCTACCTGCACGACCGGGTCGGTGAGCGGATCGGCGACGGCAGGGCCGCCGCGTTGCGGATCGCGATCACCGAGTCCCGGATCTTTCGCGAGTCCGATCCGGACTGGGAGGGCGACACCCCGATCCGCCGCGAGGCAATCCCGATCGTGTTCGGTGACCGGACGATCGCCGTGCTCGGCCGCGACAGCAACCTGACCAGCGTGCGCAGCCCCAGCCAGCTGGAGCTGGCCTACCTGCAGAGCGCGGCGGACCTGGCCTCGATGGTGGCGACCGGGCAGTTTCCGGGCCCGGCCAGCCAGCGCGAAGAGGCGGCCGGCCCCCGGGTCGGCGACGGGATGGTGCGCATCGACGGCAACGGCCGGGTGCTCTACGCCAGCCCGAACGGTTCGTCGGCACTGCGCCGGCTGGGGTTCACCGGCAACCTGCAGGGCGAGCCGCTGCTGGACGCGATCGGCTCGTTGGCCCGTGACCCGTTCCAGGCCGGCGACGTGGCCGAGATGATCGCCGACGCGCTGCGCGGGGTGCACCCCAACAGCCGCGAGCTGGACAGCGGCGCCGGGGCGATCGTCCAGCTGCGGGCCATCCCGCTGCACCCGCGGGGCGAGTCGCTGGGGGCGCTGGTACTGCTGCAGGACGTCACCGAGCTGCGCCGCCGGGATCGCCAGATCCTGTCCAAGGACGCCACCATCCGCGAGATCCATCACCGGGTGAAGAACAACCTGCAGAC
>JBPCPA010000003.1:0-6363 GCA_050999655.1 Jatrophihabitans sp.
TACTGCGCCCTTCTCCCGCGTGGCACCGCGCCGGTGACTGGTGCTGGTAGTGGGGTTCGCCGCGGCGACCACCGCCACCCTGACCCTGGACGCGACCGTGGTGCTGGTGACCCCGGTGGTGCTCGCAACCACCACCCGGCTGGCTGTGCCCAGCCGGCCGCACAGTTACGCCTGCGCGCACCTCGCCAACTCCGGTTCGCTGTTGTTGCCGGTGTCGAACCTGACCAACCTGCTCGCCTTCGCAGCCAGCGGCCTGAGCTTCGGCAGGTTCGCGGCCCTGATGACCGTTCCCTGGTTGCTCGCCTGCCTACTGGACTGGGTTGCCCTGCGCCTCGCCTTCGCCGGCGATCTGGTCGGTCGCAGCGACCAGCCGCTGCCGGTACCCGCCGCGCCCAGGTTCGCCCTGGCGGTGCTGGCGGGCACCATCGCGGGTTTCGTGCTGACCACCGCGGTCGGCCTGGCACCGGCCTGGGCGGCGCTACTCGGCTGCATCGTGCTCGGCGCCGGGCGGTTGCGCCGGCGGCAGCTGGGGCCGATTGCCCTGATCCGATCGGCCAGTCCCGGCTTCTGCGCGTTCGTGCTGTGCCTGGGCGTGCTGGTTGCCGGGGCGCTGGACAGCGGTGCCGACCGGTTGCTCGGGCACCTGATCCCGTCCGGCACCAGCCTGCTTGCGGTGATCGGACTGGCACTGCTGGCCGCGGTGTTGGCCAACCTGGTGAACAACCTGCCCACCACACTGGCCCTGGTACCACTGGTGGCCGCTTCGCCGCTGGCCGTGTTGGCGGTGCTGGTCGGGGTGAACCTCGGTCCGAACGCGACCTATCCCGGTTCGCTGGCAACCCTGCTGTGGCGGCGGATCCTGCCCGAGCAGGACCGGCCGAGAGCGCTGGAGTTCCACGCCCTGGGCCTGGTCATGACCCCGCTCATGGTGACTGCGGTGGCTGCCGCGCTCTGGCTGGTTGCCGGCCCGCTCAGCCTTCGCTGAGGTGGGCGGTGTCGTTGTAGGAGCGCAGCGACACCGGCCCGTCGGCGAAGTAGTCGAGCACCGTGATCGAGGCCGGCGCCAGGTACATCCGGTGTACCGCGGCCGGCGGGGCCAGCAGGGCGAGTTGCACCAGCAGCTTGATCGGTGAGACGTGGCTGACCACGGCCACCGTCTGGCCCGGGTGCCGGCTCAGGATCCTGTCCCGGGCCTGGCCGACCCGGTCGGTGACCTGGTTCTGGGACTCACCACCGGGCGGCGACGCGGCCGGGTCGACCAACCAGCGAGCCAGCTCGGCGGGCCACTTCTGCCCTACTTCGGCAAAGGTATAGCCGTCCCAGTCGCCGAAGTCGGTCTCCATCAGACCGTCCTCGACCTGCGCCGGCAGACCGAGCCGGTCGGCGAGCCGGGCCGCGGTCTGTCGGGTGCGCAGCAGCGGTGAGCAGACCAGGGCCGCCACCGGTCCCAGCCCGGCAACCCGGCCAGCCGCCTGGCCGGCCTGCCGTTCACCCTGTTCGGTGAGTGGCAGGTCCGAGCGGCCGGCGACCCGTTTGGCAACCGAGTACTCGGTGACCCCGTGCCGCACCAGGATGAGCCTGCTCGGCGTGGCGTCCGTGCTGACCCAGGCGCTGTTGTTGTTGTTGGCGGCTTCGGCGGCTGGCGCTCGGGCCGGTGTGGGCGGCGCGGCTGGCGCTCGGGCCGGTGTGGGCGGCGCGGCTGAGGCTCGGGCCGACCCGGCATCCATTGCCTGGTTGGCCAGCCGGTCGGCGCGGCCGTTCTGCGCGCGCGGGATCCACTGGTAGCCGATCCGGGCGAAGCCGCCGGCAAGCTCACGGGCCTCGCGGGCCAACGCCTGCATGGCCGGGTGTTTGATCTGCCAGCGACCGGACAGCTGCTCCACGACGAGCTTGGAATCCATCCGGACGGCAACCTCGGCCGCACCCAGTTCGGCCGCGGCGCTCAGGCCGGCGATCAGGCCCTGGTACTCGGCAACGTTGTTCGTACGGACGCCGAGAAAGCCCTGACGTTCGGCCAGCACCGCCCCGGTCAGGGCATCCAGCACCACCGCCCCGTAGCCGGCAGGCCCGGGATTGCCCCGCGATCCCCCGTCGGCCTCGACAATGACGGCCAGCGGATCGGCCGCACTCACAACCCGGACTCGTCGGTACGCACCAGGATCCGGCGGCAGTTGTCACAGCGCAGCACGGCGTCGGCCTTGGCCGCGCGCACCTCGGCCAGTTCCGAACCAGCCAGCTCCAGCCGGCAGCCCTCGCAGCGCCGGTGTCGCAACATCGCCGCGCCGACCCCGCCGCTGGCCCGCAACACCTTGTCGTACAAGGCAATCAGATCCTCCGGCAGCTTGGCGGTCAGCTCGGTGCGTTCGGCACGCCGCTTGGCCTTGGCGTCATCGAGCTCGGCGTAGACCTCGTCGCGGGCGGCCACCGCCACCGCGCGCTCGTTGCTGATGCCGGCCAACTCGGTGTTCAGTTCGCCGACCTGCTGTTCGGCCGTCTCCCGATTTTCCATCAGCTCCAGCAGCTCGTCCTCCAGTACACCCTGCCGCCGGGCCAGCGAGGTCACTTCATGCTGCAGGCCGGCGATCTCCTTGGCCGGCACGCCGGAGGCCGCCATCCGCTGCCGGTCACGGTCGGCGCGCAGCCGGACGGTGTCCACGTCGGCCTCCAGCCGGCGCTGCTCACCGGCCAGATCGGCCAGCGTGGTCTGGGCCTCGACCAGGCGGGAGTTGACCTCGGCCGCCCGCGCCTCGCAGCCGGCGATGGTGGCCAGCTCCGGCAGCGTCCGGCGGCGGTGTGCCAGCTGGTTCAGGGCGGTATCCACCGCCTGCAGATCCAGCAGCCGGAGTTGGACGAAAGGATCAGCAATCACGTCGATGGTTGGCTTCCTGTAGTGCGAACCGTGCCGCTACCAGTGTGACAGTCATCGTGCGTGCAGGGTCCACGGGTCGGTGACCAGCTCGGACACCCGCACCTCGACCCGGTCACCGAAGTGCCCTGCCAGCAGGCCCGCGACCGTGTTCAGCCAGGGCGCCTCGGTGGCCCAGTGCGCGGCGTCGATCAGGGCCATCGGCGCCTCGGCGGACCCGGCCCGCTCGGTGACCGCCTCGATGGTGCTGTGGTGCTTGAGGTCAGAGGTGAGGTAGGCATCGGCGCCGGCCGACCGGGCCAGCTCGGTGTACGAGGCACCCGAGCCGCCACAGACCGCAACCGTCCGGATCACCTGATCACCCCGCCCGGCCGCGCGAATTCCCCACGCCGTACGGGGCAACCGGGCGACCACGGTATCCACCAGTTCGGCCAGGGTGCAGGGTTCGTCGAGCCTGCCGACCCGGCCGGTGCCGGTGTCGGCGGCCAGCCTGGGCTGCTCGGTGAGCTCGAAGGCCACCTCTTCGTAGGGGTGGCTGGTTCGCAGGGCGGCGAGCACGGCGGCGCGCCGGGACCGGGCCAGCACCATCGACAGCCCGATCTCGGGCAGCTCGCTCAGCATTCCGACCTGACCTAGGGCGGGCGCGGCCCCCGGCAGCGGCCGGAAGCGACCGGTGCCGGCCACCTCGAAGCTGCTGTCGGCGTAATGGCCGAACGCGCCGGCACCGGCCGCGGCGAGCGCGGACCGGACGGCCTCGGCCGATGATTGCGGGACGAAGACGGTCAGCTGATCCAGCGCCTGCGCCGGGTCGGCCTGCAACGGCCGGCTGTCGATCAGGCCAAGCCGGTCGGCCAGCGCCGCCGACACGCCGTGCTCGGCAACATCGGCGTTGGTGTGGGCCACCAGGTGGGCGATGCCGGCCCTGATCATCCGGTGCACCAGGGCGCCCTTGGGGTTGTCGGCAGCGACCCCGTGCACCCCGCTGAGCAGCAGCGGGTGATGGGTCAGCAGCAGGCCGGCCCGGTAGTCCAGCGCCTCGGCCACGGTGTCGGGCACGCAGTCCACGGCCAGCAACACCCGGCTGACGTCGGCGGCGGGATCACCACAGGTCAGCCCGATCGCGTCCCATGATTCGGCGGTGGCGGGCGGGTACCACTGGTCCAGCACCCCGGTCAGCTCGGCAAGGCTCGGCACGAGCAGCCACGTTACCGGCAAACCACTGCCGGCCGGGCCGTCCATGTGGCACGATCTTGCGCACGGCAAGCACGCCGTCGACCCGAACCTGGAGCTGCTCATGCTGTACTTCGACGGGGTGTTCGGCCTCGTCATGCTCGCCGTCTGGCTGTTCTGCATCATCGATGTGATCACCACCGATTCCGCGAGCTGCCGCAACCTTCCCAAGATCGCATGGCTGTTGCTGGTCATCATCCTCGCCGACCTGGGCTCGATAGCGTGGCTGGTGGCCGGCCGGCCATGGGCCGCCGGCGGCTCGGCGAATCGGAGCTACCAGGCCAACCGTGGCGGTAGCCGGCGCTTTCCCGAGTACGACCGGCCCGGCCGGTTTGCCGCCAGCAACCCCGACGACGACGAGCAGTTCCTGGGCCAGCTGCGCGAGCGGGCCGAGCAGCAGCGCCGCGACTACCGGCTGCGTCGCGAGCAGGAACTACGCCAGGACGAGCAGCAGCGCCGCCAGCCCGGCAATCCCGACCAGGGCACAGACTCCTAGCCGATCTGTCCGCCGAACGGGAGTGCTCAGCAGCTGACGGTTAAGTTTTGCAGCAAGATCGCCGATTGACTCAGCGAAGTGTCCATGGCACCGCGGGGAGAAGGCGTGAGCGAGAAATCCCAGGGCAACCCGGCACGGGCCCCGGTGGCTCGATCGCGCGCACTCGTCACGGTGCTGGGGACGCTTGTGGTGGTGACCGCCGAGTTCGTGCTGTTAACGGGGGTGTACGAGCGTGCCGTCCCGGTGAGCCGGGCCGAGGTGGTGGTGGCCGCGCTGGACGGCCGGCTGCAATCGGCTGATCCGGCGCAGACCGCCGCCTTGGCTCGGCAGGCTGTGCAGGCCGCCGACCAGGCCGGGCGGGCCGGCGCTTCGGCGGCATCGGTCGCGGCGGTGACCCGGCTGGCCAACGCCACGCCGGCCGGCGCCGAGCAACTGGCGGCGCTGCGCTCGGCCGTGCTGCAACTGCGCCACGAACTCGCCCGGCATCGGGCCAGCCTGGACCTGCAGGCCAAGGCGCTGTACGCGGCTCTGCTGATCCTGGCCTCCTTCGGTTGGATGATCTGGTTCCGCAGGCTGGTCGATCGCCATCGGCTACTGCAGGATCAGCTGACCGAGCAACGCTCCCGGACGGTCGGCGAGCAGCGACTGGCTGCGCTGGTCCGCAACGCCGCCGACGTGGTTGCGGTCTGCGATGCCGACTCCACCATCTCTTTCGTCACGCCCTCAGCGCGCGGCGTGCTCGGTCTCGAGGTCGACCAACTGGTCGGCAGCCGGCTGACCGATCTGGTTCTGCCCGCCGACCTGGACGTCTGCCTGCACCTGCTGGCCAGTTCCGGGGCGGGTCACGAGGAACGGCTTGCGCTGCGGATGGTGCACGCCGACGGCCGGACGATGTACGTCGAGGGCACCCTGAGCAACCTGCTCGGTGATGAGGCCGTCGGTGGCCTGGTGTTGACCATGCGCGACGTGAGCGAGCGCCACGAGCTGGAAGACCGCCTTGCTTTCCAGGCATTTCACGATTCGCTGACCGGTATGGCCAACCGGCAACTGTTCGGTGACCGGCTGGCCCACGCGCTGATCCGCCGATCCGGGCCGATCGTGCCGCTGGTGGTGCTGTTCTGCGATCTGGATGACTTCAAGAACGTGAACGACAGGTGCGGGCACGGCATCGGCGACCAGGTGCTGGTCGAGGTCGGCGCACGGTTGCGCAGCGTGATCCGGGCCGGCGATACCGCGGCCCGGCTCGGCGGCGACGAGTTCGCGATCCTGATGGACGCCGCCGACCTCGATGCCGCCCAGGAACTTGCCCAGCGGGTCCAGGGCGTGCTGGCACCGCCGGTGGTCATCAACGACCAGACGATCTCGGTGCAGGCAAGCATCGGGCTGGCGCAGGCGGTGCCCGGCGAGATGACCGCCGAGGAGGCGCTGCGCAACGCCGACGTGGCAATGTATCTGGCCAAGGATCGCGGCAAGTCAGGCATCGCCATCTACGAATCCCGTTTGCACAGCGAGGCATTGGAGCGCCTGGAACTGCGCGCCGACCTGCAGCGCGCCCTCACCCGGTCCGAGTTGCTGCTGCACTACCAACCGACGATCGACCTGGCGACCGGCGCGGTGGTCGGGTTCGAGGCACTGGTTCGCTGGCAGCACCCGACCCGCGGGGTGCTCTCGCCGCAAGCATTTATCCCGCTGGCCGAGGAGACCCGTTTAATTACCACCATCGGTGAGTGGGTTTTGAGCGAAGCGTGCCACCAGATGAGCGCCTGGACCG
>JBPCPA010000013.1:0-4265 GCA_050999655.1 Jatrophihabitans sp.
CCATTCGCAGCGGGGCGAACACCCCCTCGGCGAGGTAGTCGGCGAACGCGATGCCGGTGGCCGCGGCCACCAGCTCGCCGATCAGCGCGTAACCGATGTTGGAGTATATCCGCCGGGTGCCCATCGCCGCGCCCCGGTTGAACCGGTTCGGCGCCAGGCCGCTGGCAGGGGCGAGCACGTGTCGCAGGCTGGCGCCGGGGAGCAGCTCGGCGAGTTCGGCGTCGATCAGGTGCCGGCCGCCGACCGGGTCGGCGATCAGCTGGTCCAGGCCCAGTGCCCCCTCCTCGACCGCGATCAGGGCCGCCAGCGCGGTGAGCGGTTTGGTCACCGACGCAAGCGGGAACCGCATCCTGAGATCGCCGGCGGTGGCCAGCACCCCGGCCGGCGAGAGCACCGCGGCCGCGGCGTGCGGAACCGGCCAGCTGCTGACCTGGTCCAGCGGGCCGGTCATCGGCGAGCGTGCCGGGCGGCGTGGCCGATCAGCCGGGGCAGCTCCGGTGAGGTGTCGGCCGGTAGCCGGTCGAGGTCGAACCAGCGCAGGTCATCGGATTCGGCGCTACGGACCGGCCGCGCCCCGGCCGGCGCCCGGCCGAGGAACTGCACGTCGTAGTGGCGGGTGGGCACGCCGAGTGAGCAGGTGATGGCGTGTACGTCCAGCCACAGTGGCACCGGGTCCACCTCGATGCCGTGGATGCCGCTCTCTTCGATGGCCTCGCGCAACGCGGCGGCCAGCAGCGACCGGTCCCCGTCCTCGAGGTGGCCGCCGAGCTGGACCCAGGCCCCGACCCGCGGGTGCAGGGTCAGCAGGACCTGGCTCGCTGTGCTGTCCAGCATCACCACGCTGGCGGTGAGGTGGCCCGGCACGCAGCTGCGCCGGACGGCGTCGGGCCGGGCCGCCAGCAGGCCGTAGTAGCCTTCGCGGACCGCCGACTGCCCGTTGCCGGCGGCCGGGTCGAGTCCCATCGCGGCGAGGGTGGCCAGCACATCGGCGTGCAGCGCGCTCGATTCGGCCCGTTCGGAGCCGGCGCTGGCGGCGCTGGCTTGGGCCCGGCCCAGCGCCAGCGCCTCGGCAGTGCCCAGCCGGAACAGGTCGCCGGCCGCGCCCCGGATCAGCGCCGAGGAGCCCTTTCCGTCGTCCAGGTAGCTCAGCCCGCGCACCACCGCGACCGGCACCTCGGACAGCTTGCCCTTCACCAGATCCCCGGCGGCGGCCAGCTCGTCGGCCACGGCCACCTCGGTGACGCTCAGCTGGTTGCCGTGCCGGTCGGTCTGGCCGCGGATGTCGAGCACCGCGGTCAGGCCGGCCACGCCGATCGCCACGTCTGAGATCCCGTGCCGCCAGGGCCGTCCCACCGAGTCCGAGATCACCACCGCCACCGTCCGGCCGGTCAGCTCGGCCAGCCGGTCGCGTAGCCGGCGCGCGGAGCTGTCCGGATCCAGCGGTAGCAACGCGAGCTCGTCCCGGCTGACGTTGGAGGCGTCCACCCCGGCCGCGGCCAGCACCAGGCCGTGCCGGGTCTCCACGATGCGCAGGTCACCGCGCTGGGCCACCGGGCGGACCGTCTCGTCCTCGATGGCCTGCTGCCGCAACCGCTCGCGGGCCGCCGGGTCATCGGTCGGCACCGGCACCAACCGGCCCTCGACCTTGGACACCACCTTCGAGGTCACCACCAGCACGTCGCCGTCGGCGAGCCACGGCGCGCACCGCACCAGTTCCACCGCCAGGTCATCGCCCGGTCGCAGCTCGGGCAGCCCGATCACCGGCCGGATCTCGATGCCGCTCACGCGCCGGCCAGCGCCATCGCGTCGCCGACCATGCCGGCAGTGACCTCGGGTGTGCTCATCAGCAGCTCGCGGGCCAGCACCCGCACGCCGTCGATCCGGGCGGTGTCTCCGGTGTGGATCAGCCAGCCGTCCAGCACCCCGTCGGCCGAGCGGGCGCCGTAGAACCGGCCCACCCCCTCGGCCGAGGTCGGCACCCCCAGCACCGGCAGGCAGGCATCGGCCATCCCGCGCACCGGGGCGTTGCAGATGATCGGCGACAGCCCGATCACCGGCGCGGCCGCCGCCCGCAGGGCCGTCCGGATGCCCGGCACGTTGAGGATGGTGCCGATCGAGACCACCGGGTTGGAGGGCGAGATCAGCACCAACTCGGCCTCGGCGATGGCCTGCTCGACGCCGGCCGCCGGCCGGGCATCGGCCAGCCCGACCTGGACGAACTCGCGTGCCGCGATCCCGGCCCGGTGGCGAACCCACCATTCCTGAAAGTGGATTGCCCGGCGGCCGCCGTCCTCGGCATCGATTACCACGTGGGTCTCGCAGCGTTGATCGGTCATCGGCAGCAACCGGACGCCGCCGGTCTGCCAGCGCTGGCACAGCGCGGCGGTGACGTCGGACAGCGGGTAGCCGGCGTCGAGCAGCTGGGTACGCACCAGGTGGGTGGCGATGTCCAGATCGCCCAGGCCGAACCAGGTCGGCTCGGCCCCGTACTCGGCCAGCTCCTGCGAGATCCGCCAGCTCTCGCCGGTACGTCCCCAGCCGCGCTCGGCATCTTCGGCGCCGGCCAGGGTGTACATCACACTGTCCAGGTCCGGGCAGATCCGCAGGCCGTGCAGGGTGACGTCATCGCCGGTGTTGACGATCGCGGTGACCTGATCGGCCCGGCCATCGCTGCCGGCCCAGTGCCGCACGCCGCGCAGGAATCGGGCACCGCCGACCCCGCCCGCCAGAACCGCTATCCGCACCCGAGAAACCTATTTCATCGCCGGCGGCTGTGCCGCAGCGGCCCGGCTCAGCGGTAGAGCAGCGGGATCGGGCTGGACCGGCGGACGGTGGCCATCGCGGCAAGCAGCGAGCTCAGCACCGCGTCGCCGGCCCGGCCGGACTTCATCAGATGGGGCGGCAGCCACTGCTTGGCCAGCCGGCGGGTGCGGCGCGGCGTCGGCCAGCCCACCCCGCCGGCGCCGCCGAGCAGCAGCGCCACCACCGCGGTCTCCAGGTCGTCGGGGACCTCACCGGCCAGGTACAGCTGCCGGAACCGTTGCTGGTCGACCACGGTGGAACCCGGGTCGGAGTCGAGGATCCGCCGATCGGTCCGCTGCCACCGGCCGGACGTGGTCAGTGCTGTGACGGCTGCCTCCCGGTCGGCGTCGACGTGGCTGTACCAGCGTCGCCAGGGCGCCGCGGCGCGATCGGACACGGCCCGGTGCACCGCGTTGAGCAAGGGGTCGTCCAGGTCCGAGCTGCCGATCGCCTCGGGCCATCGCTGGCCTACCAGCCGGCCGGACAGCGCGAGGTCGACGAACATCGCCGCCCGGATCGCGATGCCCACCTGCATCGGGTGCCGGATCCGGCCACGCACCGGATCCAGCGAAAGCCGGCAGATCGTGACTCCCAAGGAATCGCTCATGGACAAAACCCCCGCATCGGTGAGGACGGCCGGCCTGGACGCACCGCGCCCGACGGCCCAGGGTACTGGCGGCGACCCTGACCGGGGCGCGGTCGGGCCGCTGCGGGTCACCGGTCGGGTCGCTGCGGGTCGCCGGCCAGTGCTCGGCCGCCAGGCTGGCTAGGCTTGTAGGGGTGAACGAGCAACTGCCTTCTGAATCCGCCATCCGCCGGGCGCTGCGGCGGGCGCGCGACGGCGTCACGCTGGATGTCACCGAGGCGGCGGTGCTGATGGCCGCTCGCGGTGCCGCGCTGGGCGAGTTGATGGCCAGTGCCGCGGCCGTCCGCGACGCCGGCCGGCCGGCCGGCGAGGAACTGATCAGCTACTCGCGCAAGGTGTTCATCCCGCTCACCCGGCTGTGCCGGGACCGCTGTCACTACTGCACCTTCGCCACCGTGCCGCACCGGCTGCCGGCCGCCTACCTCGAGATCGACGAGGTCATCGCGATCGCCGAGCAGGGGGCCGCGCTGGGTTGCAAGGAGGCGCTGTTCACCCTCGGCGACCGGCCGGAACTGCGCTGGCCGCAGGCTCGGGCATGGCTGGACGAACGGGGCTATGACTCCACCCTGGACTACGTCCGGGCCGCGGCCATCGCGGTGCTCGAGCGCACCGGGCTGCTGCCGCACCTGAACCCGGGCGTGCTGAGCTGGGACGAGTTGCAACGGCTCAAGCCGGTCGCGCCGAGCATGGGCATGATGCTGGAGACGACGGCCCGGCGCCTGTTTACCGAGCCCGGTGGTCCGCACTACGGCAGCCCCGACAAGGACCCCGAGGTACGGCTGCGGGTGTTGACCGACGCGGGCCGGCTGAATATCCC
>JBPCPA010000096.1:0-3029 GCA_050999655.1 Jatrophihabitans sp.
ACATGATCGCCCAGTACGCCCAAGCCGCGCTGGTGTCAGAGTTGAAGCGGCTGGCCGTGCCGGCCAGCGTCGACTCCATCCCGTCCTCGGCCATGCAGGAGGACCACGTGTCGATGGGCTGGTCGGCAGCCCGCAAGCTACGCCGCTCGATCGACGGTCTCGGCCGGGTGCTGGCCATCGAGTTGCTGTCCGCGGCCCGGGCGCTGGACCTGCGCGCGCCACTGCGACCCGGCCCGGCGACCGGCGCGGTGGTGGCCGCATTGCGCGAGCTGGTGGCCGGGCCGGGACCGGACCGCTACCTGTCCCCGGAGATCGAGGCGACCGTGGCCTTCGTCCAGTCCGGTGCCGCGGTGCGGGCCGCCGAGTCCGGCCTGGTCGAACCGTTGCGCTAGCCGGCGGTACTGAAGGCCTGGCCGCGCAAGGTGTCGAGTTCGGCGCCGAGCACCTGGACTGCGTCCCAGTCGATCGTGGCGCCACAGCGCTGTAACCAGTTGGCCAGCATCCGGTGGCCGCCCTGGGTCAGCACCGACTCCGGGTGAAACTGCACCCCGTCGATCGGCAGTTCCCGGTGCCGCAGCGCCATCACCACGCCCGAGGCGGTTCGTCCGGTCACCTCGATCTCGCCCGGCAGCGTCTCGGCCCGGACGGCCAGCGAGTGGTAGCGGGTCGCGGTGAACGGCACCGGCAACCCGGCCAGCACCCCGGCGCCGGCGTGCAGCACCTCGCTGGTCTTGCCGTGCAGCAGCTCCGGGGCCCGCTCCACCACCGCGCCGAAGGCGACGCCGATCGCCTGGTGGCCCAGGCAGACCCCGAACAACGGCACCTGCAGCCGGGCTGCCTCGCCGACCATCGCAACGCTGACGCCGGCCTGCTCAGGCACCCCGGGGCCGGGCGAGATCAGCACCCCGGCCACGTCGAGGTCAGCGAGTTCGGCGGTGCTCACCGCGTCGTTGCGCCGGACCAGCACCTGCGCGCCCAGTTGGGCGAGGTACTGCACCAGGTTGTAGACGAAACTGTCGTAGTTGTCGACGACGAGGATCCTGCAGTTGCCGCTCACGGTCCGAGCCTATTGGCCCACGGTGCCCGGGCCGGTGATCGGGTTGGCCGGCAGCCGCGGCTCGAGCACCGGAAACACCACGAACAGCAGCACGGCCGACACCAGAGCGACCAGCAGCAGTGCCTGCAGGACCCGCAGGCCGGTGGTGCCGGGCAGGTGATGCCAGATCCAGACGTACATCGCTAGAGCGTCCCTCCGGGCAGTTCCTTGGGCAGCGCCGAACCCTCGATCGGCACCGCCCTGGACAGCACCGCGTGAATGATCATCCTCTGGTTGGCGGTGTATTTCGGGTGGCAGGTGGTCAGGGTCAGCAAGGCTCTGGTCGGTGTCACGCTGGGATGGTCGGGCACCGGGGCGATCACCTGCACCGCGCCGGGCGAGACGATCTCGCGGCCGGGCACGCCCTGGCCGTCCACCGCCGCCAGCGAGGCGGTGACCGCGGCCGAGCGCTGTCCGGCATTGCCGATCTTCAGCGCCGCGGCGTAGGCGTTCTGGTCGCCCAGCACGGTGTAGACGTACCAGTTGGTCGCGGTCTGGACCACGATCTTGTCGCCGGGATGCAACTGGTCGAGGTTGAGGAACGGCTCGCCCTTGCCCACCCGGTGCCCGGCCACTGCGAAGTTACCGATCTGGCCCGGCACCTGGCTGTTGACGTAGTGGCCGGGGCCGCGGTCCAGCGCCGCGTCGTCGGTGCCCTGGACCACGGTCTTGACGAAGTCCTTGCCGAACTGCGGGATGTAGAGGTTGGCGAAACCCTGCCCGGCCGGCAGCACCACCTGCTTGCCGATCGGCAGGTTGAGCCGGTCCTCGCCCTTGAGCGGGTCCTGGCCCTGCTTGATCGCGTTGGCGTACTCGTGCCGGATCTGGTTCTGCTTGCGGTCGGCGAAGTAGTTGGACACCCAGACCTCGTAGACGACGAACAGCAGCAACACCAGGCCGACCGTGATCAGGGTCTGACCCAGGCCGCGCAGCGCCATCCGGATAGAGTCAGCGGTGCCGCGGCGCGCTCCGCCGCCGCCGTAGCGGGGACCGCCGACCGCGGTGGTTGGCGTCGGTGGCGGTCGGCGTCGCCCACCACCGGCGCCGGCAACTGGTCCGGACGAATCGAGGTCGGAGTCCGCGCCGGTCAGCAACTGGTCGAGCTGGCCCACCGGAGCGGCCGCGGAGTCGGAGAAGTCCCAACCGCCCTTGCTCAGCTCGCTCATCTGCCTTCGCGTCCTATCCTGCTGCCCGTCCGGTTCCTGCCGCGCCGACCACCTGGCGCGGTCATCGCACTCAGCCTCCCACTTCGGCGTAGCTCAATCCGATGGGCGCGTCGTAGGCCGGCACCGAGATCCGGTCGGCACCGTTGAGGTCATAGCCCAGCCCGTAGGTCGCGGCGTCCTTGCGATACTGCCGCAGCCCGGTGGACTGGTTCAGCGCGGCCCGCATGGTCTCGGCCGGTCCGATAGCGGCAATGCTAAATGGAGGTGAGTAAACCCGCCCGTTCAAGAGCAGGGTGTTGCCGACGCAACGCACCGCACTGGACTCCACCAGCCGCTGGTCCATCACCATGATCGCCTCAGCCCCACCGGCCCAGAGTGCGTTCACCGCCGCCTGCATGTCGGACTGGTGGACGACGATCGCGTTGGCCTCGTCCGGGCTGGTCGGTTGCTGCGCCGGGTGGGCATCGTCCAGGGTCAGCTTCAATCCGGGCCCACTCATCGCCACCAGGCCGGCCGGCACCCGCAGCGGCGCCCCGCTCGCGGTGATCGCCGCGACGCCTTGATCGGACTGCGCCAGCCGGCTGGTGGAATCGGCCACGGTGCGCTGCAACTGCTTGACCAGCCCGTCGTCGGTGGCGACCTTGCCCTCGGCCTGGCGGATCAGATCGGCCACGTCGCTGCGGCCGGCCGAGCGCAGGTCGGTGCCGCGGGCAGTCCGGGCGGTGGTGGCCACCAGCAGGCCGGCCAGCAGCGCCACCACCGGCACC
>JBPCPA010000123.1:0-18776 GCA_050999655.1 Jatrophihabitans sp.
GTCTGAAAGTTCGCTACCGGCGTGTCCCCAAGCCCCGGACCGGGTTCGGGAGGCCATTCCGGCCCTTGCCTTCAACCCCAACGATCCCTGGAAGCTGACCTTTCAGGCAGGTCTGGAGCGCGCCGAACTGAGCGGTCGGCGGGTCTATGAGGTCGGTGTCGGCAGCGGCACCAACATCGCGTTCATGCTGCAGCGCTGCGCCGCGTCCCTGGTGCTGGGCAGTGATCTGGATCCGCGGCTGCCGATGCTCGCGCAGAAACTGGTCGCCGAAGTGGCACCGGACCTGCTGGACCGGTTCAGACCGATCCAGGGTTCGGTCAACCTCATCGACACACCCGCGGCGATGGCGGAGCTGACCACGGCCGACGTCGTTGTGGGATGCCTGCCGCAGGTGCCGGATCCGGAAGACCTGATGTACGCGCAGTTTCGGGTCGCCCAGCTCGAGACGGTGGCAGGTATCGGGCGGCGAGTGGATGACTACATGGCCCACTACTACCCCTGGACGGCCTTCAACGATTACCCGTACAACGCGGTGGGTCTGGGCCTGATCGAGGCGCTGCTCCGAAAGGTCAGGTCGTGTGCGCCACGGGCGCAGGTGGTGCTCAACTTCGGTTGCCGGGTGGGCAAGGACGTCCCGTTGCGGCTGTTCCGCTCCAACGGCTACCTGCCTGAGGAACTCGCCTCGCGCATCGTCCGGCAGCACGAGCGCACCGACATCTCCTTCTTCGTGGCCCTGGAGGCCGCAATGCGCTGGACCGGATATGAGAAGGACTTCGTCTGTGAGTTCTACGCCGACCCGGACGGCCGGGTCGGCATCTCGGCAAGTGAGGCGCAGCAGCGGCTGAACGCCGATGCCAGCGCGCCGGTGTACCACGAGATCTGTGTGTTGCGGGGCCATCCCCAGGTGCTGGCCGGCGCGCACGAGCAGGCACCGCATGCGAACGTGCGGACCTTTGGTGACTAGCAACCGAGTGAACGAGGTACTGCGGTGAATCTGAGATCAGGCGCTGGCGCACCGGCGTTTCGTCGGGTCGAGCCCGGCGAGCCCTTCACGGTTGCGGTCCGAGGCCGTGCCTTCCTCGCTGGGTCGGCGCATGACAGCTTTCCGCACAGCGTGCCCGACGTGGGGGAGATGATCCCGACGCTGGTGGCCGAGCAGCCGGATGGCTCGCTGGCGGTGCTCACCGCGGCGATCAGGGACGTCATCGACGAGACGCTGCCCGAGTTCGGTGGGGTGCTGCTGCGTGGCCTGCCGCTGAAGGACAAGGCCGGCTTCGAGCAGATCGTGGCCGGCCTGGGCTATGACCGCACCGGCTACCAGGGTGGCATCGCGGTTCGGAAGAACGATTCCGGAATCGCGCTCAACGCCAGCGCTGAGGATTGCCGGATCACGCTCTCGCCGCACAACGAGATGGCCTACCTGCCGAACTACCCGCGCAAGATTTTCTTCTTCTGCCAGAGCGAGGCGGTTGAGGGCGGCGAGGTGCCGATCAATGACATCCGCCAGAGCCTCAAGCGGATTCCTGCGCACGTCCGGCAGACCTTCCGGGACAGGGGAATCAGGTACCACCGAAACCTGCCACGGGTCTCGGCCAATGGCGAGATGGGCTGGGTCGATACGTTCGGCACCGAGGACCGGGCACGGCTGGAGCAGCAACTGGCCGCGTCGGACTACCAGTACCAGTGGGATGAGGATGGCGGGCTGCGGTACTCCTACAGTCGCGATGCCTTCGTCGCGCATCCGCAGACCGGGCAGGAGTTGTGGTTCAACCAGGTCACCGAGTTGCACTGCTCGTACTGGCGTTCGCACCCGGACTTTCCGAGCGATCTGGCCGATCACGACTACCCCGCGACCACCAGCTACGGCGATGGGACCGCGCTCGAGGACGATCTGATCCCTTTCCTGCGTGGGGTGCTCTGGCAGAGCAGCCGGGCGGTCAGAATGCGACGCTCAGACGTGCTGGTGCTGGACAACCAGGTTCTGCAGCACGGGCGATTCGCCTACCGGGGCCCGCGCCAGCACTTCGTCAGCCTGACCCGATGAGCCTCGAGCAGCAATCCGGCGGGAAGGACCAGGGCATGCAGGTACACAAGCCGACCCGGACGCCGCTCAGGCCGTGGTTCTCGTCCGGACCGTGCGCCAAGAAGCCGGGCTGGAACCTCGATGAGCTGCAGGCGGCGTTCGTCGGCAGGTCCCACCGGCACCCGGCCGGTCAGGCGAAGCTTCGCGAGGTGATCCAGAAATCGGCCCGGGTGCTCGGACTGCCGGCCGACTACCGGGTGGCGATCGTCCCAGGATCGGACACCGGCGCGATCGAGATGATGATGTGGAACCTGCTGGGATATACCGGGGTTGAGGTGTGCTGCTGGGAGAACTTCGGCTTCACCTGGCTCAACGATGTCGTCGAGCAGTTGAGGCTGGCCGACGTGACCGTCCACCGGGCTGATCGCTACGGCACGCTGCCCGACCTCAGCCAGGTCAACTTCGATCACGACGTCGTGTTCACCTGGAACGGCACGACGTCAGGGGTCTGCGTCCCGGGAGCCGACTGGATACCCGACAAGCGCGCCGGCCTGACTATCTGTGATGCCACCTCGGCCGTCTTCGGCATGGACATCGACTACGCCAAGCTGGATGTCATCACCTGGTCCTGGCAGAAGGGGCTGGGCGGCGAGGGTGCGCACGGGATGGTTGCGCTGTCCCCGGCCGCTGTCGAGCGGTTGTCGGTGTATCAGCCCGACCGGGCGCTGCCCAAGATCTTCCGGTTGAGCCAGCACGGCACGCTCATCGACGAAGTGTTCGACGGTTTCACCATAAACTCGCCGTCCATGCTGGCGGTCGAGGACGTGCTCGTCGCCCTGGACTGGTGTGCCCAGGCCGGCGGCGTGCCGGAGATGATCGCCCGATCGCGGCGCAACCTCGACCTCGTCAGGCGGTGGGTCGAGGTGAGCCCGTACCTGCAATTCCTGGCCGAGGACCCGAGCACCATCTCATCGACCAGCATCTGCCTGAAGTTCTGCCACTCCGTCTTCGATGGGCTGTCCGCCTCGCAGCAGGCGGACTTCGTGAGCCGCCTGTGCGCGCGGCTCGAAGACAACGGTGCCGGCTACGACATCGGCTCGCACCGACAGGCACCTGCCGGCATCCGGATCTGGGGTGGCCCCACCATCGAGCCGGCTGACATCGAGCTGTTGCTGCCCTGGGTGGACTGGGCCTTCGCCGAGACGTTGCGGGACTTTCTCGGTGCCGGCCCGGGATGAGCGAGGCGTTCACCTCGTTCACCGCGGAGCTGGTGCGTTTCGCCGAAGGGCTCGCGGAGCAGGGCCGGCGGCTGCTGGGACAGGCGGACGCACAGCTGAGCCGGGTCGAGACCAAGGCTGACCGCAGCTTCGTCACCGAGACCGACCGCGCGATCGAGATGAAGTTGCGCGAGCTGATCGCGCAGGCTTATCCGGACCACGGTGTGCTGGGGGAGGAGTACGGCAGCCAGGGCCTGGATGCCGACCTGGCCTGGGTGCTGGACCCGGTCGACGGCACGGCCCATTTCATCGCCGGAATACCGGTCTACGGCACCCTCATCGGGGTGAGCCGGTGCGGCAGGCCGTGGATCGGCGTGCTTGACTATCCGGCGACCGGTGACCGGTGGGTCGGTGTGTATGGCGAGTACGCCCACCGGAACGGGGTGCCGGTGCGGACCAGGCCCTGTGCCGAACTCGCCGATGCGCTGGCGACCTGCTCGAACCCCGACTTCTTCTCAGCCGATGACCAGACGGTGCTGGCCCAGGTCCGCAGCGAGGTTCGTTACACCATGTACGGAGCGAGCTCTTTCGCGCATGCCCTGCTGGCCAGCGGCCGGACGGATCTGGCGATCGACAGTGGCCTCAAGCCGTACGACGTCTTCGCGCCAGCCGCGGTCATTGCCGGTGCGGGTGGTGTGATGACCGAGTGGTCCGGTGCCGAGCTGAGCTTCGAGTCCCAGGGCCGGGTCGTCGCGGCCGGAGATCCCGAGTTGCATGCCAGGGTGCTGCCGTTGCTGGCCCATCCGGACCACGACCGCTAGCCGGCGCGGGCCTGCCGGGCGGTCGCAGGTGTCGGGTGCGGCGGCCGCGTGCCGAATCGCCGCCGGGTGGTCAGCCGCCGTTGTAAAGCCGGTCGTCACAGTCGCGCTCGGGCCAGTGTCTGGCCTGCCAGGCTCGCAGTTGGCCCCTGGTCAGGTCGGGTTCGGCCACCAGAAGCCGTTCGCCGAACCAGTCGCGCAGTTGGGCGACCCGGGTGTGGAACTCATCGACGGAGTCAGTGACCAGCAGCATCGCGGCCAGCATGTCAGCGGTGGCCGAGAACTTGGTGGTGAGCTGCGCTCCGATGGGTACCCAGGTCCGGGCGAAGGCCACCTGGGGTTGCTCCAGCATCTCGGCCTGGGTGGGGTAGCCGAAGACCACCCCGGCCGGACCGTAGAGGCCGGCGCAACCGACCAGCTTCGGGTTCACCTTGACCTCGAGCTCCGGCCGGCGTCCGATCGCGCACAGCAGAGCGGCCTCGCCGAGATCCACGTTGAACTTGGCGTGAACCTCCTCCTGGGTCAGGGCCCCACCCCGCCGCGCCGCGCATTCGCTGAAGACCACCCGGCCGCTGTCGCGCTCGTGGAACAGTTCCATATGGAACACGCTGTCCTGCAAGCCCAGTGCCGCGATCGCCGCCCGCACGACCGGCTCGGTCTTGCGGTAGGCGTCAGCCTCGGTGGCCGGGTCGAGTCGCCGCAACGAGATGGGCACCTGGCCGGTGACCGCGTCCAGGCACGGTTGGGTGTAGGCGCCCAGGCCGACGAACCACACCTCACCGCCAAAGACCACGCCCTCGGCAATCCACTCCTCGCCGTCCACGAACTCCTCCAGCAGGAAGGTCCGGTCGGTGGCCCGCTCGGCCCGGCAGGCGCGGCTGGCCTCCTCCAGATCCTTGCGCTCGCGCACCACGCTGGTGAAGGTCGTGCCACCGCCGGCGATCGGTTTGAGCACCGCCCGCTCGAACTCCCAGGGCACGTCGCTGACGTCGTAGAGGTCCTCGATCACCACCGTCCGGCTGACCGGCACGCCGGCCTCGCGCAGCCGGGCCTTCTGCAGTGACTTGTCCCGGAAGTGCAGCGCCGTCGTCGGGTCGATGGTCCGGCAGCCCAGGGCCCGGCCCAGCACAGCTGCGGTCACCACCGAGAACTCCCACGTCGTCTGCACCGCGTCGAAGTGCCGGTCGGCCAGCCCGGCGCGATGCAAAGCGGTCAGGCAGCTCTCGGGGTTGGTCACGTCATCGACGCGGATCAGGGTGGAGTTCGCGGGCACGGTCAGGCGGCCGTCGTCGTAGGTTCCCGAATTGCACAGCACCACCGCGTCGATGCCGTGCGGTTCGCACGCCCGCAGCACGTACGGGTCACCACCGATGATCAGGACGGACGGTCTGTTCGCGGTCACTCCCGGCCTCCATACCCTTTTAGCCCGTTTTCCGACCCTTAGGGCCGCTCCGCAGCCTACCTCAGCCCAGCCTTACGGTGGATGGCTGTTTTCCGAACCCGGCAGCCTCCACAACGATGTCCGGTCAGCCGGTTGACGCCGGTATGGGTTCGGCGTACCAGTGGCGAGGTTCGTAGGTCAAAGTGACTCTTGACACATCTAGCTAGCAGTGGGATTTTAGTCCATATCAGACGTGTGCGTTATGGAATGTCCGATTCATAGGAATGGGGCTCAGCATGTCGATCGGCTGGTGGATCCTGACCGCGGGCAACGCCGTGGCCGCGTCGATCCTGCTTTTCGCGGCCTTCGCCAAGCTTGCCTCCCCGCAGATCCTGAGCCGGACCCTGCTGAGGCTGACCGACCGACCTGCGATGTCCTCGCGGGAGGTAGTGCGCGCGGTGGGATTGGTCGAGGCCGCGGCGGCGTTCGGCCTGCTGGTCGAACCGGCTCGTAGGACCGCCGGCCTGGTTCTGGTACTGCTCGGGATCGCGTTTGTTTCGTTGGGTGTTATCGGCCGTATTCGAAAGGTCGATGAGCCCTGCGGCTGTTTCGGTGCCGCGTCGCAGCAACCTCTCGGCTATCAGAACATCGTGTTGGGCGCGCTGATCGGCGCTGCGGGAGCGGCAAACCTGGTAGCGAGCGGGCAACTCTCCGACGACGCCAGGGCGGGCGCCCCACTGATCGCCGCCGGCATGCTGTGCGTGATCTGCCTGATCACCAACCGGTCCACCATGCGGTCGGACACGACCGTGTCGAGCTGAGCAGGAAGGCGTGAGTTGTGCTGATTCTCTTTGCGTTCGTGTTGCTGATCCTGGCGGGTGCGATCGGTCTGCTCTTCGCCATGTGCGCCGAACTGTCCAGGCGGGTGGGCGCCGGCGGCGGCGAGGTGGAGCCCGCCCGCTACGTGCGGCCACTCGGCCGCTCCAACGTCTACCTGCGTGAGTCGGCGCAGTGGCCGGCTCCGCTGGCGAGCCTGCGAGAGCACGAGGATTTCCTGCTGGTGGTACTGAGCACGTCCTGCACGACCTGCAACACGATCGGTGAGCAACTCGGCGCCGAGGACTGGGCGGGCCGCTCGGGCGGTCGGCTGGGGGTGGTGCTCTCTACCTCGGACACCCAGATCGCCGAGGAGTTCGTCGAGCGAAAGGGTTTGGCCGCGGTTCCCTACTACATCGACGCGAACGGCGACTGGTCCGAAGCCGCGCTCGGGCTGTCTCTCAGTCCGGTCGGGCTGATCTTTCACCACGGGGACCTGGACGAGACCTACGTTTTCAACCACATCGATCCGCTGTGGACCACCTTTACGGAGGCAACAGAATGGAAAGAACACACGCACCACAACGAATCACTGGTCGAGGCGCAGGCCTCGCCCGCAGAGGCTTCCTCGGTACCCTTGGGGCAGGTGGTCTGACCGCGGCAATGGCCGTGTTCGGCAAGGAAAGCGCCTCCGCGGCGGTCAAGCCGAACGCCACCTGCGGCTGCTGCAACCTGGTGTACTGCCCGCCGAACACCTCCTACGCCAGCTGTTCGTCGGTGAGCCACTACATGTGGGAGTGCACCACCTCTGCGGGATTCGAGTACTGCTACTGCTGCGAGAAGAAGAAGAGCGGCGGCGGGTACTCCGCGTCTGGTTACCAATGCCAGTACCCCTGATCCTCGTTGCTGCTCGAATCCTGCCTACTCGCCGTCGGACTCGCCGGCGCGCTGCTGCAGGCCTACAGCCCTTGAGGCAAGTCGATGGTCGGAGTTTCCGGCCCCTTGATTGCCGATTCCGCACGGGACGGCACTCGCTTCCTGCTCGGCCTGACCCTGGCCGGGGTAGCCGGATCGGCAGTCCTGGCCACGGTGGGGGTGGCGCTCAGCCTGGTTCTGCAGGCCGCGCTGCCCGCTGCCGGACGGCTGGTCGCGCTGGCCTGCTGGGCGGTCCTGCTCGGCGCGGCCGATCTTGCCGACCGCACGCCACAGCTGTGGCGTCAGGTGCCCCAGCGCCTGGTGCGGGAACTCAACCCCGGCATGCTCGGTACGGTCTGGGGCTTCGACCTCGGCTTGATCGTCACGACGAAGAAGGTCACCTCGCTGGCCTGGTTGGCGATCGGCGGCGCGGTGCTGCTCAGGCCGGCGCTGGTGCCGTTCTGCGTCATCGGCATCGGTCTGACCACGTCGGTATCGGTGGCGCTGTGGAGTATGCAGGTCAGGAATGACACACAATGCCTGGTGAAACGTCAACGAGAGTGGATGACTCGGGCGCGGCTGCTCAGCGGCACGAGCATCCTGCTGGTGGCCGTGTTGGCGAGCGGTCTGGCCGTCGGCTGACGCCGAAGCTGGAGCTGGCACCGCTGGGTGGCCAACTGGTCGTGACGCGGTTCCGCTGCCGGCACCGGGCGGCGTTGGTGATCCTGCACCTGCTGCATCGGCGGGTGAAGCGTGAGGTCAGGCGCAAGGTCGACGGCTGCCTCGGGGTGACCACGCTGACCGACTGGCGGGCCGGTGAGCTGATGAGCATCTCGATGTGGCGCAGCGCGCAGGACATGTATCAGATGGGTCAGGTGAGCAGCCACGTGCTCGCCGCCCGGGTGCCGGGACGGCTCGAGGTGACCACGCAGGCCGGCGTGTTCAGCTATGTGGGGGACTGGCGCCGGGTCTTGTTCGGCAACAGCTATACCGACGGATCGCCGCTGACAGGTTGGCGACCGGATGACAACGGAGGTTCATGATGGCAATTCCCACTGATCGCGGCTACGCAATCCTCAACCGGACCTCGGACGGGAAGCTGACCATCAGCGTTTCGACCAGCGTCCCGCACGCCGGTGATACCCACGACGTCTTCGCCCAGCATGTCGGCGAGTCCCGGGTGCACATCGATCCGAGCGTGCAACTGGTGAAGAATGGCCGGCTGTCCTGGACCACCAGGCCGGTGCGGGTCTTCGTCGGCTCCGACGGCCTGGTCAACATCGCTGCGTCGCGGGCGACCGGCCTCACCGTCTAGCCGTATCACAGCTCTCAGCTTCGCGGTCCTGGCGGGCCGGCTGGAGTGCTGGCTCTATTCGAACACGTATGCGATTATGGGTCGATGCCAGCGCCGCCCAGCATCCTGCACGCGGATCTCGACGCGTTCTACGCCTCGGTAGAGCAGCGCGACGACCCGCGGCTGCGGGGCCGGCCGGTGATCGTCGGCGCCGGGGTGGTGCTGGCCGCCAGCTACGAGGCGAAGGCCTGCGGGGTGCGTACCGCGATGGGCGGCCGGCAGGCGCGCCGATTGTGCCCGGACGCGATCGTGGTGCCGCCGCGCATGCACGCCTACGCCCAGGCGAGCAAGGCGGTGTTCGCGGTCTTCGATGACACCACCCCGCTGGTCGAGCCGGTGTCGATCGACGAGGCGTTTCTCGACGTCGGCGGCCTGCGCCAGGTCTCCGGCTCGGCGAGCGAGATCGCGGCGAGGTTGCGGATCGCGGTTCGCGAGCGGGTGGGCCTTGCCATCACGGTCGGTGTGGCCCGGACGAAGTTCCTGGCGAAGGTGGCCAGCGCGGTCGCCAAGCCTGACGGGCTGCTGCTGGTCCCGGTGGACGGTGAGCTGGCCTTCCTGCATCCGCTGCCGGTGCAAAGACTGTGGGGCGTCGGCGCGGCGACCGCGGCGAAGCTGGCCGATCGAGGCATCTTCACCGTGGCCGAGGTGGCCGAACTGGAACGGCAGTCGCTGGTGGCGATGCTCGGCCCGGCCGCCGGACGCCAGCTGTACGCGTTGGCCCGCAACCACGATCCCCGGCCGGTGGTGACCGGCCGCCGGCGTCGCTCGATCGGCTCGCAGTGCGCGCTGGGCCGGCAACGACTCTCGCCAGCCGAACTCGACACCCGGTTGATCGGCCTGGTGGAGCGGGTGTGCCGTCGGCTACGGGCCGCCGGGCGACTGTGCCGCACTGTCATGCTGCGGCTGCGCCTGGACGATTTCTCCCGCTGCAGCCGATCGCACACGCTGCCCGGGGCGACGGCAGACACCGCCACCATCCTGGCCGCGTTGCGCCAGCTGCTGCGATCGAACGCCGGGCTGATCCGCGACCGGGGGCTCACCCTGATCGGGATCGCGTTGGCCAACCTCGACGATGCCGAGGCCGTCCAGTTGGAACTACCCTTTCAGCGGCGTGACACCAGCGAGCTGGACCGGGCCGTGGACCGGGTCAAGGACCGGTTCGGATCGGCCTCGATCACCAGGGGCGTGCTGCTCGGAGCCGAGGTCGGTTTCACCGTCCCGCTACTGCCCGACTGAGGGCGCCCGGGTGCTCTCGGCACGTTCGGAGACGAGCCGCGCGGGGCTGGCGGAGCAGGATGGTTGGCAGCGGCGAGTGGCTACTCGTCGTGCACCGAACAGCCCATGCCGGGCGCCGGACGCGTCCGTTTCGCAGCTGCGGGATCGGGCCCGACGCACCGAGCCCGGCCAAGCAGAAGGAATGGCGCGATGACCTCCACCTTGAAGTCGACACTGCTCGAAGGCGCTCACGCGGTCAGCGTGCTGGCCGCCGAACGGGCGCTGGCTGGCGAGACGGCGCGCCGGCTGGACCAGGCCGTCGTGGACGGCATTGTCGAGGCCGGCTTCGCCCGGCACTTCGTCGGCACCCAGTGGGGCGGTCGGGCGGGAAGCTTCGCCGAAGCCTGCGAAGCGGTGGCGACGGTCGGTGAGGGGTGCACGTCGGCCGCCTGGCTGGCCTCGATCCTGGCCTACTCGGCCCGGTTCGCCTCGTTCCTGCCCGAGCAGGGCCAGGCCGAGCTCTGGGCCGACGGTCCGGACCAGATCGTGGCCAGTGCGCTGGTGCCGGCCGGCGAGGCCGAGGAGGTCCCGGGCGGCTGGCGGATCTCGGGCGAATGGCTCTACATCAGCGGCGTGGACGTCTCGGACTGGGCGCTGGTGTGCGGGCCGGCACCGAGCGAGCAGAAGCGACCGATGTACTTCTTCGCGGTGCCGCGGTCTGACTACACCTTCAAGGACACCTGGCACTCCACCGGCATGCGCGCCACCATGAGCAACACCCTGGTCATCCAGGACGGCTTCGTGCCGACCCACCGCACTTTCAGCCGCGGGCTGCTGATGAACGGCGTGAACGACCCGCGGCTACCGGCGTGTCACCGGGCTCCGCTGCGCGCGGCCGGTGGCCTGGCCTTCGCAGTGCCGATCATCGGCGCGGCAGCCGGCGCGCTGAAGGCATCGGTGGCCCGGCAGCTGGCCAAGCGGCCCGGTCGACCGGGCTCGGATGCGCCCGCGCTGCTGGCGTTGACCCGCGCCTCCGGCGAGCTCGACGCTGCTCGGCTGCTCATCGACCGGGTGGCGGCGCTGTGTGACGAGGGCAGGTTCGACGACCAGGAGCGGGCCCGGCACGGCCGGGACGCGGCGCTGGCCACCAACCTCGCGGTGAGTGCGGTGGACCGGCTGATGCGGCTGGCTGGCACCTCCGGCTACTCCGAGGAGTTGGCGGTGCAGCGCTTCTGGCGCGATGTCAACTGCGCGTCCACCCACCATGCCGTCCAGCTCGAAGCAGCCGCGCTGGCGTACGGGCCGGTGTTGCTGGCCCAGTCCGCCTAACCCGGTGGCGAGGCAGCAGAGCGACGAAATGGCCGATGCAGACGGCGCGGACGGCGCGGCCGGTCCGGTGGGCTACCTGGCCGGCAGGACCGCGCTGGTCACCGGCGGCAGCCGGGGCATCGGCGCCGCCACCGCCAGGGCCCTGGGCCGGCACGGCGCCTCGGTGGCGGTGAACTACCACTCCGACGCCGATGCGGCAAAGCAGGTGGTGCAGGCCATCGAGGAGGCAGGCGCGCGGGCGATCGCGGTGCAGGCAGACGCGCGCAACGACCGGGACGTGCAGGCGATGGTCGAGCGAACCGTCGCCGAACTCGGTGAGATCGACATCCTGGTCTGCAACGCCGTCGGTGACACTCGCAGCTTCAGCACCAAGGTCGGTCGGTCGGTGCCCTCGTTCGTGGATTCGGACGAGGCGGTGACCAGGCTGCGGGCGGCGGTGCTCTCCCAGCTGGACGCGACCCTGCTCAGTTGCCGGCACGTGGTGCCGAGCATGCGCCGGATCGGCGGCGGGGCGATCGTGTTCATCGGCGCCTCGGTCACCCACAACAGCGCACCGGCGCCGGCCGAGATCGCGGTGGCCAAGAGCACCCAGGACAGCATGGCCCGACTGCTGGCCCAGCAGCTGGGGCAGCACAACATCAGGGTCAACAACGTCGCGCCCGGCTTCGTCGCCACCGATGCCAATGCCGGCCCGCACCAACAGTTGATCGTCGAGCACATGGCGGCCCAGGCGCCCCTGTCGGCGGTCATCGACGTCGAGGATGTCGCCAACGCCGTGGTGGCACTCGTCGGCGGCCTGGCCGAGCGGCTGACCGGGCTGTTCGTACCGGTAGACGGCGGCATGACGCTGGTCTGATCCTCGCCGTTTCGCCCTACTGTCGAAGGAGAAGGATGAACACCTTGACCACACCGCCGGTGAAGGCGGTGCTGGACCGGTTGCAGGCCGGCGCGCAGGACGAGCATTCCGAGCTGATCGAGGTCGGCCAGGAGATGGCGGCCCGGGTGCGGCAGGAGCCCGGCCGGGTGATGTATGACCTGCCGGTGTCGGAGATGGTGGACCTGTTCGGCGGCCTGCGGATTCCGGTGTCCAATGAGACCGGTGAGCTGCTCTACCTGCTGGCCCGGTTCGGCGGGGCGCGCACGGTGGTCGAGTTCGGCACCTCGTTCGGGGTGTCGACGATCTATTTGGCCTCGGCCGTCCGGGACAACGGCGGCGGCCGGGTGATCGGCACCGAGATGCATCCGGACAAGGTGGCGACCGCCAGCCGCAACCTGGCCGATGCCGGCCTGGCCGACCTGGTCGAGATTCGCTCGGGAGATGCTAGAGAAACCTTGCAGGACCTGCCTGACGGTGTCGACCTGCTACTGATCGACGGCTTTCCCGCCGTGCACCTGGAGATCCTGCGAACCGTCGAGAAGCGGCTGCGGCCGGGTGCGCTGGTGATCGCCGACGGCGTACCGGGCGGCCGCAAGATCCTGCGGGAATACCGCGACTACGTCGGAGATCCTGCCAACGGCTATGCCTCGGTGCAGATCCCGCTCGGCGACGAGCTCGACGTGTCGCTGTGGCTGGGCTGAGGCCCCTACAGCGACGAGCCGTCCGCATCGGCCGCACTGTCCGTCCACAGCCGGGGGCAGTGCGGCCTCTGCATGCCGCTGATGGCGTTTGAGCTTATCGCAACGGCAGGTTCGAAGAGGCGATCAGATGCTGCCGGCCGTAAGGATGGACCGGGGCGAGCGATGTCGTTGCCGCGGCCCACCGGGACGGTAGCGAAGGAGAATCCGCATGACCACCACGTCGATTCAGCCCAGCAGGGCCGGAATCACGCCTTGGCCCGACGAGCTGGTCGCTCGCTACGTGGCCGAGGGCCACTGGCAGGGCCGTGCGTTGAGCGAGTACTTTACCGCGGGTGAGTCGCCGGAGGCGATCGCGGTGGTGCACGGCGAGTTGCGCCTGAGCTACCGCGAACTGCTGGAGCGGGCCGACGGCCTGGCGGTGCGGTTGCGGGCGCTCGGCCTGCGCCCGGACGACCGGATCGTGGTGCAGTTACCGAACTGCTGGGAACTGGTGGTGCTGCTGCTGGCCTGCTTCCGGTCCGGGATACTGCCGGTGCTGGCGTTGCCGGCCCACCGGGTGCACGAGATCTCCAGCATCAGCGCCCAGGTCGAGGCCCGGGCCCTGGTCGTGCCCGATGTCACCCGGGGCTTCGACCACCAGGAGATGGCCCGAGAGATCGCCGCGCAGACCCCGACCATCGAGCACCTGCTGGTGGCCGGTGAGGACGTGTGGGACGGCAACATCGATCTGCGCAGGCTCAGCGAGCCGGCCGCGGATCCGGGGGCCGCCCGGGCCGAGTTGGATGCCGAGGCGCTGGACCCGCGGGACGTGGTGCTGTTCCTGCTGTCCGGTGGCACCACCGGCCTGCCCAAGCTGATCGCCCGCACCCACAACGACTTCGCCTACTACCTGCGGCTGTGCCGGGAGTGCAGCCAGTTCGCGCCGGACACGGTCAACCTCGCGGTGCTGCCGATGAGTCACAACTTTCAACTGGGCAGCGTGCTGGCCACCCTGATGGCCGGTGGCCGGGTGGTGGTGGGTCCGAGCCCGGAGCCGGCCCAGGCGCTGGCCGTGATCGAGCGGGAGCGGGTCAGCATCACCACCGCGGTGCCGGCCATCGCACAGCGCTGGCTGGCCCATCTCGGTGACGGCCGCCGGGTTGACCTGAGCTCGCTCAAGGTGCTGGTGGTCGGTGGCTCGCGGCTGTCTGATCACGTGGCCGTCCAGCTCGGTCAGACGCTGGACTGCGTTCTGCAGCACGGCTACGGCATGGCCGAGGGGCTGGTCTGCACAACCCGACTGGACGATCCGGTCGAGGTGACCACCGGGACCCAGGGCCGTCCGATGAGCCCGGCCGACGAGCTGCTGGTGGTGGACGAGGATGGCCAGCCGGTGCCGGAGGGGGAGGCCGGCACGCTGCTCACCCGAGGGCCTTACACGCCGCGCGGCTACTACCGGGCCGCCGACTACAACGAGCGGGCGTTCGCGCCGGACGGCTGGTACCGCACCGGCGACATCGTGCGGCTGCGTCCGGACGGCAACATCGTCATCGAAGGCCGGGAGAAGGACCAGATCAATCGCGGTGGCGAGAAGATCTCGGCCGAGGAGGTGGAGAACTTCGCCTACCAGGTGCCCGGCGTGGTGATGGCCGCTGCGGTGGCGATGCCTGATGACGAGCTGGGCGAGCGGATCTGCCTGTACGTGGTGTCCGGCCCGGACACCTCGGTGTCGCTGGCCGACGTCCGATCGGTGATGGAGCGCGCCGGCGTAGCCCGCTACAAGCTGCCTGAGCGGCTGGTCCCGGTGGTCACGCTGCCGGTTACCAACATCGGCAAGATCGACAAGAAGGCGCTGCGAACAGACATCGCGAAGCGGCTGCAGGCCGAGGCGGCCGCCGAGAGCGGCACCACCCCGGTGTCCGGCGACACGGTGACCGCGTCGCTGGTGGGGACCTGGCTGATCAGCTCGCTGGAGAAGAGCACCACCCGCGAGGATCTGCGTACCGGCACGCTCATCTTCGCCGCCGACGGTAGTGGCGCCATGCTGACCTCGACCGGCTTCAAGGGCGGCCTGAGCTGGTCGCAGGACGGCTCGTCGATCCGGTTCGACTACGACCACGAACTGCCGCGCGACTGGCAGGTGCGCGGCGCCCAGTACGGTGAGATCGACGGCGACAGCTTCGCCTCGACCGGCGAGCTGGGGGTCTTCGATGCCGGCAACCAGCAGGTCAAGACCCTGACGGCCGAGATGACGGCCAGCCGGCAGGCCGGCTGAGCGCGGCCCCGGTCGGCCGAGCAACCTCGGCGAGCGCCCGCCGGTCAGCCCAGCTGGCCGGCGGGCCGCAGTCATGTCGAATTCCGCTTCGCTGCCTCGACTCCCCAGTAGGAGGAGCCCAGGGTGCCACCGAGTCGGAAAAGGCCACCAAGTCCGATGTGGATGATCAAGATAGGATCGTCCGCGCTATCCCTGCCAGAGGACGGAGCGAAGCAATGAGCGACAGCATCGAGATTCGAGGCGCGCGGGAGAACAACCTCAAGGGTGTCTCGCTCGACATTCCCAAGCGCAAGATCACCGTCTTCACCGGTGTCTCCGGATCGGGCAAGTCCTCGCTGGTCTTCGACACCATCGCCGCCGAGTCGCAGCGACTGATCAACGAGACCTTTCCGATGTTCGTGCAGTCGCTGCTGCCGCACTACGGCCAGCCCGACGCCGACTCCTTGGCCAACATCTCGGCGGCGATCATCGTCGATCAGAAGCGCTTCGGTGGTAACTCGCGCTCGACGGTCGGCACCGCCACCGACACCTTCACCATGCTCCGCCAGCTCTACGCCCGCTGCGGGGACGGGGAGCTGACCAGCGCGAGCGCCTTCTCGTTCAACGACCCGCAGGGCATGTGCACCGAGTGCGAGGGCATCGGCCAGGTGTCGGGCGTCGATCTCGACGCGCTGGTGGATCGCTCCAAGTCCATCAACGAGGGGCCCATCCGGTTTCCGACCTTCGCCGTCGACTCGCGGTTCTGGGCCATCATCGCCAGCTCCGGCTTCTTCGACAACGACAAGAAGCTGCGTGACTTCACCAAGGAGGAATGGTTCACCCTGGTCTACCAGACCGACACCAAGGTGAAGATCATGAACAACGGCAAGATGTACAACATCAACTACGAAGGTCTGATCCCCAGGTTCAAGCTGAACTACCTGTCCAAGGGCCCGGAGCAGTTGCAGCCGCACGTGCGCGCCGCCTACGAGAAGGTGGTCACCACCGTGCCGTGCACGCTGTGCGGTGGCAGCCGGCTGAGCCAGGCCGCGCTGGCGAGCCGGATCAACGGCAAGAACATCGCCGAGTGCGCGGCGATGGAGGTCGCTGACCTTGCGGTGTTCATCCGGCGGATCAAGCAGCCCACTGTCGCGCCGCTGGTCACCGCGCTGGCCGATCGGCTGGAGAATCTCGACCACATCGGACTGGGCTATCTCAGCCTGGACCGGGAGAGCCCCACGCTGTCCGGCGGTGAGTCGCAGCGGGTGAAGATGGTGCGCCATCTCGGCTCGAGCCTGACCGACATCACCTACATCTTCGACGAGCCCAGCGTCGGCCTGCACCCGCACGACGTGCACCGGCTCAACGACCTATTGCAACGATTGCGCGACAAGGGCAACACCGTGCTGGTGGTCGAGCACAAGCCCGAGATCATGGCGATCGCGGACCACGTCGTGGACATGGGCCCCGGCGCCGGGCGGCACGGTGGTGAGATCGTCTACCAGGGCACCTTCGCCAAGCTGGCCAAGTCCGGCACCCTGACCGGCAAGCATCTGGCCCGGCACGCCACCGTCAAGTCCGACACCCGACAGCCGACCGGCAAGCTGCTGATCGAGAATGCCACGCTGCACAACCTCAAGGACGTCACCGTCGAGATTCCCGAGGGCGTGCTCACCGTGGTCACCGGAGTTGCCGGCTCGGGCAAGAGCTCGCTCATCCACGGCTGCCTGCCCAGGAACTATCCGGACGCGGTCTTCATCGACCAGAGCGTCACCCGTGGCTCCAAGCGGTCCAACCCGGCGACCTACACCGGCATGCTCGATCCGATCCGCAAGGCCTTCGCCAGCGCCAATAAGGTGAACGCGGCGCTGTTCAGCGCCAACTCCCAGGGCGCCTGCCCGGACTGCCAGGGGCTCGGCCTGATCTACACCGACCTCGCGCAACTGGACCCGGTGGTCACCACCTGCGAGACCTGCGAGGGCCGGCGTTTCACCGACGAGGTGCTGCAGCACAAGCTTCGCGGTCACAACATCAGCGAGGTGCTGCAGCTGTCGGTGGTCGAGGCACTGGAGTTCTTCACCGAGGCTCCGATCCTGGCCACGCTCAAGGCGTTGGACGAGGTGGGCCTGGGCTACCTGACCCTCTGGCAGCCGCTCAGCACGCTGTCCGGCGGCGAACGGCAGCGGCTCAAGCTGGCCACCGAGCTGGGCAAGAGCTCGCAGATCTACGTGCTGGACGAGCCGACCGCAGGTTTGCACATGAACGATGTGGACACCCTGATCGGCCTGCTCGACCGGTTGGTGGACGACGGCAGCACGGTGATCGTGATCGAGCACAACCTGGAAGTGATCGCCTGCGCCGACTGGATCATCGACATCGGCCCCGGCGCGGGGCACGACGGCGGCAAGGTGGTCTTCGAGGGCACTCCGGCCAAGCTGCTGCGCAACAAGAAGTCGCTCACCGCCGATCACCTTCGGCAGCGCCAGAGGTGACGATCGCGCCCGGTCGGCAGGCCGCCGGCCGGCAAGCAGGCCGGCACCGCAATGTCAGCCAATGGCCAGCTAGATGCGGTTTCCTACTGGCCATCCGGTTGATGAGTATGGTTACGTTTCCTCTCGTCGCTGCCTACCGCTCGGTCGCCGGCTGAGCAGACAACCGTCAGGCGGGCTGGGCTGCGCCCAGCGGCGGGAAGCACGTTGCCATGTCCACCATCATGAGTAGGAGTTGATATGCCGTTCACTGCTACCTCCGCGGCCAGCCGGGCCCGGAGCAAGGGACGCGTCACAAGGTTGGGAAGAAATGTCGTCGGCGCGCTGATCGCGGTCCTTGCGCTGGTGTTCGGCACTGCCTCGATCGCGGGTGCCGTAGGCGTGTCCCACAAGCCGGCAGTGAACCAGTCGGTCGCCGCGAGCCAGGCCGGCCAGGTCATCAAGGGCCAACTGCCGTTCGATCTCGCTGCGTTCAACCGGACCTTCCACCAGGGCATGGTCGCGGTGGACGGTGCGAAACTGCACTACTACCTGGGCGGCACCGGCCCGGCGCTACTGCTGTTGCACGGTTGGCCCGAGACCTCGTGGGCCTGGCACGACGTGATGCCCGGCCTGGCCAAGACCCACACCGTGATCGCACTGGACCTGCCCGGCCTGGGCCAGTCCACCATTCCCGCTGGCGGCTATGACGCGGTCAGCACCGCGCACCGGGTACGCGAGACCGTCCACGCCCTGGGCTACAACCAGATCGAGATCCTGGCGCACGACGTCGGCACCCTGGTGGCCTACCCCTACGCCCGGGACTTCCCGAGCGAGGTCACCCGGATGGCCGTCCTGGAGGCACCGCTGAACGGGTTCGGTCTGGAGCAGGCCTACAACCAGAGCTTCCACTTTCTGCTGAACGCCGCGGCCTCGCCCATCCCGGAGAAGCTCATCGACAACGGTGACGTTTCCACTTACCTGGGGATGCTGTTCAACGGGGCCAAGCACCCGGAGGCGATCGACCAGCACGTGTACTTCAACGCCTACGCCTCGCCGGCTCGCCGTACCGCCGGCTACAACTACTACCGGGCCTTCGCGGCCAACGCGGCCAACAACCAGGCCAACGCCTCGAAGCGGCTGACCATGCCGGTGCTGGCCATGGCCGGTATTCAGTCCCTGTTCACCACGGCTGTCGAGGCATCGTTCAAGCAGGTCGCCAATGACGTGCGCGGAGTGGTCGCGACCGACTCCGGTCACTTCATTCCCGAGGAGGACCCGGCGTTCCTGACCGCCTGCGCCAACCTCTTCTTCGGACCGGCCGGCGTCACCCCGCCGGCCGGCCTGACCGGTTGCGCAGCCTGAGGGCCGCCAGGCACAGCGGGGCTGATCGATGACAGCGGGCGGGTGGTGGGGCGAGGGCCTCGCC
>JBPCPA010000138.1:0-6852 GCA_050999655.1 Jatrophihabitans sp.
GCGACTACACCTGGATGGCTGGCGAACCGGTCACGGTGGCCGCTGTCGTCGAGACGACCAACCAGAACACCGAGCGCCACCGGCGCTGCCCGGCACCGGTCGGCCTCACCGAGGCACCGGCCGGGCAGCATCAGGTCGCTGGATCGCCAGCGCGCTCAGCGGGTGTGGACCACCGCGATACCGGAGAGGGTCGGCACGTACAGCACACTGCCGCCGATGGCCGGCGTGGCGAACCTGCTGACCGCACCGACCACAACCTTCTCGCGCACCGCGCCGGTTGCCGGGTCGAGCGCGTACAGGACGCCGGCCGACTGGTCCAGCGCGTACACCCGGCCACCGCCCAGCACCGGCGAGCCGGCGATCGAGGCTGAGGCGTGCCAGCGCACGCTGGCCGTTCCGGTTGCCGAGATCCGCACGGCCCGAACCCCGTCGGTGCACGGGACGTAGACGGTGTCACCGGCCACCGCGGTGCCACCGAAGGAGCGGCATACCCGCCCCTGCCAGACCTGGCCACCGATGCCACCGAGCCGGTCGGCGCGCAGCACGTAGCCGATGCCGGACTTGCCGGCAATGAACACCCACTGCCCCACGACCGCCGGGCCCTGGGAGCCCAGATCCAGGTCCGCGGCGTTGTCGCTGGCCCAGCTGGTCGGCGAGAAGGAGTCCACCAGCCGGTTGCCGGCCAGCCTGAGCACCGAATCGCTGTAGTCATAGCGCCCGCCCACCGACTCGCCGTTGCCGACCGCGACCAGCAACTGGCCGGCGTAGCTGGTGGCGCCGGGCGGCGTCCAGATACCGGCCTCGCGGGTGGTCGGCACCGTGTAGGCGATCGGGTCGCCATTACCGGTCGGCACCCCGACCAGCCGGCCCTTGTAGGCCCCGCAGTCCCCGGCCAGGCCACCGAAGGGCACCCAGACCCGGCCGTCCAGTACGGTGAGCGCGCCGCGCTGCTGCATCGCCTGGGCATCGGTGCCCGGCAGATCGACCGAGCGTCGCCAGCGGATCGCGCCGGTCGCCGGATCCAGCGAGACCAGCTGGTGCTGCACGGTGGTGCCGATCGAGGCGACCACGAACACCGATCGCGAGGCGGCGTCATACACCGGGGTGCCGGTGATCCCCAGCGGGTCGATGTTGCCGCACGGCAGGGCCGAGCGCGGCGTCGGGCTGCCCAGCGACTGCCGCCACCGCTGCCGGCCGCTCAGATCCAGGCCGTAGACGTCGTTGCGCTCGGTCGCCACTATCACCGTGCTGCCCACCACGATCGGCGAGGCGTAGACCTGGCCGGTCAGCGCGACCTGGGTGGCGGCCAGGGTGCCCGTGGCGGCCGGCATGCTCGCGCTGACCCCGCTGCGCTGGGAATCGCCATGGTAAGCAGGCCAATCGGCGTTGCCGGCCGGTGCCGCGCTGCTGCCCGACGGTGCGACCGGCGGCGACGTGAGCGCGGTTGAATGACTGCTCGGTGCGCTGACCGTCGGCGAGTCCGGTGTGCCCGAGGTGCAGGCCACCAACAGCGCGACCGAAGAGATCACGGCGGCCGCGGCGGTTGCCCTCATCGGCTGAGGGTATGCCGGATCAGCCCGAGCGCCACTCGGCTACCTGCCGATATACACCTTGTTGTGCGGCGGCCACTTGCCACTAGCCCGCCGGTTTCCCCACTTTGCCTGACAGGCGTTGCTAACAGACCCTGATGGACCACACCGGATCCCAGTTCACCTCGCGGTTCGCTATGTCTTTCGCGACGTCCTTGACGTAAATCGAGTTATGGAGCTTGTACAGGTAGCTGATCGTGCCGGCCGTCTGATTGTTGAAGATGTATCCAGCACCGGTCCAACCGGACAGGTAATGCGTCGTGCACGCCGTGTACTTGAAGCTGACGCCGTTGTGGTAGCCGCAGAGGTAAAGATTGGGACAACTGGCCGCGGCCGTTGTCGCGGCCACCCCGATCGGCTTTACCGTCAGTTGGCCGGGTGCCCCGATGGCCAGCGCGTGTCCGCCCACCGCGACCGTGTTGATCGACAACCGCCGGGCGGTCGGGTCACTTGCCAACAGGTCAGCGATCTTGTTGTCCAGATAGGCACGTTGAGCCGACGTCAGAGCACCCGCTTGCGACGAGACCGCCACCGTCGAGGCCGTGGGCGTCTGAGCGGAGGCGGTGGTCGCCGCGGTGCCGAGCAGCATCATTGCCGAACCGGTTATGGTCACTAGGGTCGAGTGAATGAACCTCATCGAACCTCCCGATAGGTAGATATACCAGTAGATGCTGCTAATCGGACAATGTCAACACCGTCGCGCCTGGCCTGACCAGGTGCGAACTCGTTGCGGCACGTCACGCTCGCGAGCAGTGATCGCCCGCGTGACCGTCAGGGGCTGGCGACCAGGGCCAGGTGGGCGTGCACCAACGGCACCACCGCTGAGCCTTCACCCACCGCGGACGCCACCCGCTTCATCGAATCCGAACGCACGTCACCCACCGCGAAGACTCCTGGCACGGAGGTGGTGAACGCGCCGGGCGGCAGGTCGCCGTCCCACGCCGAGGTCGGCACGTCACGTCCGGTGACGACGAAGCCGTGCCGGTCGCGCGCCACCGAAGCCGGCAGCCACGACGAGCAGGGGTCGGCGCCGAGCAGCAGCATGAGTGCGTCGGCAGGGACCCGCTCGACCGCGCCGGTGCGGATGTCGCGCAGCGTCAACGCCTCCAGCCGGCCCTCGCCTGCGGCGTTGACTACCTCCGTGCAGGTGCGCACCGTGATGCGAGGGTTCGCGTTGACCTCACGGATCAGGTAGTCCGACATCGTCGAGGTGAGTGACTCGCGCCGTACGACGATGGCGACGGTCTGAGCGAATCGGGACAGGTGCACCGCGGCTTGGCCGGCGGAGTTGCCACCGCCGACGACGAACACGGATTTGCCGGTCGTGTCGCGAGCGATGGACGTCGCCGCACCGTAGTAGACGCCGCGCCCGCTGAACTCCTCCACCGTGGCCACGCCGAGTCGCCGGTAGGCGGCACCGGAGGCGATCACGACGGTCCGCCCGCGGACCTGTTCGCCGTCGGCCAAGTGCAGGATGTGCGGCTCGCCGTCCACGCCCGGCTGCAGTGACACAACGCCGTGGCCGGGGAAGAACCGGGCGCCGAACCGGCCGGCCTGGGTCCGCGCCCGCTGCGCCAGCCGCATTCCGGAGATGCCGCGCGGGAAGCCGAGATAGTTGCGGATCATCGAACTGGTGCCGGCCTGCCCGCCGATCGCCTCGGACTCGATGATCACGGTGGACAACCCCTCCGAGGCGCCGTACACGGCCGTGGCGAGCCCGGCCGGTCCGGCGCCGACGACGAGTACGTCAGCGACGAAATCGTCCCCGAGGGTGTCCAGGCCGCCGAATGCGGAGGCGGCGAGTTGGGCGAGGGTCGGCGCCACCATCACCGGCCCGGGTACTACCGACCAGCCGTCCTCGGTTTGCTGGGCGCGTGGCGGCAGCCGCAGGACGGGGAACCTCGCGCCCGGCACCGCAGTAGCGAGGATCTCTCTGCCGACCTCGGTGTCGGCGTGATAGCGGCGATGCGGGATACCCATCCGGGTCAAGTAGTCGGTCAGTCGCGCAATCTCCGGCGACGCGTGGTCACTGACCAGCTGCACGCCGTCGACCTCGAGAGCGTTGGTGGTCCAGCCCCACTCGCTGAGCGTTTCGCTGATCGCGCCGTGGAACTCCTCATCGCGCGGTGCGCTCGGCACCCCGAGGAAGATGTCGAGCCGGTCTTCGGCTACTGCGGTACGCAGTCCCTCTAGGAAGTGACCGAACTTGCTGCTGGGCACCAGCGCCAACCGCCGGGATGTCGGCGACAGGGCATGCGCCTGGTTGAGTATCTCGACCCCGTCGATGTACGTGCCGTCGTCGGCGAGCAGCATCGGCTCGCTGCATAGCAGCGCCACGGCCCGGCCGCCCGCGAGGTAGGAGCGGACCCGGTCGGCCAGCTCGTACGGGCCGTCCGCGAACTCGACGTCATAGTCGCGGGCGTAGCGGCTGGCGAACACCTCTTCGATCGTTTCTCGTCGGGCGGCGTTGCACAGCAGGAGGATCACCGGCGGGCCGGTCGGACGCGGATCATCACCCATGTAGGCACCGTACCGGCCCCCACGCGCCTGCGCGCCGGACAGCCCGCGACCACTGCCGCCGGTGATGGCAGAGCTGGAAGCCGGCCCGCGCGCATCCACCGCACTCCCCGACCGCAACACACCGCTCACCACTCCTGAGCAGTGGGGGGCCGGCGATCGAGAAAGCCCAACGAAACTAAGACGACCCTGATCGCCGACACATCGCGCACGCGCGGGACCACCTCGACAGCTACTAGTCCCGCCATACCTGGCTCGCGCCGTATGCCACGGCCGACACGGACAGATCCACCACCTGTCGATCCGGCCAAGAACGACAGATCGAGGCGCTCGGACGGCTTCTGCTACGCCTCGGCGAGTCGCGTCTTCTCAATCGCATCGAGATCGTGGTGGCCATAGGGAAACACCCACCGGAAGGTGCTGAGCACCGGACGCCGGCACCAACAGTCCTCCGCGCATCCGCACCGGCGCATGCCCAGACCCTCCGCGAGACGGTTGGTGAGGGCCACCGCGAGATACAGAACGGCAACGCGCGGGATCCACCACATGAGTCCAGACTATTCACGGTGAGTTAGGCCGGCAACGGCACCAGGCAACTGTTGCCGCACGACCGAGAGCACGGGGCGAGCCGAGCGTCGGACCGCTCGAACACGCCCGGACCGTTCAGCCCAGGTCCGTGACCAGACCCGTCGTGCTACGCCGGCGAATCACCACCAACTGCACGGTAAGGTCTGACCGAAAACCGGCGGCCCCGGATTGGCAGGTCCGCAGGCCAAAGCAATCACGCCATCGGACCGCTGCCGGCCCACCAGGACCCAGAAGAAGCAGGCCCGGGCCCCATCATTGGACGGCCCAGGATGATGCCTCCGAAGGGCGCTTCGAATACCTACATTGCTGTCGAGTTACGTTTGCCCAGCCATACTGGACAATGCGTCCCGGGCGAGCCTAGCGTCGCGGCCGTCCAGTTGCCTTCGCATGGCAGGCGTGGGCAACATCGCTTTCATCAGGCCCAAAGGTGGTGCCAGGATGAGTCATCCAAGGATTTGGTTCGTAGCTGCGATGGCAGCGGGAACGCTCGTGGTCGGCGCTCAGTTCAGTGCCGCGTCCGGGGCGAACACCAGCGCGGGCAGTTCCAGGGTGGTGAGCGCGGCCGCTCACCCGGCCAGCGCCACCGTCAGCTCGGTACGTGGGGTCGACTGCAGCAACACCAAGTTCCTCTGTACCGAGGTCACCGATTCCGATGACGTGTTCGGTCACTACGTCGGTCACGACGAGCCGTCCCTGCTGTTCGACTCCACCGTTGCAGGTTCAGGCAACCAGATGCGCTACTCAGGAATCCTGCCGACCGAGCCGGCTGCGACCGACGTGGCGGGCAAACGCAGCTACGATTTTCAGCTCTATGCCGCGTTCTGGTTCGGCATGGCGATGTGTGACACCCAGTCTTACCCGAACACGGTCAGCACCTGCGCGCCGGACAGCGACTCAAACATCACCGCACCCGGGGCGGCCAACCACTCAGGCACGGCGTTCACCGAGCTGCAGTTCTACCCGCCCGGCTATGTCCAGCAATTCGACGGCTTCTCCTGCTCGGGCACCCAGTGGTGCGTCGCGCTGAACATCGACTCACTGTCGCGCAACCCGGTCACCGGGCAGTCACTCAACCCGACCTGCAGCAGCCAGGTCGGCCAGGAATACGTAAACTACGCCTACCTGACCAAGTCCGGTGTGCCGCAGGGCCCGCCGAACCCGGTCAACTTCGACCCGATCGCCTCGGGCAAGCCCGATCCGCATAAGGTCGCCTTTCTCAATCCGGGTGATCATTACACGGTGACCCTGCACGACACGGCCCACGGCCTGGAGACGGTCGTCCAAGACACCACCACCGGCACGGTCGGCAAGATGACCGCCAGCGCGGCCAACGGCTTCGGCCAGGTCAAGTACGACCCGACCGGCACCAGCTGCACGAACCTGCCCTATGACTTCCACCCGGAGTATTCGACGTCCGGCACGAACACCACCGTGCCGTGGGCGGCGGCCACCTACAACGTCGCGATCGACACCGAGATCGGCCACTTCGACTACTGCTCGGCAGTAGACCCGGCCAGCGGCAGCTGCACCGGCCTGGAAGGCATCGGCCGTGATCAGGAACCCACCGACGGCGATGACGCCGGCTGCTTCGCAGGGTCGGCGTCCACGCTGATCCACATCGGCGGCTGCCTGGCCACCAATCTCGGCTATGACGCGGTGTCCTACCAGCGGGCCTGGCCCAACGGCAGCAACTCCCGTCCGACGCCCACCATCTGGACCAGCCCGATGACCGGGCATGACTACAACGTCCAGTACGCCCACGCCGCCTTCAACACCGACCTGCCGGCTATCGAGCAGTCGCTGACGCCGGCCTGCGACGGCGCCACCGGCGCCAACTGCACAAGGATCCCGACGACCGATGACGGGACGCCCGCCACGTTCTACCCCTACTACACCAGCGGACACGCCCTCGGCGGTTGCGCATGGGCAGTCGGGCAGAACATCCCCGGATTCAGCACCAACGACTACGGCAAGGTCAAGCAGTACGGCCCGTTGCTTCAGGTCACCTACCCGTCCCTGGGCGGCACCACGAGGACTTCGTACAACGACTTCCAGCGGATCCTGCCCAACAACCCGTGCCCGGCTCCTGCCTCCCGGTAGGCAAACCTGAGGGTGTGGGTCGGGGAGGGGGGAGGGGGGAGAGGGCGAGGAAACACAC
>JBPCPA010000184.1:0-11567 GCA_050999655.1 Jatrophihabitans sp.
GCGGTCGAAGCCATGCCCACGCCCACACACCCAACCACCGCGATCAAGCCGCCGCGACCAACCGCGCCTTGTTTGATTGCCGCTCCGGTGCCGTCCACCACGCCGCAACCGGGCAGGCCGGCCGCGGTCGCCGGGGCCTGCGGATCGACCTTGGTGCACTGGCCGGCGGCCACCAGGGTCTTGTCGGCGAACGCGCCGATACCCAGCGCCGGAGACAGTTCGGTGCCGTCGTCCAGGGTCATCTTCTGCTTGGCGTTGTGGGTGTCGAAGCAGTACTGGGGTTTGCCGCGACGACAGGCCCGGCACTGCCCGCAGACCGCGCGCCAGTTCAGGATCACGAAGTCGCCGGGAGCAACCTCGCTCACGCCCTCGCCGACGCTCTCGACCACGCCGGCCGCCTCATGCCCGAGCAGGAACGGGAACTCGTCGTTGATGCCGCCCTCGCGGTAGTGCAGGTCGGTGTGGCATACCCCGCACGCCTGGATCTGGACGACAGCCTCACCCGGCCCCGGGTCCGGCACGGTGATGCTGACCAGCTCTACCGGCTGTCCGACACCGCGCGCGATGACACCGCGCACCTGCTGGCCCATCAGCGCTGCCCGACCGGGACGTAGGACCGCTCGGCGGGGCCGGTGTAGAGCTGGCGTGGCCGGCCGATCTTGGTCTGCGGATCGTTGATCATCTCGTGCCACTGGGCGATCCAGCCGGGCAGCCGGCCGATCGCGAAGAGCACCGTGAACATCTTTGTCGGAAAGCCCATCGCCCGGTACAGCAGGCCGGTGTAGAAGTCGACGTTCGGATACAGCTTGCGGCTGATGAAGTAGTCATCAGACAGCGCGTAGCCCTCCAGCTCGATGGCGATGTCGAGCAGGTCGTCGCGCTTGCCGAGGGCGGACAACACGTCGTCGGCCACCTTCTTCACGATCGCGGCGCGCGGATCGTAGTTCTTGTAGACCCGGTGGCCGAAGCCCATCAGCTTGACCCCGTGCTCCTTGTTCTTGACCCGCTCCACGAACCGCTTGACGTCGCCACCGTCCTTGCGGATCTCCTCCAGCATCTCCAGCACCGCGCTGTTGGCGCCACCGTGCAGCGGGCCGAACAACGCGTTGATGCCGGCCGAGACCGAGGCGAACAGGTTCGCGTTGGACGAGCCGACCAGCCGGACGGTGGACGTCGAACAGTTCTGCTCGTGGTCGGCATGCAGCACGAACAGCAGGTCCAGCGCGCGCACCACGGCCGGTTCGGCCCGGTAGGGCTCGGCCGGGTTACCGAAGGTCATCCGCAGGAAGTTCTCCACCAGGTCCAGCGAGTTGTCCGGGTAGAGGAATGGCTGGCCGACCGACTTCTTGTAGGCGTAGGCGGCGATCGTCGGCAGCTTGGCCAGCAACCGGATGGTGGACAGGTCCACCTGCTCGTCGTTGAACGGGTCCAGCGAGTCCTGGTAGAAGGTCGACAGTGCCGAGACCGCCGAACTCAGTACCGGCATCGGGTGCGCGTCGCGCGGGAAGCCGTCGAAGAAGCGCTTGAGATCCTCGTGCAACAGGGTGTGCCGGCTCAGCCGCGAGGTGAAGGCACCGAGCTCGTCGGCGCTGGGCAGCTCGCCGTGGATCAGCAGGTAGGACACCTCGGCGAACGTCGAGTGCTCGGCGAGCTGGTCGATCGGGTAACCCCGGTAGCGCAGGATGCCGGCATCGCCGTCGATGTAGGTGATCGCCGAGGTGCAGGAGGCGGTGTTGGCAAAGCCTGGGTCGTAGGTGACCAGGCCGGTCGAGGCCAGGAGCTTGCTGACGTCCGCGCCGGCGGCACCTTCGGTGGTCGGCCTGATCGGCAGTTCCAGATCGGCTCCCGAGGCGGGTTGGAACACGGCGACATCGGCGCTGGTGGCGGTCTCGGTCATGTCCTGGCTCCTTTGCAATGAGGGGTAGGTCAAACATTACGTCGACAGTCAGCACGGCCAGTACTGGCATCGGAATAGGATGTGGGCTATGGCCTCGGTGCGTTCGGTCCGCGAGCTGCCCGCCGATCCGCAGACGGTATGGACGCTGATCACCGACTGGCCGGCGCACGGTCGCTGGATCCCGCTGACCACCGTCACCCTCGACGCCGACAGTCCGGTTCAGGTCGGCCTGGGCACCCGGTTCACCGGACGCACCGGGCTCGGCCCGGCCGGCTTCGACGATCCGATGACGGTGACCGAGTGGCAACCGCCGCGAGCGGCCGAGCCGGGTCGCTGCCGGGTGGTCAAGCGCGGTCGGTGGCTGGCCGGCTGGGCCGAGATCGAGGTCAGCCCGGCCGGTGCCGGCAGCCGGGTGGTGTGGACCGAGGACGTGTCGCCCCGCTGGACCCCTGGGTTTGCCGCCCCGCTGGTGTCGCTGATCGGCAACCGGCTGTTCGACCGGACGATCAGCCGGCTGGCGGCCGAACTCGCCGACCGCCCCGCGTGATTAGGGTGGGGGCATGACCGAAGATGCGATGTACGGCGATGACGTCTACACCGACGGGGTCGAGGACGCCGATGACCCGGACCCGTTGGAGAGCCTGACCGGCGAGGACGCCGAGGAGCCGCTGGACACCGGCTACTCACCGCCCGAGCACCGTCCGGCGGCCACCAGGTTCGGCACCACCGCCGCCGAGCAGGAGCAGGGCGAGTCACTCGACCAGCGGCTGGCCCAGGAGGTGCCCGACGTCGATGAGGAGTTGCTGACCGGCGCCGATCCCGGTGCACAGTCCCCGCGGGCCGGCCGGCTGGTGGCCCCGGACGAGGGCGCGCACGCCGACGAGGAGTCCGAGGCGATCGGCTACGACGTCGGCAGGGCCGGTAACGCGGCCAGCGCCGAGGAGGCCGCCATGCACGTGGTCGACGAGGACGAGCTCAACGAGCAGGACACCAACGAGGACGACATCGGCAACTGAGTTCAGCGCACCAGCATGTCCAGCAGCCGGGCCAGCTCGATGGCGGGATCGGCGGTCAGGCCGCCGTGCACCGGGCCCGGTTGCACCATGGTGCTGCGGGGCGCGGCCAGCCAGCCGAACCGCTGACCGAGGCTGGTCCGGGCGGCCGCGCCCATCTCGGCGGCGCCCTGGCAGATCGCCGACACCGCGTCCAGCGCGGCCTGCACCGACTCCAGGTCCAGGTCCGGCGCGATCGCCAGCAGCCGGGCGTCAGTGAGGTGGCTGGCGCAGCCGAGGTAGTCCGCCGCCTGGCTGTAGAGCACCACCCCGACGTTGAGAAACTCCTCCCGATCCACCCGCGGGACGCAGCGCAGCACCACGTACTGAAAGCCCAACTGGCCGGCGGTCATCGTTGCCCGCCCGGTAGCCAGGCCGCGCGCCGCTCCAGCCGGGCGAGCAGGTAGTCCAGGTAACCGGTTCGCACCGTCGCCGGGTCGGGCCGCAGCGGCGAAGTCTCCAGCCACTCGTCGGGCACCTGGTCCAGGACATCGGCCAGCAGGTCCCGGTCGATGGTGCGGGCGAGTTCGGCGTCGGCGTCCGGCACCCCGACGAGCTGGCCGATCAGGGCATGCTCGCTGCTGTCGTAGGGCTGGGCGGCGAACCGCTGTGGACTGGCCGTGGGGGAGTCCCAGCTGTGCTGGAAGTACAGCGCGGCGCCGTGGTCGATCAGCCACAGCTCCCGGTGCCACACCAGCAGGTTCGGGTTGCGCCAGCTGCGATCGACGTTGGCGGTGTAGGCGTCCAGCCAGAGGATCCGGGCCGCCTCGGCGGGGTCGGCCGGGTAGCTGGCATCCCAGCCGAACGAGCCCGGCAGGAAGTCCACCGCCAGGTTCAGCCCGACGCTGGCACTGAGCAGGTCCTGCACCTCTTCGTCGGCCTCGTAGCGGCCGATCGCGACGTCCAGTTCGAGCGCCTTCAGCTCGGGAACCCGCAATCCGAGCCGCCGGCCGAGCTCGCCCACCACCACCTCGGCGACCAGCGCCTTCAGGCCCTGGCCGGCGCCCCGGAACTTCACCACGTAGGTGCCGAAATCGGTGGCCTCCACGATGCCGGGCAACGAGCCGCCCTCGCGTAGCGGCGTGACGTAGCGAGTGGCCTGCACGCTCGGGATCACGGGGGAGAGCCTAGGTCAGTCGCCGTCGGCGGCGGCCTGCCGCTCGCTGTCCTGCAGCTCCTGGCGTTCTTCGACCCGTTTCTTGATCCGACCCAGGCCCGGCACCGAACCGAGGATCTCGTTGAACTCGCGGGTCGTCTCGAGCAGATCGCGCACGTCCGGCGCGACCGTGCCGAGGGTGGCCAGGATCGGCAGGACGTCGGTCTGCAGGGCACCCACCAGCACCGGCAGGCTGTCGATCAGGGCGATCACCGCGGTCACTTCGGCCGGGCTGGTGGTCTCTGCCAGCTGCGCGACCAGGGGAGCCAACCGGTCCAGCGACGGCTCGAACTCGGCGAGCAGGCCGGCGCCGCGGCCGGTCAGCTGTTCGGCGGTCGCCAGCAGCGGTTCGGTACGCGCTACCACCGAACCGACCTGCGCCACCAGCTGGTCGGCCCGCTCGCGGGTCAGCGCGACCTGATCGATCACCCGATCTGCGCGTAGCCGGGTCTGTTCGACCTCGGTGATCACGGTGTCGGCCCGCTGGGCGATCCGCTCGATGTGATCGAGCAGCGCACCGATCCGGGGCACCAGGGCGATCGCTTGCTCGATGGCCTCGTAACCGCGATCGGCCACCCGCAGCAGATCGCGCGGGCCGGGCAGTGGTAGCCGCACTATGTCACCTCGTGGAATGGGGAACTGGGATATCGCCAGGGTAGTGGGCGGCGCCGTTGGCGCTACCCGGTGCGGTATGTCGGACGGTGATGGCACAGTGGGGCCATGCAACCAGCGGTCGCCACCCGGCCGACCGACCAGCCGGGCGATCAACCGGCCGATCAGCCGACCGACCAACCGGGTGATGAGCAGCGGCCGGTGCTGTTGGCCATCGACGGCAACTCGCTGGTGCATCGCAGCTTCCACTCGCAGGCGGCTACCGGACTGCGAGCGCCGGACGGCCGGCCGCTGTGGGCCATTCGCGGCCTGCTCACCCAACTGGTCGCGGCTGCCGAGCGGATCTGCCCGGCGGCCGTGGTGGTCGGCTTCGACGACCCCGAGCGCAGCATCCGGCGCGATCGCTGGCCGCAGTACAAGGCCGGTCGCGCTGAGAAGCTGGACACGCTGGTCAGCCAGCTCGACGGCGCGGCCGAGGCGTTGCGTTGCCTGGGCATCGCGGTGATCGTCCCAACCGGCCTGGAGGCCGACGACGTGCTCGCCTCGGCGGCCAGGTTCGCACCCACGGTCGGCGGCCGCACGGTGATCATGACCTCTGACCGGGACGCCTTCGCGCTGATCGATGAGCACACCCGGGTGCTGCGGATCATCAACGGCGGGGTGGACGCCTCGCCGATGCTCACCCCGGACCGGTTCGTCACGATGCTCGGCATTCACGCCTGGCAGTATCGGGACTTCGCGGCGCTGCGGGGTGATCCGTCGGACAACCTGCCGGGGGTGCATGGGTTCGGACCGAAGACCGCGGCCAAGCTGCTCATCGCCTGCGGCTCGGTCGCTGAGGCGCTGGCCGACCTGGCCGGCGACGGTGGTCGGGTGAGCGCCGCGGTCGGTCCGGCGCTGGCAGCCCGGTTGGCCGAGCCGGCCGCGCGGGCTGCCTGGGAGCTGAACTGCCAGGTGATGAGCATGCACAGCGACCTGGAGCTGGGACTCGGCCTGCCGGACGGTCTCGGCAGCCTGCCGCTGGCGGCCGAGGCGGTTCGCAGCGCCTTCGCGGCACACCAGCTGACCTGGACGACGCCGGCCGCGTTGCGCGCGCTGGCCCATCACGACGGGCCGGTCACGCCACCGCCGGCACAGGCCTGGACCGGTCCTGGCGATCAGCCCAGCTACGGCCAGCCCAGCAGCCGGGGTCGGCGGTTTCCGCCACTGCCGAAGCCGGACAAGCGAGCCAACCGGGCGGCGCTGGCGGCCAATCAACTGTCCCTGTTCTGAGGCGCTGATCCGGTAGCAGCCGATCCGATGACGGCGGAGTGTCGATGGCGAGCTGGGGCGAGGTCGAGGCAGTGGCGCCGGAACTGGCCGGGGCGGTCCGGCGCCGGTTCGAGTCGGTCGGCCTGGCGATGCTGGCCGGCCTGCGCGCCGATGGCTCGCCACGGATCGGCGGTATCGAGGTTGCCTCCCAGCAGCCACCGTCGACAAGCAGGTCACGGCCGGCGACGCCAAACTGGCCGGCATCGCTCGGTCTTCGACGAGGCGCAGAGCTCCCTGACCTCGGCGCCGCGCGGCAAGGCCGAGCCGCCACCGCCGTTCGACCTGTTCTGGGTGGAGGTCACCGAGCTGTCCACCGTCCGGGTCGAGGTCGATCACCTGGTGATCGAGAGCCGGTCAGCCGGCCGTGGCGTGCGTCGGATCGAACGCTGCTGAGGCGGTCAGTTGATTGGCCGGATGTTCACCAGCCGGCCCTCGTTCACCCAGCCGGTAATGCCGGTCGAACCTGAGGCGGTGCTGCCGTACACCCAGGTGTTGGTGCTCACCTTGGTCGCGGTGTTGCTGCAGAACTGGAACAGGGTGCCGGTCGGCATTCGGTACTTGAGCGCACCGTCCGGGGTCACGTCCATGTTGGTGTAGGGCACCTGAGCAGTGCCGTAGGCGCTGCCGATCATGTCGGGCGCGGTGCAGGTGGTGGCCGGTCGGTGGCCGATGGCGTCGGCCGGCGCGCTGGCGATGGCGGGCACGATCAGGCTGGCACAGATGGTGGAAACGAGCAGGCTCTTGCGCACGGAGGCTCCTGGAGGGCAGCGGGACGAGGGGAGTGTCCGGATGACCCTAGAGTTGGCAAGTGCCATAGAACAAGAGCAATGTCAGGATTATCAGGTGGCCGAGATCAGCGGCGCCGGCGCACCACGATAACGACGATCAAGGCCAGCAGCACGGCCAACGGGGCCAACCGCTTGGCGACGGCCGGGCCGGCCGAGCCGAGCAGGTCGATCGGCTCCACCTCGTGCGGCCGCGCCGCGTGCGCCGGTCGCGGGCCGGTCGGCCGGGCAGCGCCGGCTGGCACCGAGCCGGCCTCCACCGCTGTCGACGACCCGGCCTCAGCAGGCAAGGTGTCCACCGGGGTACCGGCCGCGATCTCGGCCGCCGCCGGTGTCGGCTGATCCATCGGCGAGGCGTCCGGCACAACCTCAACCGGCGCGACCTCGTCCGGTGCTACCTCGACCGGTGCGGGCTCGACCCGTGCGGGCTCGTCCTGCTCGCGGGTCAGTTTGCCGGCCAGGCACTCGGCGAACTGGCCGATCAGCTTGTTGCCGACGTCGACCATCACCCCTCGCCCGAACTGGGCCGGCTTGCCGGTGATGTTCAGGTCGGTGAGCACCGTCACCTGGGTGTCGTTGCCCTGCTGGGTGAGGGTCGCGGTGACCTTCGCGCTGGCGGTGCCGTTACCGCGGGCGTCCTTGCCCTGGGCGTCGATGACCACCCGGTGAGCCTGCTCGTCCTTCTCCACGAAGCTGGCTTTGCCTTTGTAGGTAAGCCCGATCGGGCCCAGCCGGACCTTCACCGAGCCGGTGAAGCTATCGCCGTCCACGGTCTCGATGGCGGCGCCGGGCATGCAGGGCGCGATCCGCTCGATGTCAAGCAGCACCAGCCAGGCCTGCTCGACATCAGCCGGCACGGTGAAGGTGTGTTCCAGCTGCACGAAACGGCTCCGATCAGATTCCGGCAGCGGCGAGCACCGCGCGGCGGGTGAGCACGGTGACCAGGTGCCGGCGGTAGTCGGCCTTGGCCGACAGGTCACTCGGCGCCGAGGTGCCCTCGGCCGCCAGCGCGCTGGCCTGGCCGACCGCTTCGGCGGTGGCCGCCGCGCCGGCCAGCGCCTGCTCGGTGGCGCTGGCTCGAAGCGGGGTCGGCCCCATGTTGGTCAGGCCGATCCTCGCCGCGGTGATGCTGCCGTTGGAGCGCTGTACGGCTGCGGCCACCGCGACGATCGACCACGCCTGAGCCACCCGATTGAACTTCTGATAGTGGGTGGACCAGCCCGCCCCCAGCTTGGGAATCCGGATCGAGGTGAGAATCTCGTCGGCGGCCAGGGCGGTGGTCAGGTAGTCCAGGAAGAAGTCGGCGGCCGCGATGGTGCGCTCGCCACCGGGGCCGAGCACCCGCAGCTCGGCCTCGAGCGCCAACGCCACCGACGGCAGGTCCCCGGCCGGGTCGGCGTGCGCCAGCGAGCCGCCGAAGGTGCCGCGATGGCGGACCTGGCGATCGGCCACCGTCTCGGTTGCCTGCACCAGCAGCGGCGCGTGCTCGGCGACCAGGCTGTCGTGCAGCACATCGTCATGGGTGGTCATCGCACCGATCACGATCGCATCGCCGTCATCGCGCACGCCAACCAGCTCGTCGATGCCACCAAGGTCGATCACCGTTTCCGGGTAAGCCAATCGCAGCCGCAAGATGGGTATCAGCGACTGGCCGCCGGCCAGAATCTTGCCGTCCTCGCCGGCGCTGGCGAGGGCTTGCACCGCCTCGGCGGCACTGCCCGGACGAAGGTAGTCGAAAGAAGCGGGGATCACAGCTGGTCTCCATTCGCTGCTGAATCTGCGCTGCCGGTGCCGTCCGAGGTCGAGGTGCTGGCCCCGCCGTAGGCGACGGTGCCCGCGGTGGCCCGGTCGGACTTCTGCGCACCCTCGCTGATCGCCCGCCAGACCCGCTCGGGCGTGCAGGGCATCTGGACGTCGTCGATGCCCCAGGGCCGCAACGCGTCCACGATCGCGTTCACCACCGCCGGGGTCGAGGCGATGGTGCCGGCCTCGCCGACTCCCTTGACCCCGAGCGGGTTGCTGGTGGCCGGGCTGACCGTGCGGTCGGTGGTGAAGTGCGGCAGGTCGGCGGCCGAGGGCAGCAGGTAGTCGACGAAGGTGCCGGTGGTCAGGTTGCCCTGGTCGTCATAGACCGCCTCTTCATAGAGTGCCTGCGCGATGCCCTGGGCCAGGCCACCGTGCACCTGACCGTCCACGATCAGCGGATTGATCACCTCACCGATGTCGTCAACGCAGACGTACTTGCGAATGGTGGAATGCCCGGTCTCGGTGTCGACCTCGATCGCGCACAGGTGGGTGCCGTGGGGAAAGGAGAAGTTCTCCGGGTCATAGGTGGCGTCGGCGTCCAGGCTGGGCTCCATGCCGTCGGGCAGGTTGTGCGCGGCGAAGGTGGCGAAGGCGATCTCCTGGATCGACTTGGCGTTGCCGGGCGCGCCCTTGACGCTGAAACTGCCGCCCGCGAACTCCAGGTCGTCCTCGCTGGCTTCGAGCAGGTGCGCGGCGATACGGCGGGCCTTGGCAACCACCTTCTCGGCCGCCTTGACCACCGCGATGCCACCGACCACCAGCGAGCGTGAGCCGTAGGTGTCCAGACCCTTGGGTGAGGACTGGGTGTCGCCATGGATGATCTCGATGTCGTCGAACGGTACCCCGAGCTGGTCGGCCACGATCTGGCTCCAGGCGGTCTCGTGGCCCTGGCCGTGCGCGCTGGCGCCGGTGACGACCTCGACCTTGCCGGTGGCCAACACCCGGATGGCGGCGTTCTCCCAACCGCCGGCGCCGTAGTCCAGCGAGCCGAGCACCCGCGACGGTGCCAGGCCGCACATCTCGGTGAAGGTCGAGATGCCCAGCCCGAGCTGAACCGGGTCCTTGCTTTGCCTGCGCTCAGCCTGTTCGGCGCGCAGCTCGTCCCAGCCGATCAGCTCCAGCGCCCGGTCGGTGGCCGCCTCGTAGTTGCCGCTGTCATAGGTCAGCCCGCACACGGTGGTGTAGGGGAACTCCTCGTGGGTGATCCAGTTCTTGCGGCGCAGCTCCATCGGATCCATGTCGAGTTCGGCGGCCAGTTCGGTCATGATCCGCTCGATGGCGAAGGTGGCCTCCGGACGGCCGGCGCCCCTGTATGCATCAGTAGGCGTCTTAGTCGTAAAGACTCCTTCGCACACGAAGCGGTAGGCGGCGAACTTGTAGATGCTGTTGAACATGAACGCACCGAGCACCGGGACGCCCGGGGACACCAGCCGCAGGTAGGCGCCCATGTCGGCGTAGAGGTGGACGTCCAGGCCGGTCACCGTGCCGTCCCGCTTGGCGGTGATGGTGATGTCCTGCAGCTGGTCCCGGCCGTGATGGGCACTCATCAACGACTCGGAGCGGGACTCGGTGTACTTGGCCGGCTTGCCGAGCTTGCGGGCCACCAGGGTGGTGATCACCTCTTCGGGAGTGACCTGCAACTTGCCGCCGAAGCCGCCCCCGACGTCAGGGGCGATCACCCGCACCTTGTGCTCGGGCACCCCCAGGGTCAGCGCGAGCATGGTGCGCAGGATGTGCGGCACCTGGGTCGCTGACCACATGGTGAACCCGTCGCCGATCGGCTGGACGACGGTGGAGCGGGGCTCCATGAACGCCGGGATCACGCGCTGCTGGATGAACCGGCGCTTGACGGTGACCTCGGCGGCGGCCAGCACCTCCTCGATCGGCTGGCCGGTGCCGGCCGCGCCCGACTCGAAGGCCCAGGTGAAGGACCGGTTGGAGCTGGTGTGCCCGTGCACCAGGTCGCCGGAGTCAGTGCCGGCCTGCACGGCGACCTCCATGTCGAGCACCACCGGCAGTGCCTCGTAGTCGATGTCGATGGCCTCCAGCGCGTCCTGGGCGCTGGTCTTGTCCCGGGCCACCACCACCGCGACGGCCTCGCCGACGTGGTTGACCTGGCTGACCGCCAGGCTCGGGTGCCCGGGGTTGACCATGTCCGGGGTGACCGGCCACGCACACGGGATGTTGCCCTGGGTCTCGGCGAAGTCCTGCCCGGTGTAGGCGGCCACCACGCCCGGACGCGCCAGCGCGCCGGAGACGTCGATGGCGGTGATCTTGGCGTGCGCCACCGGGCTGCGCAGGATCGCCAGGTGCAGCATGCCCGGCAGCACCATGTTGTCGGTCCAGGTGGTGCGTCCGGTGATCAGGTGCTGATCTTCCTTGCGCTTGCGGGCCTGCCCGATCTCGGCGGTCGGCCGGTCCTCGACGGCGGTCATACGCCGGCCCGCGTCCCGCTCGCCGGTGCGGCCGAGGACATCGCGGCTCCGGCGGCCTGCACCGCGGCGATGATGTTCTGATAGCCGGTGCAACGGCAGAGGTTGCCCTCGATGCCCTCGCGCACCTCGTCCTCACTCGGGTGCTGGTTCTCTCGCAGCAGGTCGCAGGCGGCCAGCATCATGCCGGGCGTGCAGAAGCCGCACTGCAGCGCGTGCTTGTCGTGAAAGGCCTGCTGCACCGGGTGCAGGGTGCCGTCGGGCGCGGCCAACCCCTCGACGGTCAGCACCTCGCCACCATCGGCCTGCACCGCCAGCACCGAGCAGCTCTTCACGCTCTTGCCGTCGAGCAGCACCGTGCAGGCACCGCAGTTGCTGGTATCGCAGCCCACCACCGTGCCGACCTTGCCGAGCTGCTCCCGCAGATAGTGCACGAGCAGCACCCGCGGTTCAACCTCGTCGGTGTAGCCCATCCCGGCGACGGTGATGTTGACCCTGGCCGTGTAGACCTCCAGC
>JBPCPA010000191.1:0-5889 GCA_050999655.1 Jatrophihabitans sp.
GGCCGGCCGCCGGCAGGCCGCCCGGCACGCCCGGGCCAACCGGCACGTGCTGCCGCCGCGGCCGGGCGGCACGCTGGCCCGCCTGGCCGCCCGCCCGGATGCCGACGTGCTGGTAGTGGCCCACACCGGCCTGGACCCCCTGGTCAGCCCGGCCCTGATGTGGCGCGCGCTGCCGGTGACCGGACGGCCGATGACCATAGGTTGGTGGCTGATCCCGGCCGCCGAGGTGCCCCGGGCCGAGGCCGGTCGGCTGGACTGGCTCACCGACCAGTGGCGCCGGATGGACGATTGGGTGGCCGAGCGTGCCTAGGTTTGCCCTTACCGGGAGCCGGTGAGAGTGTGAACCGGACGTTCCAGCCGAGCGAGGTTGGACGAGGCAGGCTGATCAGTCGGGCAGCCAATGACGGCGGGTGGGCATGAGTGCGGTAGCCGAGAACGTGTCCGACGCCCCGGCGCCGGCCGAGTTCAGCCACCGGCAGATCCTGGTGATCATGTCCGGTCTGATGCTCGGGATGTTCCTGGCCTCGTTGGACCAGACCATCGTCTCGACCGCGTTGCCCACCATCGTCGGCGACTTTCACCGTAGTGACCTGCTGTCCTGGGTGATCACGTCCTACCTGCTGGCCAGCACCGCAAGCACCCCGCTCTGGGGCAAGGCCGGCGACCTGTACGGCCGCAAGCGGGTCTTCCAGCTGGCCATCGTGGTGTTCCTGATCGGCAGCGTGCTGTGCGGGGCGGCGCAGAACATGTTGGAACTGATCGCCTTCCGGGGCGTGCAGGGGATCGGCGGCGGCGGCCTGATCTCGCTGGTGTTCGCCATCATCGGCGACGTCATCCCGCCCCGGCAACGCGGTCGCTACCAGGGTTATTTCGGTGCGGTGTTCGGGGTGTCCAGCGTGGTCGGCCCGCTGGCCGGTGGCTTCGCGGTGGACAACCTGAGCTGGCGTTTCATCTTCTACATCAACCTGCCGCTGGGGATCCTGGCGTTGCTGGTGACCAACCGGGTGCTCAAGCTGCCGGTACGCACCCGGCAGGTCCGGATCGACTGGTGGGGTGCGCTGCTGCTGGTGCTCGGGGTGTCGTCGATCCTGCTGGCGACGCAATCCGGCGGCACCGACTACCCATGGGGTTCCTGGCAGATCGTCGGGCTGTTCGTCCTCGGGGCGTTGCTGCTGGTGGGCTTCGGCGTCCGGGAGTCGATGGCGCCCGAACCGATCCTGCCGCTGGGCCTGTTCCGGCTGCAGGTGTTCAGCATTTCCAACCTGATCGCGTTCGTCAGCGGCGTCTCGATGTTCGGCGCGCTGGCGTTCCTGCCGCAGTACCTGCAGCTGGTGCACGGGGTGTCGGCCACCGAGTCCGGGCTGTTGCTGCTGCCGTTGCTGGTCGGCGTGCTCACCATGAGCATCGGCTCCGGTCGTTACATCTCGCGCACCGGCAACTACCGGTGGTTCCCGCTGGTGGGCACCACGCTGGTGACCACCGGGCTGATCCTGCTGACCCGGATCGGCGCGCACACCTCGCTGGTGGTGGTCGGTTGCTACATCCTGGTGTTCGGCGCCGGCCTGGGCCTGTTCATGCAGGTACTGACACTGGTGGTGCAGAATGCCGTGCCGATGAGCCAGCTCGGCGTGGCCACCTCGTCGGTCACCTTCTTTCGCTCGATGGGCGGTGCGATCGGAGCCTCGGCGCTGGGCGCGGTGCTGACCGCCCGGTTGGGCTATGAGTTTCCCGCGTCACCTGCCGGCCTCGGCCCTGGCCGCCGGTGACAAGGTGTCTCAGCTGGTGCAGAGCCCGGCGGCGTTGAAGGCGATCGGGCGGAGCAACCCGGCGCTGCACGAGGGCATCATCCAGGCCTACTCCCATGCCGTCGACAGGTTGTTCCTGGTCGCGGTGCCGGTCTCGGTGCTGAGCGTCATCGCCGCGCTGTTCGTCCGGCAGGTGCAGTTGCGGGCCAGCACGCCAAGCGCCGAAGCGGCGCCGATTCCCAGTGAGGTGCACTGATGCCAGGGGTAACCATCTCGGCCGGCTACGGCGCCGGCGGCAGCGTCGTGGCACCCGAGGTCGCACGGCTGCTGGGGCTGCCGTTGCTGGACCGGGCGATCAGCTCGGCGGTCGCCCGGCAACTGCAGGTCACGGTGGCCGAGGCCCAGGACGGGGTGGCCAGGCGGTCCATCGGCGGCCGGTTCCTGGGCCTGCTGACACCGCTGGCCGGCGGGGTGCTCGGTGCCGGCACCGACGCCGCCCCGATCGATCTGGCCGCCGGAGCCGACGATGCGGTCGAGTTCCGGGAGCAGGCCGAGAACATCATGCGGCAGGCGCTGGACGGCGGTGCGGTGATCCTCGGACGGGCCGGCGCGGCGGCCCTCGCTGGCGAGCCGCGGGTGCTGCGGGTCCGGCTGTTCGGCCCGGCCGACGCCCGGATCGCCCAGGCCGCCCGGCTGGAAGGAATCGACGGGGCCACCGCCCGCTCCCGGCTGCCCGGTGTGGACGCTGCCCGCGCGCACTACGTCCGCCGGTTGTACCGCGCCGACGTGGACGACCCGCAGCTCTACCACCTGCAACTGGACAGCACCGTGTTGAGCCTGGCCGGTTGTGCCGAGGTCATCGTGGCCGGCTACCGGGCGCTGCTGCCCGGTTCGCAGCGCAGCCAGACCTGACTGGTCGGTGCGGTGGGGCCAGGTACTCGGCGCTGGCGGAGTCGGCAGGGCCCAGGCAGCCCGCATAGGCTGGTCGTGGCTGGCGGCATCCCGGCTGCCGGCAAAATGCCAGGATCGAAGGAGCAGTCATGCCCACTCGTACCGCACGCACTGCCTGGAACGGCACCCTGGAAGAAGGCTCCGGCCAGGTCGAGCTGTCCAGCTCCAAGATCGGCACCTACGAGGTGTCCTTCCCCAAGCGCGCAGCCGATGATGCCGGCGGCTTCACCAGCCCCGAGGAACTGATCGCTGCTGCCCACTCGTCCTGCTACGCGATGCAGCTGTCCGCGCTGATCGCCGCGGCCGGCGGCACCCCGCAGGCGCTGGACGTGCGCGCCGACGTCTCGCTCGGCGCCGATCCGGCCGGTGGCTTCCGGTTGACCGGCATCGCGCTCACCGTCCGCGGCGAGGTCGACGGCCTGGACGCCGAGGGCTTCGCCAAGGCCGCCGCCGACGCCAAGGCCGGCTGCCCGATCAGCAAGGCGCTGACCGGTGTCGAGATCACCCTGGACGCAGCACTGGAAAGCTAACGCCACGCTGAACAGGCTGGCGCCGCGTTCGAGACTGAGGCGCACAAGCTGACGCTGCCCTGGCGAGTGCGGGCTATGCGGTTGCGAGTAGTTCATCGATCAGGGTCTGAATACGTAGCTTGATCTCATCGCGAACCCGGCGTACGACCTCGATCGGCTGGCCCGCCGGATCGGTCAGTGCCCAGTCTTCGTAGCGTCTGCCGGGAAAGTAGGGGCAGGTATCGCCGCAGCCCATCGTCACGACGACGTCGGCGCGGGAGACCGAGTCGGCCGTGAGGATCTTGGGTGTCCCGCCGCTGATGTCGATGCCGACCTCGCGCATGACTCGTACGGCCATCGGGTTGAGGTGACTGGCTGGTTCGGAGCCGGCTGACCAGATTTCGATGCGGTCGCCGGCCAGGTGCGTGAGCCAGCCCGCGGCCATCTGGGAGCGGCCGGCGTTGTGGACGCAGACGAACAGGACAGTGTGCTGGTAGGTCATGACGGGTGCCTTTCCTCAGGGCTAGGTGACCGCTTCGGCAGCGATGGCGGCTGGGTTCGGGTACAGGCCCCGGATCAGGCCGTAGCCGAGCAGGCCGCCGAGCAGTTGCATCCCGACGAACAGGGCAGTCGAGGACGGTGCGATGCCGGCGAAGGTGTCAGACAGCATCCGCGCCACGGTTACTGCCGGGTTGGCGAACGAGGTGGAACTGGTGAACCAGTAGGCAGCGAGGATGTAGCCGCCGACGGCGAACGCGACTCGATCGGAACGACCCGCCCGGACGGTACCGAAGACGACCACGAGCAGACCCACGGTTGCTACGACTTCTCCGAGTTGCACACCGGCACCGCCGCGATGACGGGTCGAGAGGTGAACCGCCGGCAGTGCGAACATCAGGTTGGCGACAATCGCACCCAGTATCCCGCCGGCGAACTGGGCCGCGATCAGCAGCGCCGCGTCCCGGCTCGATACCGCGCCGAGAGCCCGCTCCACGAGCGTGACGACGGGGTTGAAAGCTGCCGAGACGGGTTGCAGGGCGAGGATCAGCGCAACCAGGGCGGCGCCGGTGATGATGCTGTTCTCCAGCAGCTGAAGCCCCACATCATGGGGCGACAGCCGGACAGCGGCGATGCCCGAGCCGATCACCGCAGCGACCAGAAACCCGGTGCCGACGAACTCGGCGAGCACCCGGCGCGTCACGGTGGGGATCATGTCGACCTATCACCGATCAGGGCGCCGAGACTGGCCAATGCCTCGGTCCTGGCCCGGTAGTACACCCACACGCCTCGCTTGTCCCGGTCCAGCAGGCCAGCCTCGTGAAGGACCTTCAGGTGGTGACTGATCGTCGGCTGGGACAGGTCGAAGGCCGGGTTGAGGTCACAGACACACGCCTCGCCACCTTCATGTGAGGCGACCAGCGACATCAGGCGCAACCGCACCGGATCGGCAAGAGCCTTCAGCAGCGGTGCGATCTGTTCGGCCTGGCGCTGTGACAGCGGCTCACGCGACAGCGGCGAGCAGCACGCGACCGTCTCGACCGGGCTGAGCACCAACGAGGACTTCGACATACATCAATATTGACAGACCTCGATATGTCATGGCAACCTGGCTGCGTAGACATAGACAGCTATCAAAGTCCCTGGAGGTAACCGTGTCCCGAATCCAACTCGCCCTCAACGTCGACAACCTCGACGAGGCGATCAGCTTCTACCGCACGCTGTTCAACACCGAGCCCGCCAAGATCAAGCCCGGCTACGCCAACTTCGCCGTCGTGGAGCCGCCCCTCAAACTGATCCTGATGGAAAACCCCGGCCAGGGCGGGTCCATCAACCATCTTGGCGTCGAGGTCGCTGACATCGATTCCGTCGACGCCGAGCAAAGTCGCCTTGCCGAATCCGGGCTGGCCTCGGTCGACGAGCGCGGCACCACCTGCTGCTACGCCAAGCAGGACAAGTTCTGGGTCCAGGGAGCTCCCGACGGCGAACGCTGGGAGGTCTACACCGTCCTGGCCGACTCCGCGACCTTCTCCGCCGAGGCCGCCGAAGGCACCACCTGCTGCGGGACCGAGGTCGGCGCCGAGCCGGCAGCCGCCGGAGCCAGTTGCTGCTGATCGCGATGAGCAGCCAGCGCCGGCTCAGCCGATCAGATGGCGAGCGCGGAGTTCGGCGCGCCGGTCCGGACCGTAACCGAGTTCGGCGAGCAACTCCTCGGTGTGCGCGCCGAGGCTCGGCGGCGCTGCGGCCAGCTCGGCGGCCGTGCCGCTGAATCGCGGTGTCGGCGCACAGACCTGCACACCGACCGACTCGACGTAGCTGGACCGGGCGGCGTTGTGCGGGTGAGCCGGCGCCTCTGCCAGCGTGAGCACCGGCGCCACGCAGGCATCCAGCGGCTCGAAGATCGCCGCCCATTCCTCGCGGGTCCGGGTAGCAAACACCGCGGCCAGGGTGGCGGCAAGCTCGCTGTGCCGCTCGGCCCGGTAGGGCGACGGGGTGCTGGCCGGGTCCAGGCCGAGCGTCCGTAGCAGGACGTCCCAGAACTTCGGCTCCAGCGCGCCGACCGCCACGAACCTGCCGTCGGCGCAGCGGTAACAGCGGTAGTTGGGCACTCCGCCGTCGAAGATGTTGGCCTCGCGCTCGTCCTGCCAGAGCTGGTGGCCGTGCAGCGTGCGCACCATGGTCGCCAG
>JBPCPA010000213.1:0-13936 GCA_050999655.1 Jatrophihabitans sp.
GCCGGTCTGGAGCTACTCGAACCGGAGCGGCCGGCCGCCCGGGCCGTTCGTCAGCCTGGCCGGCCGGCTGCTGCCCGGCGTGCGGCAGGTGCAGGAGCAGATCGTGCCGTATGCGATGGCCTGGCAACGCGCCAACCAGCAGGCGATGGCTGAGGTCGGCCCGCTCTGGGTCGTCCTCGGTGATTCGCTGAGCCAGGGCGTCGGGGCCTCGGCCCACGACCGCGGCTGGGTAGGCCAGCTCGCCGAGCGGCTGCGCGCGCAGAACCGGATCTCGCGCGTGCTCAACCTCTCGGTCAGCGGCGCCCGGGTCGCCGACGTGCTGGAGCGGCAACTGCCCGCGCTGTCCGCCCTGCCGCAGCCACCGGAACTCGTCACGCTGCTGATCGGCTCCAACGACCTGTTTCGCCGCCGGCACCGCCTGGAGCTGCCGGCTAGTTTCGAGTTGTTGCTGCAACAGCTGCCGCCGGGCACCGTGGTCGCCAACCTGCCCAACCCGAACGAGACGGCCGCGATGTTGAACCGCAGCCTGATGCGCGCCGTGGCGCAGCGGGGACTGGTGCTGGCCGACATGCGCCAACCTCGGACCACCAGCTGGCGAGGCAAATTGGCCGCCGATCATTTCCACCCCAGCGATCTCGGATATGCCGGTATCGCCGAGGTGTTCGCCGACGCGATCACCACCAGCCGTCCCGAACAGGCCAGGCCGGAGCAGCACGGCTGAGATCAGAATGCCTCGCAATCCACCCGATGGATGTCAGGATCGAATCGTGATTGCCGAACACGCTCTTGACGAGCTCCGCGACCACTTCCTCGGCGCTGCCGACGAGGTGTTCATCACCTCGCCGCTCTATCGGGCCTTCTGTCACGAGGTCGCCGGCAGCCCGGAGGTGCTGGGGCTGCTCGCCGACCGGCGGCCAGGTCAGCAGCCGTCCTACCTGCTGTTCGCAGCCGTGCAGTACCTGCTGCTCGACGGGGTAGCTCATCCGCTGGGCCAGGTGTACGCCGACGCTGCCCGGCACGCGCCGGTGCCCCCGGCCGCCGGTCCGCTGCTCCTCGATTTCGTCCGCGCGAACCGGGACGCGGTGCACGCGCTGATCCGCAACCGGCTGGTGCAGACGAATGTCGTGCGCCGGGCCGTCGGTCTGCGGTACGCGCTGTCGGTGCTCGCGCAGACGACGCCCGGTCCGGTGCACCTGGTCGAGGTCGGGACGAGTGCCGGCATCCACCTGAACGTCGACCACTACCGCTTCGCCTTCGGGACGCGCCTGGTCGGGCCGCCGGACTCGCCGGTCACGATCACCACCCAGCTCCGATCAGCGCCACCGGTCGATCTCACCGCGATCCCCCAGATCGCGAGCCGGGTCGGCATCGACCTGCGGCCGGTCCAGGCGTGCGATCCGGACCAGCGATCGTGGCTCCGCGCGCTGGTGTGGCCGGAGAACCGGGCCGACGCCGACCTGCTGGACGCGACGCTTGCCGTCACGGCGTCCGCGCCGCCGCGGCTGATCACCGGGGATGCCGTCGACATCTGCCCGGCACTCGGGCGAGAACTGCCCGCCGGCGAGGCCAGGGTGGTCTTTCACGCCGCGACCCGGATGCACGTGCCGCGACCACGGTGGGCGGCCTTCGACGAGGCGATCGACGCGATGGGCGCGACCGGTCCGCTGTTTCACGTGTGGCAGGAATCGCCGGAGATCACCCATGGCGGCGGACCGGTGCTCGACGATCGCGCCGGCCTGTACCTGCACGGCCCGGACGGGGTGATCCTCGCGCTCGCCGCGATGGACGGCCACGGCCGCTGGATCGAACCGCTCGAACCGCGCTGAGCGGTTTCAGCGCAGCGAGGCGAAGATGTCGCCGGAGACGGCGCCGGCAGCCCGTCCCGGTTCGAGGAACCACTCGGTGCCGAAGGCCAGCCGGTACAGCGGCCGGGGGAGCTTGAGGCAGTAGGCCAGGGTCCGGGTGTCGGAGCCGCCGGCGGCCTGGGTGGCGTGCGCGCGCATCGCCGCGCGCTTCTGGTCGAGGTAGCCGCGCACGTCCACCCGGTGGGTGATCCGGGCGCGGTCGGTGTAGGCGGTCCGCATCCGCTCGGGCGCGAAGTCGGGCGGCGCCAGCCTGGTGCGGTGCAGCAGCCACAACGCTCGGAGCAGGGCGGTGCGATCGACCGTCGCTTCCAGTACCAGCGCGGTGCCGGCCAGTTCGGCGGCCCGGTGGCCGACCCGATGCACCTGGACATGGTCGGGGTGGCCGTAGCCGCCGTTGCGGTCATAGACGGTGAGTGCGTCGGCCCGCTCCTCGGCGAGGATCTCGGCCAGCCGGGCTGCCGGCTCGGCCACCGGCCGGGTTCCGAATCCGTCGTGTTCGCCGTGCATCCCCGAGTCGGGGTAGCCGAGTTCGACCACCCGGACGCACCCGATAGCCGCTGCGGACCGGCGCAGCTCGGCGAGCCGGCGCGCCGCCAACTCGGTGCCGGGTCGGCTGTCGGACAGGCCCGCCTCGCCGGCGGTCGCCACCACCAGGGTGACCCGGTGCCCTTCGGCCGCGGCCCGGGCCAGGGTGCCGGCCGTCAGCAGCGCCTCGTCGTCGGGGTGGGCATGAAAGGACACCAGCCGAAAGCTCATCCGGCCGCGATACCGGCCAGTGGCTCGTGGCTGGCCGGCTGCCGGTCGGGTGCGAGCAGCCGGGCACCGGCCCGCGGCCGGCCGGCCTGCTCGAAGGCATCGGCATAGACCGCCTGGCAGACCTCCAGCACGCTGGCCCACGAGTAACCCGACTCGGTGGCGAGGTTGTGCTCGGTGAGCGCGGCACGGTCGGCGGCCGATCGCACCAGTTCGGCGATGGCGCCGGCCATCTCGCCGTCGTCGCCGACCAGCAGCCCGTTGCGCCGGTGGCTGATGAAGTCGGCCACCCCGGTGGCGGCAAAGGCGATCACCGGCAAGCCGGAACAGCGAGCCTCCAGCGCGGCAATGCCAAAGGACTCCAGGGTCGCCGGTGAGACGTAGAGGTCGGCATCGTCATAGATCTGCCGGATCGTCGGCTGATCCAGTTGCCCGGTCAGCTGCACCCAGCCCGTCATCGAGTGCCGGCGCAGGTAGGCCAGCATCGCCTCGCGCTTGGGGCCGTCCCCGATGATCTTCACTTCCATCCGCAGCTCGGCCGGCACCTGGGCCCGGGCTGCCCGCAGCATGGCGAGCAGCTGCATCGGCCGCTTGCGACCGGCCAGCCGCATCACGCTGACGATGACCACCCGGCCGGGGTCCCGGGGCTGCCGGTGCCCTCGCCACAGCTCGGCCGAGACGCCGTTGGGCAACACCGAGATGGGCGTTCGGGCCCGCAGCACGCCGGTCAGCGAGCCGGCGGCCACCTCGCTCACCGCGGTCCAGGTGAGCGGCCAGCGTCGCCAGTCCAGCGCCAGGTCGAAGCCGCGAAAGATCGGAGTGGCCCAGGACCACAGCGAATGCAGGGTGACGACGGTGGGAACGCCGGCGCGGGTGGCTGCGCCGGCCGCGAGATAGGCCAGCGGCGAGAAGGTCGAGGCGTGCACGTGCACCAGGTCGTAATCGCCGGCCACCACCGCCTGCCGGCCGGTCAGGGTGGCCAGGTAGCGGATCGAACCCGGACGGCTGCCGGCCCGGGCCGGGCCGATCACCGGCACCGGACAATCACCGGCACCGGGCGGGACGGAGGTGATGATCTCGACCTGGTGGCCGTGCGCCAACTGGGTTCGAGCCAGGCCTTCGACCTGACGCTCAATTCCACCCATCCGGGGCAGGTAGCAGTCGGTGACGTGCGCAATCCTCATCCGCGAGCGCTGCCGGCCGGCCGGCGCAGCATCAGGTGTCCAGGCACGGTCGCCAATACTAACGGCATCAGCCGACAGCCACGGCATGGACGCACCGCATTTCGGACCGGGCTCAGGACGGGCTCAGCCGGTGGCGGCGAAGCTGAGAAATGCCCCCGTACCACGAACCGCCGTCGGTCCGGCCGGAGCGCACAGGGGTTACCCTTCGCAGGCCGGCTCGAACTCGTCGGTGCCGAGACCCGAGCGGGCAGCTGAGGAACGGAGCCCTGCATGGCCGTGTCCTGGCTGGTGGTCGGGCTGAGCCTGGGATCGGCGCTGGCATTCGCGGCCTCGACGAACCTCAAACACTCCAGCGCGGGGGAGGTGCCCAGCGTGCAGCGACTGCGGGCAGGCGCGCTGGCCCGTTTCGTCGCGGCGACGCTGAGCCACCGGCTCTGGCTGGCCGGCATCGTCACCGACGTGATCGGGCTGAGCCTGCAGGTGCTCGCGCTGCACCTGGGCGACCTGGCGGTGGTGCAGCCACTGCTGATCAGCGGCCTGCTGTTCGCCCTGCTGCTGCGCCGCAGGCAGGGCCGCCCGGTCACCACGCACGAGGTGCGCTGGGCCCTGGTGCTCACCGGTTGCCTGATCGCGTTCCTGTTTCTGGCCGGTGCCAACCCGAGCGGGCCGCAGCTGCCCGGTCCGGATCGGCTGCCGGCCGTGGTCGCCGCCTGGGTCGGCCTGCTGGTGGCAGCGGCCTGCCTGGTGCTGGCGCACCGGCGGCGACCGGCCGCCGATGCCGCCGCGCTGATAGGGGTGGCCGTCGGGGTGGTGTACGCGGCGACCGCCGCCCTGCTCAAGGGGCTGACCGACCGGGCGGTGCACGGGCCGTGGGCAGCCCTGACCAGCTGGCAGCTCTACACAGTGATCGTGGTGGGCGCGATCGGCCTGCTGCTGAGCCAACTGGCCTTTCAGGCGGGCCCGCTCACCGCCAGCCTGCCGGCGATTGCCACCGTCGATCCGTTGCTGTCGATCGTGGTCGGCGTGCTGGTCTATGACGAGCACATCCACCGTGGTCCGTGGTCCGGGGCCGGCCTGGTGGTGCTGATGCTGGTGCTGGGGGTTTCGGTCATCCAGCTCGGCAAGGTGGATACCGTCGAGCGGGTGGAGGCGCTGACTACCCGGTAGGGCAGGATGGATCACCGTGTCCATCGAGGTAGCTACCGGCGACGGTCGGCCCGACCGGAGCGCCGAACTGCGCGCCGAGCAGGCCAACCTCGATATCCGCTACGCCAGGCTGGACGAGGTCCGCGCCGAGACGGTCGACGTGGTGGCGCAACTGCGCCGGTCCGGCACCGCAGGCACGCCGGCCGGCCGGGTCGAGCGCGATGCCTTTCTGGCCATGCACACCGAGAGCCTCGACCGACTGGCCGCGGTGGAGGACCGGTTGTGCATCGGCCGGCTGGACATGCTGGACGGCACCGATCGCTACATCGGCCGGATCGGGCTCACCGACGCCGGCGGCACCCGGTTGATGCTGGACTGGCGGGCACCGGCCGCCCAGCCCTTCTACCGGGCCACCCCGGCCGAGCCGGACGGCGCGATCAGTCGCCGCCACCTGAGCACCGCACACCGGACGGTCACCGGCATCCAGGACGAGATCCTGGACCTGGCCGCGTTCAGCGCGGCCGGTCGCAGCACCGACACCGTCTCGGCCGACGACGCCCTGATGCTGGCGCTCAATGCCAGCCGCACCGGGCAGATGCGCGACATCGTGGCCACCATCCAGGCCGAGCAGGACCGGATCATCCGGGCGCCACTGGCCGGTGTGCTGGTCGTGCAGGGTGGCCCGGGCACCGGCAAGACCGTGGTCGCGCTGCACCGGGCCGCCTACCTGCTCTACGCCCACCGGGAGCGGCTGGCCCGCAGCGGGGTGCTGGTGGTGGGTCCGAACAATCGCTTTCTGAGCTACATCTCCCGGGTGCTGCCCAGCCTCGGCGAGACCGGCGTGGTGTTGGCCACCGCCGGCCAGCTCTATCCCGGCATCGACGCCCAGGCCGTCGAACCGGACCGCGCCCAGCAGGTCAAGGGCGATCTGGCGATGGTCGCGGTGCTGGCCAACGCGGTGCGGGCCCGCCAGCGGGTGCCCCGGGCTCCGATCGAGTTGACCGTCGAGGGCAGCCGGATCGTGCTGACACCGGCCGACGTGGAGCAGGCCCGCCACCGTGCCCAGCAGTCGCGCAAGCCGCACAATGTCGCCCGGGTCCGGTTCGCCGCCGACCTGGTGCGCCGGCTCGCCGGTCGGCTGGCCAAGGCGCTCAACACCGGCTTCGATGACGACACCCGGGTCGAATTGATCAACACCGTGCGCAACTCGCCGGACGTGCGGCGCGAAGTGAACCTGTGCTGGATGCCGCTGACCCCGCAGAAGCTGCTGCGCGATCTCTACGCCGATCCGCGGCTGCTCGCTGTCGCCGCACCACGGCTGGCCCCGGCCGACCGGCAGGCGCTGTACCGCGAGCGCTCGGCGCCCTGGACGCCGGCGGACGTGGCGCTGCTGGACGAGGCTGCCGAACTGCTCGGCGAGGAGGAGGCCCGGGCCGACGAGGCCGAGCTGGCGGCGGCCGCCGAGCGGGCCGCGGAGGTGGAGTATGCCGGCCGGGTGCTGGACATGGTCGGTGACATCGCCCCGGACGCCACCAAGATGACCACGGCCGCCGAGCTGGCAGAACGCTACGGTGCGACCGCCAGTCGCCGGGAGCTGGTCGAGGAGGCTGCCGGGGACCGGAGCTGGGCGTTCGGCCACCTGGTAGTCGACGAGGCGCAGGAGCTGTCGCCGATGCAGTGGCGGGTGCTGATGCGCCGCTGCCCGTCCCGGTCGATGACGGTGGTCGGTGACACCGCGCAGACCGGTTCGCCGGCCGGTGCGGACAGCTGGGCCCAGCTGCTCGAGCGCTATGTGGGGCAGCGCTGGCGGCTGACCGAGCTGACCGTCAACTACCGCACCCCGGCGCAGATCATGCGGGTCGCGACCGCGGCGCTGGCTGCCAGTGGCATCACCGCGACGGCGATCACCTCGGCCCGGACGGGGGACTGGCCGCCGAGCGCCGATCGGGTGAGCGAGCCGATACCGCTCGCCGCGGTCGCCGCGGTTCGCGAGGAACTCGCCCGGCTCGATGGCGGCGGCCAGGGTGGCGAAGGCGGCCAGGGTGGCGAAGGCGGCCAGGCTGGCGAAGGCGGCCAGGACGGCCAGGACGGCCAGGGCGGTCAGGGCCGGATTGCGGTGATCGGACCGGCCGATCTGCTACCGACCAACCAGCCGGTCGATGACCGGGTGGCGCTGCTCACCCCGAGACAGGCCAAGGGTCTGGAGTTCGACGTGGTGATCCTGCTGGAACCGGCCGCGATCCTGGCCGGTTCCCAGCGCGGCGCCAGCGACCTGTACGTGGCGATGACCCGCTCGACCCAGCGGTTGCGCGTCCTGCACCACCAGCCGCTGCCGGCCGGCCTGACCGACCTGGCCGGCACGTCCTGACCGTCCCGGCTGGCACGGCGTGCTCGATCAGCCTTGATGGGCAAGGTAGATCGCGGCCATGTCCTTGTCACCGTGCCCGGCCCGGACGGCCCGTCGCACGAAGTCGAGCGCGGCGGCGGTGATCGGCATCTCGACCCCGGCCGCCCGGGCCGCCTCGATGATCAGCCCGGCGTCCTTGCCCGCGCCCTCGAGCGCGAAGGCCGGCGTCCAGTCACCGGCGAGCATCGCGCTGCCCTTGAGCTGAACGTACGGGGCGTCCATCGCACCGCCGCGGACCGCGTCGAGAAACAGCGCCGGGTCCAGGCCAAGGCCGGTGGCCAGCGTCAGCGACTCGGCGATCCCTTCCAGCACCGCCAGCACCCAAGCGTTGGCGACCAGCTTGAGCCGGCTGCCCGAACCTGCCGCGCCCAACCAGAGCGTGCGCGATCCGATCGCGTCGAAGATCGGCTGGCACCGGGAGCGGGCCTCGTCCGGGCCCGAGGCGAGGATCACCAGCGAGCCGTCCTCGGCCGGCTTCTTGGTGCCCAGCACCGGCGCGTCCAGGTAGCTCAGGCCGAGCTCGTCGGCCAGCTCGGCCAGTCGCTGCGCGCCGGGCACCCCGACGGTGCTCAGCTGTATCCAGACGGCCCCGTCCGCCAGGCCGGGCGCGGCCTGCCGGATGGTGTCGTGCACGCTGTCGGCGTCATAGAGCATGGTGATCACCACGGCGGCACCGGTCACCGCCTCGGCCGGCGAATCGGTCACCATGGCGCCCTGCTCGGTCAGCGGCTCAGCCTTGTCCCGGCTGCGGTTCCACACCCGCAGGTCGAAGCCGGCGGCGGCCAGGTTCGCAGCGATCGGCAGCCCCATGGTGCCGGTGCCGAGGTGGGCGATGGTCAGCGATCCGTTGTCGGTCATGCCTTCACCCTGCCTGGCCGTCGCCCTCACCGGCAACCGGGCCGTCAGCTGGAGCCCAGTTGGCCGACCGCGTAGGCGATCACCAGCACCGACATCACCAGCGCGGACACCGACTCCAGCGCCATCAGCAGTTTCACCCGTGGCGACAAGGGCATCGTGTCGGTGGGGCTGAACGCCGAGGAGTTGGTGATCGAGACGTAGAAGTAGTCGATGAAGCCCGGTGCCCAGCCGGACCTGGCCGCCGACCGCTTGGCCACCTCGTTGATGGCGTCGTGGTCCTCGTCCTGCGGAAACCGGAAGTCCGCCGCCGGCAGCCGGGGTCGGGCGATCTGGGTGCGACTGACCGGGCCACCCCGGTCGAGTTCCCAGTAGGCAAGCGCGAAGACCAGCACGTTGGTCAGCCACACCTGGCCGGCCGCCAGCAGCAGGGTGGCGCCGTCGGAGGCGCCGCCGACCAGTCGGTGAACCAGCAATATCAGGGCCACCGCGTTGCTTGCCGCGATCAGCAGGACCAAGCCGATGGACAGCCGGCGCAGCAGCCTGTTCTGCCGGGTCATCCGGCGCGGGTTGGCGCTGACCAGCGGGATGAACAGCAGCAGTTCCAGCACCGGCACCACGAACCGTGGCCCGAGCAGCAGCGGGTTGGGCAGCAGCGCGTAGAGCGCGATCGCCACCAGCACCGCGACGGCCGCCGGCAGTCGCGGTTCGCCCGGATGCATCTGATGTTTGTGCTCAGCGACCACGGCTATTGATAGTCCAATCCGATCCCCGTTCGCGGTAGGCGCACGGTCATTTCCAGCGGAAGTGCACGAATACCCGGCCGAAGTTGTTCGAGTCCTTCTCGACCCGGTGGTAGAGCGCCTTGATCTCCTTCTGGTCCAGAAAGCGCAGCACGTGCTTCTTCAACGCTCCCGAGCCCTTGCCCGGGATGATCTCGACCAGTGGCGCCTTGATCCGGACCGCCTCATCGATGATCGCCCGCAGCGCCCGGTCGATCTCGGTGCCGGAGTTGTAGATCTCGTGCAGGTCGAGCTTCAGCTTCACCGGACGGCCTGTTCGGCCCGTGCGGTGATCAGGTCGGTGCCGTGCGGGCCGGAGCGCCGGACGTTGTTGATGCGTGCCGGGTTGGCGGGGTCGGTCATCACTCCAGCATGCCGCACGTGATGATGGCCGGCCGGTCGCCGTCGCGGCATAGGCTGGCGCTCATGTCGACTCTCAGCCGCGCGGCCGCCCTGGGCCTGGCCACCGGCGGGCGTAGCTCGTTCGGGCTGGCCGCGCTCGCCGCCTCCGCTGACCGCAGCGCCGGCTCGGTGTGGACCGGCCGGTGGGCCGCTCGGCTGGCGGTGCTGGCCGCGGCCGGCGAGGCGGTCGGCGACAAGCTGCCGCAGACACCGAGCAGGCTGCAGCCGCAGGGCGCGATCGCGCGACTGGTCCTGGGCGGGCTCGGCGGTGCGGTGCTGGCGCGTCGGGCCGGGCGCTCCGTGCCGGTGACCGTGCTTGCCGCCGGGACCGGCCTGCTCGCGGCCCGGGCCGCCACCCCGCTCGGCGCGCGCTGGCGGGTGGTGGGCGCCGCCAGGTTCGGTCAGGACCTGCCGGCGGCCCTGATCGAGGACGTGGCCTGCCTGGCGGTGGCACGCTATGCAGTTCGGGGCTGAGTAGTTCGGGGCTGAGCGCGGTCTCGCCGGGTTCAGTCGCAACCCTGGGTGCCTACCGCCGTCGTGGCGCTGCGTCCGGCGTCGACGTCCGGCGCGATCTCGGCGTTGGTGAGGGCGTAGCCGACATCGGACTGGTCGACGCTGGCCGCGAAGACCACCCCATACACCTGACCGCTGCCAGTGAGCAACGGCCCACCCGAGTTACCCGGTCGAACCCGGCCACGCACCGTGTAGACCTGCCTGGTCACCGTCTTGCTCTGGTAGATGTTCGGGCCGGTCACGGTCGTACGAGCCGCGACCCGGGCCGCCACCGCGGTGAACGGGCCGTTCTCGGGATAGCCGGCCACCACCGCTGAGGTGCCGCTGGCGGCCGGGCCGGCCAGCACCAGGGACCTGCGGTTCAGACCCGGTACGTAGAGCACCGCGATGTCCCGGTTGGCGTCATAGACCACCACCCGCGCAGGTAGCGTGCCGCCGCCGGGCAGCGCCACCCGTGGATTGCGCACTCCGGCCACCACGTGGGCGTTGGTGAGCACCCGGTCGCTGCTGTAGACGAAACCGGAACCTTCGATGGACCGGGTGCAGGACGGCGCATCGCCGGTGACCTTGAGAATGGACCCCGCAGCCGTCCGGGTGGCCGGTGCGATCACGGCGGGGTCAGGCGCAGCCACCGACGGGGCCAGCAACGTCGCGAACGGGCCGGACACCGCGGGCAGGTCGTGCTGCTGCACCTCGCGCAGCAGGGTGGCGACCACCTGCTGACCGGAGTCCGGGATGAACCGGTCGATGGTCTGCAACACCAGGCTGCGATGGATCTGGCGGGCCAGCGTCGGCGCCGGCGCGTAGGCCAGGGTGATCGCGAACAGCCAGGCCAGGGCCAGCAGCGAGACCACCGAGACCACCGCGCCCCCGACCCCGTCGGCCGGCCCGAACACCGTCCTGGCCACCGTGGCACGGATCTTGCTGCCGATCAGCTGGCCGACGAAGTTGCCGACCGAGGCCAGTACCAGTACCACGGCGAGGGTGACGATGCGCTGGCCCAGTGCCTGGTCGGCCGCGATCGCGTTGCTCGGCGCCTTCAGCACGCCTCGAGCCAGGCCGGGTGCGATCTGCACCCCGATCCCGGCGCCGATCACGAACCCGACGAACGAGGTGACCGAGCAGATCAGCCCGCGCCGGTAGCCGGCCAGGCCCGACAGCACCGCCAGCCCGAGCAGCACCAGGTCGAGCAGGTCTGCGTGCACTGGCCGTCCTCTCGCAATGTGGTGGGTCGAGTGTGGCAGGCGGGGCGTGGCCGCGTCCGGCAAACGTCGTCACACACCCGGCCACACACTCGGCCACACACCCGGCCGCGGCTGCCGGCCCGCGCTACCTAGGATCGAGGGATGGACTACACCAAGCTCGGCTCCACCGGCCTCGACGTCTCCGCGATCTGCCTCGGCTGCATGAGTTTCGGCATACCTGATCGGGGCAATCATGAGTGGACGCTGGACGAGCAGGCCAGCCGGCCGCTGATCCGGCAGGCGGTCGAGGCCGGCATCAATTTCTTCGACACCGCCAACGTGTATTCCGACGGCACCAGCGAGGAGATCCTCGGCCGGGCACTGCACGAGTTCACCGACCGCGACGAGGTGGTGCTGGCCACCAAGGTGCACGGCGCGATGCGGCCCGGGCCGAACGGGGGCGGCCTGTCCCGCAAGGCGATCATGACCGAGATCGACGCGAGCCTGCGCCGGCTCGGTGTCGACCGCGTCGACCTCTCCCAGATCCATCGATGGGACGCCGACACCCCGATCGAGGAGACCATGCAGGCGCTGCACGACGTGGTGCGGGCCGGCAAGGCGCGCTATCTGGGGGCCTCGTCGATGTATGCCTGGCAGTTCGCCAAGGCCCAGTACCTGGCAGAGCGGCATGGCTGGACGCCGTTCGCCACCATGCAGAACCACTACAACCTGCTCTACCGCGAGAAGGAGCGCGAGATGCTGCCGCTGTGCGCCGATCAGGGCGTCGGCGTGATCCCGTGGAGCCCGCTGGCCCGGGGCAAGCTGACCCGGGACTGGGATGCCACCAGCGCCCGCGGCGAGACCGACGAGTTCGGCAAGACCCTCTACCGCGAGTCCGACAGTCACATCGTCGACCAGGTCGCCCGGCTCGCGGCCGCCCGGGGAGTGCCGCGGGCCCAGATCGCGCTGGCCTGGGTGTCACGGCAGCCAACGGTCAGCGCGCCGATCGTCGGAGTGACCAGGGCCGAGCACCTCGCCGACGCGGTGGCCTCGTTGCAGCTCACCCTGAGCCCGGCAGAGCTCGAGCAACTGGAGGCGGGCTACCAGCCGCACGAGGTCGCCGGGCACCGCTGACCTCGGGCGGCTCAGTGCTTTTGCAGGCGCCAGTGCTCTTGCAGGTTCAGTGCTCCTGCAGGTTCAGTGCTCCTGCAGGTTCAGTGCTCGGGCGGGGTTGGCGTTGCCGGTGCCAGCACCAGGGTCTCCGGCGCGCGGTAGCCGATGCCGGCCGCGACCACCAGCACCCCGGCAGTGACGCCGAAGGCGGCCCCGAACCCGGCGGTGTCGGCCAGCGCACCGGCGACCAGCGGGCCGGTCAGGCTGCCCACGTCGCCGGCCATCTGGAAGCTGGCCACCACCGTGCCGCCCCGGCCACCGACCACGTCGCCGAGCATCGCGCCCGGCGCGACGTCGAGCAGCCCGCTGCCGGCCCCGAACACCACCATCGCGACCAGAAACAGCGGCAGCGACGGGTGCAGCACCAGCAACCCGCAGCCGGCGGCGCTGCCCAGGCAGCCGGCCAGCAACACCGGTCGACGGCCGCGGCGGTCGGTATAGCGGCTGGCCAGTAGCAGGGTGAGGACGTTGCCGACCGTGAAGACGGTCAGCCCGATGCCGGTCCAGATCGGGGACCGGTGTAGCACCTCGACGACCAGCAGCGGCACGATGGCCGCCCGCACACCCAGCGAGGCCCAGTTGTCGGCAAGGTTGGCCGCAGCGGCGGCCCGGAACGCCGGCATTGCAAAGGCCTGCCGGACGCTCAGCGGCGAAGGCGCGGGGGTGACCGGATCTGTGGCGGTGGCCCGCCGGTGCCGTGGCAGCAACGCAACCCCGACCGCGCCGGCCGCGGCCAGGGTGCCCGCGTACAGGAAGAACGGGGCACGAAGCGACCAGCCGGTGACCAGGCCACCCAGCCCGGGTCCGGCGATGCCGCCCACCAGAAAGCCGCCGCTGAACGCGCCCATCGACCTGCCGCGCTGGTGTGCTGAGGTCACGCCCAGCAGCAGCGAACTCGCCGACACCGAGAACATCGCCGAGCCGACACCGCCGAGTCCGCGCAGCGCCAGCAACTGGCCGTAGTTGCCGGCCAACCCGGCCAGCGCGCTGCTGACGGCGACGATCGCGATGCCGCTGCCGAGCACCACCCGCTCGCCGATCCGGTTGACCAGCCGGCCGACCCCGAGCGCCGAGATCAGCCGCATCAGCGCGAACGCGCTGACCACCGCGGCGGCGGCCGTCCGCGAGACACCGAAGCTGCGGGCGAACAGCGGGATGGCCGGGGCCACGATGCCGAAGCCGGCCGCCACGAAGAACGCGATCACCGCCAGCACCGCTACCTCGACCGGCAGGCCCCGCAACGGACCCCGACCGATCAGGCGGCGGGGTGCCGACCCGTCCGGACCGACCGGCCCGGCGGGGCTAGCGGCGCCGATGGACATCCGACCGGCTCCGCCGGTGGGTGCCAGCGCCGCCGGTGACCGGGGTTAGCCGTCCGGAGCTGCTGACCGCGCGATGTTCCACCCGTCAACAACTACCGTATGCCGACCGGACGTGGCTAGCCGCGGGTCCCCTCAGGGAAGGGAACCCGCGGCCAGACCGGTCAACGCTCAGGCGGTGCGTCGGCGAAGACCGAAGCAGAGCCCCAGGCCGGCCACCAGCAGGCCCAGGCCCAGCCGCTCGAGCAGTCCCATCCCACCACCGGTGAAGGCCAGCGAGCGGGCGGTGATCGCCCTGGTGGTCGCGGCCACCGCAACCCACTCGGCCCTCTGTCCCGCCCCGGCCTCCCCTG
>JBPCPA010000265.1:0-22679 GCA_050999655.1 Jatrophihabitans sp.
TTTCAAGGCTGTGATGACCGGGGCCGCTGGCCTCGCCATCGCGGGGGGCATGCTGATCGCTGGAGCCGGTGCGGCCCACGCCGCCGCCGGTGACCCGACGTTCGAAACGCCGACCGGCAACCCCGGCACGGTGGGATCGGTTGGTTTCTTCAACGCATCTGGAGTCCAGGTCTACAGCGGCACGGTGTCTGACGACCCGATCGCCGCCTACTTCCAGGCCCAGGGTGGCGCGGCCAACGGCGGCGGCATCAAGGCCGGCGACCATGTCGCGACTGCCTACACCTACACCCCGCAGGACAACAAGCCGGCCGACCAGTGGACCACGCCGACCCAGCTGACCGCCGGTGACGAGTCCGGCACCGCGGCCAGTAGCGCGAGCTACCCGGGCGCGCTGAAGAACTCCACCAAGTTCATCGCGGTGGGTGTCGCCGGCGGCACGTCGATCAACGACTCGCTCGTGGCATTCCCGCTGGCCAGCACCAACGACCCGGGCATCCTGCAGTTCCGGATCCTGACCAACGGCGATGCCTCGCACTACTATTCGACCGACATCAAGATCACCGGCAGCAACTGGACCCAGGTGTTCCCGGCGGCCCCGTCCGCCGCGGCGACCACCACGTCGTTGACGGTCACCCCGGCCGGCCCGCAGGCCGCCGGCAGCAGCGTCACCCTGTCGGCCACCGTTGCCAGCGCCACCGCACCGACGGACGGTTCGGTGAAGTTCTTCGACGGTGCAACCCAGATCGGCGCCACCCAGGCCTACACCGGCTCCGCGGTCTCGGTCAGCACCACGGCGCTCACCGTGGGCTCGCACGCGCTCACGGCACAGTACGTGCCGGCCGGCGCCACCTACAGCGGCTCCACCTCGGCGGCCAAGACCTACACCGTGACCGGTGTGGTGACTCCGACCACCACCGCGCTCGCGGTCAACTCCGGTACCGGGGTGGCTTTCAGCCCGGTACAGCTGACCGCGACGGTCAGTCCGGCCGCAGCCCCGGGCACGGTCACCTTCAGCGACGGCAGCACGGTTCTCGGCACCACCGCCGCCGGTTCGGGCACCTTCACCTTCACCACCAGCGCGCTCGGCACCGGCTCGCACACCCTGACCGCGACCTTCAACCCGACCGATCCGTCGGCCTTCGGCGGCTCCACCAACTCGGCGGCGCCAATCACGCTGACCGCCCCGTCCTCGGCACCGGACCCGCAGGCGATCGACGTTGTGGTCACGCCGGGCTCGCTGACCATCACCACCCCGTACGACGGCAGCGACGCCGCGCACACCTTCCACCTGGGCAATATGGTGCTGTCGGCCGATGGCACCAAGCTCAGCGCGACCGGCCAGTTCGGCGATCCGGCCACCGGCAACAATGGCGTCACGGTGACCGACACCCGCGCCGGCGACCTGCCCTGGACCGCCTCGGCCTCCAGCGGCGACTTCGTCAAGGGCAGCGACCTGATCAACGGTCACAACTTCGGATTCACTGCCGTCAAGGCCGATTACCTGACCGGCAACGCCCTGAACGCCACCTCCAAGCCGGTTCTCACCAACGACGTCCCGGCCGACACGGTCATCCACGCCCCGGCTGACAACACCGGCACTGCCGGGCTCAAGGGCGGACCGCACTCGTTCGCCAACGCCGCCCATGGGGTCGGCACGGTCAAGATCGACGGGCTGTTGAGCCTGTTCGCTCCCACCTCCACGGTGGCCGGCACCTACCAGGCAACGTTGACCTTCACGGTCTCCTAGCCGAGGCCTGGTCGGGCTTCGGCCCGGACGTCCAGTTGTTCCGATAGATATTGGCCAAACGGTGTAGGGCGGGCAGCAGGTTTGCCCGCCCTACGTCTGGTTGCAGCCGGCCATTCATGTTCGCGTCAGCAGCCGGATGGCCGGGCAGGATTACCTGTCAGCATGCCTGAAGTCGAGAGCCTTGCCACCGCGATGCCTGCCTGGCGTCGCGCCCTGTCTGCCGCCGTCCTGGTGCTCGGGTTGACGGCCGGCGCCATGTTGGCAACGTCCGGGCCGGCGGTGGCAGCGTCCAGCACAGTTCCCGCCAGCGCGGTTCCCGCCAGCGCGGTTCCCACCGGCACGGCGTCCGGTGCCGCACCTGCCCAGGGCAACGGCGAGGTCACCTTCGGGGTGCAGCCGGCCAGCCCCAGCAACGGACGGATCGTTGCCGATGCCCGACCGTACTTCTATTACGGGATGAATCCCGGTTCCTCGCTCAGCGACCATGTGGCGATCCTCAACTACTCCACCAAGGCCCTGGTGCTCACGGTGTACGCCACCGACGCGCTCAACGCCGTCGATGGCGGGTTCGCCCTGCAGCCGGTGGAGGCCAAGCGGGTCGATGCCGGCGCCTGGGTGTCACTCGGGGGCGCCCGCCTGCAGGTTCGGGTGCCGGCCCGGTCGGTGGACAAGGCCGGCCATCAGGTGGTGGGGAGCGTGCTGCTGCCGGTCCGGCTCTGCGTGCCGGTCGCTGCTGATCCGGGTGACCACGTAGGCGGCATCGTCGCGTCATTGGACACCCTGTCCCAGAGCAAGGACGGCAACCGGGTCCGGCTACAGCAGCGGGTTGCTGCCCGGATGTTCATCCGGGTATCCGGCCCGCTGCGCCCGTTGCTGACGGTGCAGCAATTGCGGGTGAGCTACCGGGGCTCGGTCGGATCGCCGACCGGCGGCACCGCGACCGTCAGCTACATCGTGCACAACGGCGGCAACGTCAAGCTGGGCGGCCGGCAGCGGGTCACTGTGAGCGGGCTGCTCGGGCGCACCGGCCGGACGCCGCCGGTAGCTGACATCCCCCTGTTGCTGCCAGGCAATTCCGCTCAGGTGCGGGTGCAGGTTAGTCAGCTGAGTGCCCAGGCGTGGATGCAGGTGCGGGTCACGGTTGCCGGCCTGCAGTTGCCGGGCGACAGCAACCCGGCGGTGCCCGAGGCGACGGCCGGCCGGCACTTCTGGGCATGGCCCTGGCTGGCGGTGGCCATCCTGGCGCTGCTGCTGCTGGTTGCAGCCGGCTTCCTGTATCGCCGACACCGGGCCGGTGGCCCGAGGGGGCCCGGCGGGCACCATCGCGGCCGGTCACCACGCGGTGGCCCGAGCGGCCCCGACACCGATTCGACTCGTCCAGATCGGGCCACGCCCAACCGGACGACGGTGCCGAGCCGCTCGGTAGCAACCCTGCTGGCCGCCCTGACGGTCGCCCTCGGTCTGTGGTCGGCGACTCCCGCGAGCGCGGCCGGCGTGCCGTATCACGATCCGGCGGCCGCCGGGCGGATCGGTCTGTGCGACCGGGCCGGGCATCCGGTGACCGGCGGCAGCATCAACGATCGGCCATTCGTATGGCGGGTGGTCAGTTCGGTGGCCGCACCGCCTGACTACCAGGGCACCGGTCGCAAGGCGAGCCTGCTGAGCTACCAGCCGCGGCCCGGAGTATCGCCGGACCAGTGGAGCGGTGACCAGCTGACAGCCACCTCGGACTACAGCAACCCGGCCGCGCCGATGTCGCAGGCCACCGGCCAGGACTTCACGCTGAAGGAGTTTCTCGGCGAGTTCACGCCGATGGTCGACGGCCTGCTGCAACTGCGGATGTACTACGGAATACCAGGCCGCGGCACTTGGAACTCCTCCTACCCGAGCACCGACATCCGGGTCACCGGCACCAGGTGGCAGGTGGTCGACCCGGTGAGCCTGCCGTGCACCAACGGCACCAGCACCTCATCGGAGGTGGCCGCCGGTGACCCAGCCGCGCAGCCGGCCGGTGCCGCGGCAACGACGCGGCCACCGGTAGGCACCTCGGTTGCGACGAAGGCCACCGGCGTGCCGACCACCTCGACTGGCACCTCAGCCGCGACGGCCGGCAGCGCGGTGATCACGGCCAGCACCGCAGCCGTGGCCGGCCGGCCCGATGCCCACGGCGGCGGCATCGGAGTGCGGCTGGTGCTGCTGGCCGGTGCGCTGCTGGTGGCCGGCGGGACCGCATTCTGGTGGCGTGCCCGGCGATCATCCTGAGCGGGCTGCACATTCATCCCCAGTTAACCGGCGGGACGGCGACTCGACGGGTAATGACCGGGTGCCGGACGCCCGGAGCCGTGAGCCTGAGCACGTCAGGTTCGGGTGAACCCGATCGATGCCGGCCCGCTCAACCCCAGCCGGGTCATTGCCAGCCAGATCAAGGTCGACAGAAAACGTGAGGGTCTTCTCAGTGAACTCAGGACGGCTATCCCAGGGGCTGGGCAACAGGATCGGTGGGGGCGCGCTCGCCGCGTTGCTCGCCGCGGCGGGAGTGGTGGTGCTCGGCGCGAGCCCGGTCACCGCCGCCGCCGGCGATCCGACGTTCGAGACCCCGACCGGCAATCCCGGCACGGTGGGATCAGTCGGTTTCTTCAACGCATCCGGGGTCCAGATCTACAGCGGCACGGTGTCGGCCGACCCGATCGCCGCCTACTTCCAGGCCCAGGGCGGTACGGCCAACGGCGGGCCGATCAAGGCCGGTGACCACGTTGCCACCGCCTACAGTTACGCCCCGCAGGACAACAAGCCGGCCGACCAGTGGACCACCCCGTACCAGCTGACCGCCGGCGACGAGTCCGGCACCGCCGCCGACAGCGCCAGCTACCCGGGCACGCTGAAGAACTCCACCAGGTTCATCGCGGTGGGCGTCGGCGGCGGGCTCTCGATCAACGACGCGGTGGCCACCTTTCCGCTGGCCAGCACCAACGACCCGGGCATCCTGCAACTGCGGGTCCTGACCGACGGCGATGCCTCGCACTACTACTCGACCGACATCAAGATCACCGGTAGCAGCTGGGCGCAGGTGTTTCCCGCGCCGCCGGTGACCGCCACAGCCACCAGCACCACCCTGTCGGCGACGCCCAACCCGTCCACGGTCGGCCAGTCGGTGACCTTCGCCGCTGTGGCGACCGGGGCCGACAGCAGCCATCCGGCCGGTACCGTCCAGTTCAAGGACGGTTCGGCCAACCTCGGTGCTCCGATCACCGTGAACGCCGGCGGGTCCGCCAGCCTCAGCAACAGCGCGCTGGCTCAGGGCACGCACTCCGTCACCGCCGTGTTCACCCCGTCCGGCACTGGCTATACCGGATCGACCTCGGCGGCAGTGAGCCAGCTCGTCAACTCGGTGCCGACCGCGACCGTGACCCAAACCGTGCTCACCGTGAGCCCGAGCAGCCCGGTCACCACGCCCACCGTCAGCACGCTCAGCGCCACCGTCACGCCGGCCGGTGCCACCGGGACCGTGCAGTTCCTCGATGGTAGCGCCAGCATCGGCGCGCCGGTCCAGCTCAGCGGCGGTACCGCCCAGACCAGCACCACCCTCGCGGTCGGCAGCCACAGCCTGACTGCCCGGTTCGTGCCGACCGACTCCACTGCCTTCACCGGCTCGGTGTCACCGGCCTCGACCTACCTGGTCAATCCGCTGCCGGCGCAGACCACCAGCACCAGCATCAACGTGTCGCCGGCCGGGCCGGTCACCGCCGGTGACCTGGTCACCGTGACCGCGACGGTCGTGCCGGCGACCGCGCCCGGTGCCTTCCAGTTCTACGACGGCAGCACGCCGATCGGCATGCCGGCCGGCAGCAGCAGCGCCGGCGCGCAGTGGGTCACCTCGTCGCTGAGTGTGGGTAGCCACACGCTGTCGGCGAAGTTCCTGCCGACCAATCCGACCGACTTCGGATCATCGACCGCCAACCCGGTCACCCTGGTGGTCAAGCCGGCCCCGGTCGCAACCGGTACCAGCGTGAGTATCAGCCCGACGGCAAAGGCCATCGAGGGTTCGTCGCTGACCTACCGGGCCAGCCTGAGCCCGGCCGCCGCCGCGGGCTCGGTGCAGTTTGCCGAGGACGGCTTGCCGATCGGCAGTCCCGTCGCGGTCGCCGGCGGCGCCGCCGCGCTGCCGGCCACCGCCAGCGGCCTGGGCAACCACACGATCACGGCGAGCTTCACCCCGACCGATGCTGCAAACTATGTCGCCTCCAGCGGTTCGGCCACCCTGACCGTCATCGCCCCGGCCACCCCGACCAGCACCGACCTGCAGGTGACGCCGGCCGGCCCGGTCGACTTCGGCACCGGCGTGACGCTGACGGCCACGGTTCCCACCACGGGTGCGACCGGTTCGATCCGGTTCCTCGATGGCACGGTGTTGCTCAACACCGTGGCGTTGACGGGTGGTTCGGCCAACCTGACGACGACCGCGCTGGCCAGCGGCAGTCACTCGCTGAGCGCGACGTACCTGCCGGCCGACACCGATCTGTTCACCGGCTCCAACTCGGCAACGACGACCCTGGTGGTCAACCCGCAAGCCAGTTCCACCACGCTCAGCAGCACGCCCGCCGGGCTGGTATCGCAAGGCAGCCCGGTGCACCTGACGGCCAGCCTCGCGCCGGGTACCGCCACTGGCACCGTGCAGTTTCTGGACGGCGCCCTCCCGCTGGGCACCGCGCCGGTCACCGGCGGCTCGGCCTCGATCACCGCGTCCGACCTGATCGTGGGTGACCACCAATTGAGTGCGGTGTTCACCCCGACGAATGTCGCGGCCTACGGCGGTTCCACCTCGGGAGCGGTGAAGCTCACCGTCAAGCCGGCGGCCACCGTCGATGCGGTCACCGTCGGCGGTAAACAGGTGTCGACCGGCGAAACCCTGCGGCCCGGCGACGAGGTCACCGTCTCAGGTGCCGGGTTCGTACCGAACGAGACCGTTCAGGTCGTCCTGGACAAGACGGTGCTGGCCACGGCCACGGCCAGTGCCACCGGCGAGGTCTCGACCAGCGTGCGGCTGCCTGCCACCCTGTCGGCCGGCACGCATCACCTGGTGTTGCGGGGCTCGCTCGACGTCCCTGCCTTCGCCTTCGCCGTCGATGTGGTCGCCAGCTCCGTCCCGGTGCCCACCAGCAGGGAGTCAGCCGGCGCCGGCACTGCCAGTGGCGGGGGTCCGTCGCTGGCCAGCACCGGCGCGGTCATCGTCCCGGCGCTCGGCGTGGCGCTGCTGATGCTGCTGGCCGGCGGCCTGCTGCTGGTCAGCAGCCGACGCCGAGCCCACTAGCGGCCCACACAAGTCGTGCCGGCGCGATCCGAAGTCGCGGTGGTGGCATCGTCGGCCCGCGACTGCCGGGTCGGGCCAGGTCAGCCCGACCCGGCAGCGCTGCGGCGCTGGGCAGCCGAGTCGCGGTTGATCGAGCTGGCCCAGGCCGAGCGCCGGGCAGTGCTGCGGGCTCGGATCCGCTGGCTGGCCGTCGTTGCCTTTCTGCTGGCCGATATCGCGGTGGCACTCTGGCTGATCCTGGTCGCCACGTGAGCCGGTCAGCGGGTCGCGCCCCCGAGGTCATCCGCTGGCGGGGGGAGTGGGCATGAAGCACCGCCGGCCGCGTGCCGGTTCGCGTGCCGGCCGGGTCGGCGCGGTGCTGCTGTCCGGCGTCGTGGTGCTGGTCACGACCTCGGCGACCGGCTCGGAGGCCACCGCGCCGGTCGCGCCGGTGGTTGGTATCGGGAGTGGCCGAGCGCTCACGATGGCGGAGCGGGCGATCTGCCGGTCCACCGTCGGGGCCCTGCTGAGCAACGAACTGCTGCAAGTGGCCACCGGACGGCCGGACAGCGGTGCGGCCACCTCGATGCTGATCATGCGCTCCTACCGGGGCGAACCGGTGCTGCTCGCCCGGCTGCAGGGCGCCGAACAGCAGCTGAGGTTCACCGCGGCTGCCGATCTGGTGTCGCGCTACGCGATGGACGTTGCCGCCGAGGTGCGCGGCTACGCACCGCGGATAGTGGCGGCGTGCCGCTGACTGGCGGCACCGCCCGGGCGACCGAAGGGGTTCCGCGGTAAGGCGGACCGGCACCGGTCAGGTAAAGGTCGAAGCAACCGAATGGAAGAGGGAATCTACACGCCGGCCAGCCGCTTGACCTGCCATCGGAATCGTCCCGTGCACACCACCGTGCCCTCGGCGTCCACCACCTCAGCGTCGGTCAGCAGCGCGATCCGGTCGGACTCACCGCGAAACAGCGACCCGGCCAGCCGCACCGCGTCGTCGTCGAGCACGCAGCGGGCCACCAGCGTCCCCCGAGCGGGGGCGAAGAAGGTCAGGTCGGCGTCGCTACCCAGCGGCAGGACGTCCTGGGTCTGCTCCAGCTTGCTCGCGCAGGACAGCAGCGCGGCCAGGCCGGCCGCGTCGATCAGGCTGATCAGGCCGCCGGAATGCAGCGAGCCGATCCCGTTGGTCAGGCGCGGGGTCACCTCGACGCCGACGGTCGCGACGCCGTCGGTAGCCGACAGCACCCGCAGATCGCACAGTTGATTGGCAGGTATGGTCTCGAGAGCCTGGCGGGCCAGCGCGGTTGCATCCACGACGTCCTGTCTAGTGACCCGAAGTGACCTGGACGCGCCGTCGATGCGAATTGCCGGTAGACAATCGTGGGCGTTCCTCCCGTAATGCGCCGGCAGCTACCCGCCGCCCGGCTGACCGGGCCAGCTGTTCATCTTGGGCTCGTATAGTCCCGGGCCATGGCTGAGGTTGATCGGCAGGAACCCGGCGAGCCGCTCGAATGGGCGCTCGAGGACGCGCAGCGCGAGGAACGCGAGGATCGCGAACACCACTTGAGACGCGAACGCCGGATCGCCGACCAGATCGTGGCCGCGCTGAGCCGGCCGCGCGAGGAACGACCGTTACATCAGCAGGGCGGATGACCTCAGCAGGTGGCTGACAGCTGGGAACGGGCGCGAACCTGTGCGGCCGGCGAGGCACCGGCCGCCACCAGCGCCTCGATCAGGGCGCCGGTCACCGGTGCCACATCGAGCACGGTGACCGCGACGTTCGGCGCCGCGGCAGCCAGCAGCACGTGGATGCGATCGAGCAGGATCTGGTTGCCCGACTGCAGCGTGCCGCCGCCGAGCACCACATCGGCATCGGAATCCAGCAGCCGCAGCCGCCGCAGCAGGGTGACGGCCATGTTGGCGAGTTCCTCGGCCAGCCGCAGCACGATCTGGCGCGCCACCTCGTCGCCCTCGGACGCGCTGGCGAACACGACCGGTGCGAGGGTGTGCAGCGCGAGGTAGCCGATCGCACCCCGGTGCACCGCCAGCGCGACAGCTTCGGCGTCGGGCAGCGAGAAATGCTCGGCCACCTGGGTGATCAGCTTGGTGTCCGGGCCGCGGCCGTCCCCGGCGCGGATCGCCGCACCCAGGCCGGCGACCCCGACCGCGTGCCCGCCACCCCAGTCGCCGGTGAAGTCACCGAGCGAGAGAAAGCGGGCCACCTCACCATCGGGATGCACGCCGATCGCGTTCACCCCGGCTCCCGAGGTCACCGCGACGCCCCAGCCGCGCACGCTGCCGGCCCGCAGCACCGCGAAGACGTCGTTGAATACCCGGATCTGACCGGCGATGGACAGCCGGCTCAGCACCTGGTGCGCCTGGCGCTCCTCGGCCGGCAGGTCGATGTTGGCCAGGTAGAACGCGCCCACCTCGATCCGGGGATCGGTCAGGCCGGCCTGGCGTACCGCTTGCCCGACCAGCGCGGCCAGATCGGCGGCGGTCCGCTCGATTCCCTCGGCGTGTGGCCGGGTGCCCCTGGCCTGGACCTGGGCCAGTACCTCGCCGTCGGTGGTGGCCAGCACCGCATCGGTCTTGGAATTGCCGCCGTCAGCGGCGAAGACATAGCGGGGCACGGACGTCACTGTGCCATCCCGGACCGGGAATCGGTAACGAAACGCGGCAGGAACTCGGCATTCTCCGAGACGATGTCGGCCAGCAGCGGTGTGATCCTGTCCCACTGCCGCACCAGCGGGTTGGCCAGCAACGCCCGCTCGGCAGTGCTCCGGTCACCGCTCAGCGCGGCGGCGATGGTCAGCTGCTCGTACTGGGTCACCTGCTGCACCAGGCCTAGCAGCTCGGGCTGCAAGGCAGGCACCGCGACCGCACGGGCGCCGGCCCGGTCCACCGTCGCCGGCACCTCGACGACCGCGTCGTCGGCCAGGCCGGCGATGGTGCCGTCGTTGCGCAGGTTGACGTAGTGCCGCGCCCCGTCGCCGGTGAGCAGCGAGGTCACCAGCGCCGCCGCGGCTTCGCTGTAATACGCACCGCCGCGCTGGTCGAGCAACGCCGGCTTGTGATCGAGGGTGGGGTCGCGGTAGAGCTGCAGCAATTGCTGCTCGATCGCCAGCACCTGTTCGGCACGATGCTCGCCGGTGCGCTGCTCGGCGACCACCTCGTCGGTGCAGTAGAAGTAGTGCAGGTAGTAGGACGGGATCGCGTTCAGCGTGCGCATCAGCGCCACCGGTACCCCGATGTCGGCCGAGAGCTGGTCGGCGTAGTCGCTGAACAGCAGCTCCGGCAACTTCTCGGCCCCCGCCACCCGGACGCCGCGCAGCCAGGTCAGGTGGTTCAGGCCGGCGTGGTCGAGTTCGACCTCTTCGGGCCGGACGCCGAAGTGCTGGGCGAATCGGCGCTGAAAGCCGATGGCCACGTTGCACAGCCCGAGCGCCCGGTGGCCCTCGTCGAGCAGCGCCCGGGTCACGATGCCGACCGGGTTGGTGAAGTCGACGATCCAGGCGTCCGGCTCGGCGTAGCTGGCAGCTGCCTCGGCGATTGCGAGCACCACCGGGACGGTCCGCAGCGCCTTGGCGAAGCCGCCCGGCCCGGTGGTCTCCTGCCCGACCAGGCCGTAGCGGCCGGGGATGGTCTCGTCCCGCAGCCGGGTCCGCTGACCACCCACCCGCAGCTGGATCAGCACGCTGGCGGCCCCGTCGAGGGCGTCCGGCAGCACCGTGGTGGTGCGGACCCGGCCCGGATAACCCTGCGCGGACAGGATCCGGTGAGCCAGGCCGCCGACCACCGCCAGCCGCTCGGGGTCGACGTCGTGAAGCACCAACTCCTCGACTTCGAGCTCGGCCACCCGCTTGGCGAAGCCGGCCACCAGCTCCGGGGTGTAGGTGCTGCCGCCGCCGACCACCGCGATCTTCATGCTCAACCCTTTACCCCGGTCAACGTGACACCTTCGACGAAAACCCTCTGCGCAAAGAAGAAGATCAGCAGCACCGGCGCCAGGAAGATGATCGAGGCCGCCATCTGCAACTGGTAGGCGTTCTGGTGCGAGCTCTTGGCCAGCGTGGTCAGGCCGACCGCCAGGGTCTGGCTGGTGGTGCTGTTGCCGGTGTAGAGCAGTGGGTTGTAGAAGTCGTTCCAGGCGTAGAGAAAAGAGAACAGCCCCACCGCGGCGATCGCCGGTTTGGCCATCGGCACGATCACCCGGGTCAGGATCCGCCAGTCGCTGGCGCCGTCCACCCGGGCAGCCTCGCTGATCTCGGCCGGGATGGTCAGAAAGAACTGGCGCAGCAGGAAGATCGAGAAGGCGTCGCCGAAGAAGGACGGGATGATCAGCGGTTTGAGCGAATCCACCCAGCCGAGCTGGGAGAACACCACGTACAGCGGCAGGCTGGTCACCTGGGCCGGAATCATCATGGTTGCCAGCACGATCAGGAACATCGTCTCGCGCCCACGCCACCACATCCGGCTCAGCGCGTAGGCCACCGGCACCGAGGACAGCAGCACCCCGACGGTGGACAGCCCCGCGTAGAGCAGGGTGTTCCACAGATCGCGCAGGAACGGCATCGCGCTGAACACGTCGGCGAAGTTGTGCCAGGCCCAGGTGCTCGGCACCAGCGCGCCGGTGCCGGCCTGGTTCTGGGTCATCACCGAGGTCAGCACGCAGATCGCGAACGGCAGCAGGAAACACAGCGCGACCGCGATGGCCACCGCGTGGGTGGCCACCGTGGACAGCAGCCGGCGGTAGTCGGCTTCGTGCGGCCGCCGATCGAGGGCCGCCGTCATCGGATCACTCCCGCGTAGTGCACCCAGCGGCGCGAGCCGCGGATGAAGGCCAGCGTGCAGAGGAAGATCACCATGAACAGCAGCCACGCCATCGCCGAGGCGTAGCCGGTCTTGAAGTATTGGAAGCCCTGCCGGTAGATCTCGGTGGTGTAGAAGCGCAACGAGTCCTGCGGGTAGCCGATGGACTCGTTGCTGGACAGGATCGGGTTGGCCGAGCCGGAGGCCACGAACGCCTCGGTGAAGTACTGAAAGGTGTAGATCATGCCGGTCAGCAGCGAGAAGAAGATCACCGGCGAGATGCCGGGCAGGGTGATGCTGCGAAACTGCTGCCAGGCATTGGCACCATCGATCTCGGCCGCCTCGTACAGCGACCTGGGCACATCCAGCATGCCGGCCAGGAACAGGATCATGGTGTTGCCGACGGTCCACATCGCCATCAGCACCAGGCTCGGTTTGGACCAGGACGCGTCGGAGAACCAGCCCGGCCCGGTGATGCCGACGTGCGAGAGCAGCGAGTTGAGCGGCCCGACCGGGTTCAGCATCACGATGAACGACAGCGCGGTGGCCACGATCGGCACCATCGCCGGCAAGAAGTAGATCGTCCGGTAGATCACCGCTCCGCGCCGGATCCGGGTCAGCACCCAGGCCACGAAGATCGCCCACAGGGTCTGCAGCGGCACCATGATCGCCACCATCCAGACCGTGTTGCGCACGGCCACCCAGAACACCGGAGACTCGGTGAACAGGCTGCGATAGTTGGCAAATCCCACCCAGTGCACCGGCAGGTAGGAGCCGGCCTGGTAGTCGGTGAACGAGTAGTACAGGGTCGCAGCGACCGGGTAGACCACGAACACCGCCAGCCCGATCAGGAACGGCGACATGAACGCCAGCACCGTCCACCAGCGCGACCTGCTGGCGCTGCGCCGCCGGCCGCCACGACCGGGACGGGCCGGCACCACCACGGCCGGACGGGCCGAGGTGACGGTCACTTGCCGTTGGCCTGGGCGTTGATCGAGTCCAGCTGCCCGGCGAACTTCTTCAGCGCGGCGTTCAGGTCACCGAACTTGCCCTGCTCGTACTGCTGGGTGAAGGTGCCCCAGGCTGTGGCGTCCTGGCCGCCGGCCGCTGTCAGCTGCTTGTAGTACGAGCCGTCATTCTTGAAGATGTCCACCATCGGCTGCCAGTGCGGGTCGCTGGCCTGATCCCACGCGGTCAGCGAGTCGAAGGTGCTGGGGATGTTGCTGACCGCGTCGGCCAGCGTGTTCAGGAAGGTGGTGTCGGTGCTCAGCTGCTGGGCGGCGAAGAACGCCTCCTGCGGGTGCTTGGTGTGGCTCGGTATGTAGAGCACGGTGCCCTGGGTGTTGCCGACGCCGTACCGGCCGGCCTGGTCGTCGGGCACCGGGAACGGCGCGACACCGTAGTCCAGCGACGGGGCTTCGGACTTGATCTCGCCGATGTGCCATTCGCCGTCGTACTCCATCGCAGCCGCACCCTTGACGAAGGCATTGGACGCGTCGTCGGTGTGCGGCTGGTACTGCCCCACGAACTTCTGCACATTGGCCGCACCGTAGAAGTCCTGCAGGCCCTTGTCCAGCTCCAGGATCTTGTTCCAGTTCTGGTCGGCGCCGAAGGTGGCCTTGCCCTGGTCGTCGTAGAACTTCGCGTCGGTCTGCACGCCGGTGAAGATGTTGGCATTGGAGTCGTAGTCGGTCCTGGTGACCAGGCCGAAGGTCTTGATCGAGCCGTTGGCGTTGCGCACCGTGAGTTTCTTGGCGTCGGCGATCAGCTCGGAGAACGTCTTGGGCGGGCTGCTGATGCCGGCCTGGGTGAACATCGCCTTGTTGTAGTACAGGCCGTAGGCATCGGTGAGCAGCGGCAGCGCGCACTGCTTGCCGTCATAGCTGGTGTAGATCGAGGAGGCTGCCGGAAAGGTCTTGGCCAGGTCGACATTGGCCAGCTTGAGGTAGGGATTCATATCCAGCACCGTGCCGTTGTGGCAGAACTGACCGACGAAGTCCGGCGCGGTCGAGATGAACACGTCCGGCGGGTTGCCGGCCGCGACCGACTTGGCGAACGCCGCATCGTCCTTGCCCGGCACGAATTTCACGGTCAACCACGGGTACCTGGTGTGCAGGCCGGCCAGGTCGTCCTTGAAGGCCTTCACCTCGTTGGCCAGGGTGTTGAACGTCCACACCGTGATGGTGGTGGGGGAGTGGGCCGCGTTGGTGGCGATCACCGAGGCCTTACTCGTTGTGCCACCGGAGCCGGAGGTGGTGCAGCCGGCGGCCAGCAACGCCGCCGCGCTGATCGCCGCGGTGAGTGCGACTGCCCGGGTTGGACGCTTCATCTGAACTCCTGTGGCGGGTGACGATCCGGATGATGGTGAAAGGCTGTTCAGCCCTGGGCGGAGTTGCTGGTCGGTGAGATGGAGGCGGCCGCGAAGACGCTGTCACGGGCCAGTTCGCTGGCCAGCGAGACCGATCCGAACAGGACGGCGTCGGTGCCGCACCTGGACACCTCGATCCGTGGCGAGAACGGCGAGAGCCCGCGCAGGTGCCGGGTGACCGGCTCGAGCAGCAGGTCCTGGTTGAGGCCGACGCCACCGCCGAGCACCACCAGCCCCGGGTCCAGCACCGCGGTGACGCAGGAGATGACGTAGGCGATCCGGTGCGAGATGGTCTCGACCACGGCTAGTGCTCGCCGGTCCCCTGATCGGGCCAGGTTGAACACCTCGCGGCCGGTCAGCTTCGGGCTCAGGCCCAGCGCGGCTGCCTCGGTGACCACGTCCGGCCCGGACAGGCTGGCTTCGATCATCGCCCGGTTGCGCGGCGGGGTCGGTGCCAGCCCAGGGTCATCGCCCGGCAGGTAACCGATCTCGCCGGCCGCGCCGGACACTCCCCGGTACAGCTTGCCGCCGAGCAGGATGCCGACGCCGAGACCGGTGCCGACAGACAGGAACACGAAATCGTCGATCGCCCTGCCGTGCCCGCGGGCCCGCTCGCCGAGCACAGCTAGGTTGGTGTCGTTATCGAAGGTGACCGGGGCGGTGAAGGCGGCCCGGACGGCCTGCGGAAAGCCGGCACCGTCGCGCGGCAGGCTGTCGCCCAGGCTGAGGGTCTCGCCGGTGGGGTCGACGACCGCCGGGACGCCGACCACCAGCTGGATCAGCTGGTCGGCGTCGGTGTGCTGCTCGGCGCAGAGCTCGGTTACCAGTTGCTGCAGTTGCTCGACCAGGCCGGTCAGCCGGCGCCGGGTCGGCGCCTGCCGGCGGCCCAGGATCTCACCGGATATGTCGACGATCGCAGCGTGTACCCGATCGTGGCCGATGTCGATGCCGACCGACAGCGCACTGCCCGGACGGACCCGGTAGAGCACCGCGCCGGGGCCGGGCCGGCCGCTGGTGTGCCCGGTCTCGTCCAGCACGCCAGCCCCCAGCAGGCTGCTCAGCGCGAAGCCGACCGTGGTCTTGGACAGTCCGGTGGCCTCGGAGATGTCGGAGCGGGCGATCGGGCCCTCGCGGTGGATCAGCTCGAGCACGGCTCGGGCGTTCATGCTCCGCAGCAGGCTCTGGGCGCCCGCCGGAAACATGGTCGGACCGGTGTTCGAACCGCGTGCCACCTCGTTCTCCCCGATCTTCAGCTACGGCTGACCGTCAATAACTGGTTAGAACCTTTCCTGTTCGGTGGTCACAGGCTAGGCAGCAGGTAGCCCCACGTCAACCACCGGGCCAGATTTGGTGTTGGTGTAGCGCAATTCTGACCGGCTCGCGCCCGAAAGGACGGGCTTGCGGCAATCCTGATTTAGTGCCACCATCGCTGCCTTAATAGAAAAGTTCCCGATTAGATGTCCAATTTCCCGGCCCACCCTCGCCCCAAGGAGAGTTCGATGCTCAGATTCCACCGCTGGCGCCACACCGGCACGGCCCTGCTGGCCGTTGCCGGCCTGCTCGGTGTCGCGGCGCTGGCCGGCACCGGTGCCGCAACGGCCGCGTCCACCCCCGCGTCCACCGCACTGCCGGCCCATGTGTTCGCGCCGTACTTCGAGGCCTACAACGGCGACAGCCTGTCGGGCCTGTCCGCCGCCTCGGGTGCGAAGTACCTGACCCTGGCGTTCTTCCAGACCGCCAGCAAGGGTTCGTGCACGGTGTACTGGAACGGCGACACCTCGATGCCCATCTCCTCGTCGGTGTACGGCTCGGACATCAGCACGATCCGGTCCCGGGCCGGCGACGTCATCCCGTCCTTCGGTGGGTACTCGGCCGACAACGAGGGCACCGACATCGCTGATGGCTGCACCACGATCAGCAAGGTGGCGGCAGCGTATGAGAAGGTGATCTCGACCTACAACATCTCGCGGATCGACCTGGACACCGAGGACAACTCGCTGACCAACACCGCAGGAATCGACCGCCGTAACAAGGCGATCGCCCAGGTCGAGTCCTGGGCGGCGTCGCAGGGCCGGCCGCTGCAGGTCTCCTACACGCTGCCCAGCACACCGTCCGGCCTGGAAAGCAGTGGCCTGGCCGTCCTGCGGAACGCGGTCTCGAACAACGCTCGGGTGGACGTGGTCAACATGATGACCTTCGATTACTACGACGGTGCCACCCACAACATGCTCACCGACGCCGAGAACTCCGCGACCGCCCTGGTCAACCAACTGCACACGCTGTACCCGTCCAAGATCACCGCGCAGCGCTGGGCGATGGTCGGCATCACCCAGATGATCGGCATCGACGACTACGGCAGCCCGGAGACGTTCAAGACTTCGCAGGCGGCGTCGCTGCAGACCTGGGTGAGTTCCAAAGGCATCAATACCCTGTCGTTCTGGGCGCTGCAGCGCGACAACGGTGGCTGTCCGGGAACGGCCGGCAGCGACTCCTGCTCCGGCGTCTCGCAGAGCACCTGGCAGTTCGCGAAGGCGCTCGAACCGTTTACGCATAGCTAGCAGCGGGAACGCCGCCGTGCCGGCCCCGGTTGTCGGGACCGGCACGGCGGTGTTCGATGAGGCGCAACGCACGCCGATCGGTGCCAACCTAACGATGTCGGTTTGGTACCGTCGGGGGAGCCGGTTCAGCAGCTAACCGAGCGACGGCTCGGGTCAGTCGCCGGCGACACTGTCGTCGTCTCGCCTGTCGAACTGCCCGAACGGCTTTCTGCGGTGAGGGTGACCACGATGGCGGATCTGCAGCACCTGAACGACCTGTATGGCGAGAGCGAAGACCCCTGGCACATGCGTGGCGGCTGGTTGGCCGAGCGGCGCCGCGACCTGTTGCTGGCCAGTCTCAGCCATGCCCGTTATGGCAACACCTTCGTGCCCGGCTGTGGCGCCGGTGAGCTGATTCCGGCGCTGGCCCGCCGCACCGAGCGGGTGCTGGCGGCTGATGACAACCGGCAGGCACTGGCCAGCGCGCGTAGCCGCACCGAGCACCTGTCCAATGTGGACGTGCAGTGGTTGCGGTTGCCTGCGCAGTGGCCGCTGGAGCAGGGCTTCGACCTGATCGTGTTGCACGAGATGGGTTACCTGATGGACCTGGCCGACTGGGCGGCCCTCGCCGAGGCGGTCCGCAACAGTCTCACCCCGGACGCCACCGTGCTGGCCTGCCACCGTCATCACGAGTTCGCCGGGCGCCACCTGCAGACCGAGACCCTGCACTCGACGCTGGACAGCATCCTCGGCCTGACCCGGCAGACCCGGGTGATCGACTCGGACTTCGCCATCGAGGTGTGGACCAACCGCGCCAGCTGAGCTCAGGCTTCTGTACCGTTCTGGTTCGGCTCGGGCTGCCAGCCGCCGCCGTGCGCGCGCTGGATCAACTCGTCGAGCACCGGCCCGATCACCTGCGGAAAGCCGGCGAGCTGGACGGCGATGCTGAACCGGTCGCTGCTGACGCCGCTGGACGGGTCGCCCGGGTCCAGCACCAGGTGCTCGCTCTGGGTGAGCATCTGGGCAAGGATGCCCCGGCCGGCCAGGAAATCGTTGATCTGCTGTGCCTCGTTCTGGTCCACCGTCTGGAAGAACACCTGCCCGCTGAGCCACCCCGTCATTTCCATGACTGCCATCCTAAGGATGGTCGGTCCCGATCGGTCTTGCCTTGCCGGTTGCCGGGGCGGCGAGGCATGGTTGCGCGATGGAGGTCGTCGAACTGCGCCGGTGGATCGAGGACGCGCTGGCCCGGCATGCTCGCGACGTCCAAGAGAGAGGCGAGCCGGTGGCCGAGGTGAGCGCGGCCGAGATCGTCGACGCGGTCTGGGGCCGGCTGCCGCTGGAGGTGCGCCGGCAGGCGAGTCGGGCGCAGGTGCAGGCCAGCCTGACCATGCTGAGCGTGCGTCAGCGCTTCGGTAGCGCCGGGTCCGGTCCGGCGGCGCCTGCTCAGCTGGGCGGCGGGCCGGCGCCAGCTTCGGGGCGGTCGGAAGAGGCGTGACCCGAGCCGCCGTCGGTGGGCGGGACGGCGCTGGCTAACCTGTTCGGGGCTTGCCGTGACAACCGGCGCCTGGGGCGGTAGCTCAGCTGGTCAGAGCAGGGGACTCATAATCCCTGGGTCGTGGGTTCGAGCCCCACCCGCCCCACGAACAGGGGGCCCGACACGCTTAATCGAAACCTGGACCGGAAAATGTCGGCGAGTACGGGTGTCAGGTTGTCCTCGATGCCCCACCGCAAAGTCGGGGCATCTGTTCGTTGGTGGTGTGACCCGTCGCAGGGCAGACGGTGACATGTAGTGGATCGAAAGCTGCTCGGCCTGCCGAAGAACGCAAGCTTACGTTTGTCATCGGCACACTGGCCTGCGAGCCTCTGGGGTTGGCCGCCCGGCTGCGCAGATGATCGCTTGAGTTTGCATCGCAGCATCCGCGCGCTGATTGCGGCTCGATCTGCTCGCTAACGTCACACCCATCGGCGATACTTGGGACCGTAGGCCGGTCATCGCCGTCCGATGCAGATGCCCAGCAACCGGAGAGACAATGGCCACCGATCTCGCCCCCGTGACACCAGAGGTGTTGCGGTGGGCTCGTGAGTCGGTCGGAGCCACGATCGAGGACGCAGCGAAGAGGGCTGGCGTCACCGACGACCGAATCCGGGCATGGGAAAGCGGCGAGGCCGAACCGACCGTTGCGAAGCTCAGGGCGCTGGCCAAGCTCTACCAGCGATCGTTTGCTGTGTTCTTCCTGCCCGAGCCGCCTACCACGTTCGACACCATGCGTGACTTCCGTCTGCTGCCCGGCACGGCCGATCACACGTGGACTCGGCGTCTGCACAAGGTCTACCGGCGAGCTATCGAGCAGCAAGAGATCGCCGAAGAACTGGCAGATGAGGACGCCACCGACCAGGAGCCAATCTCGCTTCTGTCGGCAACAGTCGATGACTTGCCCGAAGTTGCGGCTTCCCGGGTACGTGGTGCGCTCGGAATCAGCCTGGAGGAGCAATTCGGCTGGCGCCGTCCCGAGGACGCCTTCAACGGGTGGCTGGCTGCGGTCGAGTCCCTCGGTGTTCTCGTGCTTAGAACCAGCGACGTCGCCGTATCGGAGATGCGGGGCTTCTCGCTGACTGGTCGCGTCTCGATCATCGTCGTGAATGCGCTGGACTGGCCCAGAGGCCAGGTGTTCACGCTGATGCACGAACTGGCGCACCTGACTTTGCGTGAGGGCGGCTTATGCGATCTGTTGGAGCCGCAGTCACCCGAAGCCCGACGGGTAGAACTTTGGTGCAATGCAGTCGCTGCCGCCGTGTTGATGCCAGCCGAGTCGTTTCTCGACCCCGACGTCATCGGCCCAGCCGGGCGCACCGCATGGGATGACGATGTTTTGGCTCAGCTATCGGCCCGGTATGGCGTCAGCCAGGAGGCCGTCGTTCGTCGTCTCGTCACCCTGGACCGGGCAACGATGGATTTCTACCTGGCGAAGCGAGCCGAGTACCAAGTCGCCTACGACGACGCCCGAGAAGAACAGCGGCGCAGGCGCCGTGAGAAGGACGGTGGACCACCTCCGTATCGGATGGCGGTCCGAGACCGAGGGCGTCCCTACGTGCGCCTCGTTCTCGACGCCTACTACCGAGACCTGATTACGCCGTCGACGTTGTCGAGCCTCCTCGGGCTGAAGTTGAAGCACTTGTCTGCTCTCCAGCATGAGGTCGGCGAGTCGTGACCTACGTGTTCGATACCAGCTCCTTGATCGGTGCGTGGGTTCGCTCCTACCCGCCCGATCTCTTTCCGGGCGTCTGGGAGCACATGAGTGATCTGGTTGAGGCCGGTCAGCTGATCGCTCCTGAGGACGTTCTCGAAGAGCTGCGGGCGCAGGACGACGACCTGTTCGGATGGGTCAAGGCACGTGCCGGGGCGATCGTGGTGCCGACGTCGAGGGCGCTGTTACTAGAGGCCCGAGCGGTGCTGGCCGACCATCCAGGGCTGACGAAGACTGGCACCGGTCGAGGTCGAGCAGACCCCTTCGTGATTGCTCTTGCGGCGCAGCGTGATTGCCCAGTCGTGACCCAGGAGCAAGGCGGGAGCACCTCGAAGCCTCGGATTCCCTTTGTGTGTGGAGCCCGAGGGGTGGCGTGCGTGTCGATTCTCGACGTCATTCGCACGGAGGGCTGGCGCTTCGGGTGATGCGGTCGTGAGCACAGTGTCGGGTGCTCTCGCTCGGGGCGGTGTGCTAAAGAACGTAGCAGCTTGGCCATTGCCAACAAGAGGAAACACGATCACCGCTTCCGATTGCGAGCTGGCCGCATCGCAACACCACGGGCCGTCAGAGTTCGCCAGACCGTGCTCTGGTTCAGGCCGAGCATCGAGGCAATTCGGGATGTCGACACCCCGGCCTCGTAGAGCCGGATCGCTTCGACGGCCTGATCGTCGGACAGGGGCTGCTTACGCATCGCCACCCCAGCTTCATGCAGCAATCTCATGACGCTGGACTTGCCCAAGCCGTACTTACGAGTGAGTGCTGTTGTGGACAGTCCCGCCTCGTAGTCGGCGACGACTTGGCCGGCCAGGGAAGCCATGCCACTGCGATGCTGGAGCTTGTACCGCTGCCGAGAAGGAGCTATCGATTGCGGACGACACTCCGCCTTGGCCAACACCTCCGCCAACCGATCTAGGCCAACCCCGGTCAGGTCTAGTTTCGAATAGCGCTGAACCAGCTCCACCTAATAGGGTTGCATGCGCGCAAGACACGCTGAACAGTCCCGCGCACCGCTCTTAGAGCACCTTCACCGAGTTCGAACGCGCCCTGATCCGCGAGCGACAACGCAAAGGCATCGAGCTGGAAGGCCCGCGGCGCCTACCGCGGCCGAAGACCAGCACTAGGTCCCAGCCAGGCCAAGGAACTCAAAACGCCTAGTCGAGGCCGGCGAACCGGTCGCCAAACTCGCCCGCGAGTTCGGTGTCTCCCGCGAGACCGCATGTGCCTACATCAGGATGGACCTCTGACCACTCGCGATATGTCGGCGCAGGCAGTCACCTTGCTGCGGTTCCGTCTCCTTACGGCGACTGGCGGGTCGAAATGGCTAGCAAGCCTCCCCGTGCCTCACTCAGCTAGGTCCTTTGTAGCCACGCCTGCGAACGCGGTCAGCGCATCTGCGACCCGCTTGACAGCGGCGCTGAGATTCTCGGCAGTCGGCGTGTCTTCGACCACTGCTATCCGGAGTTGTTCGATTTTGCTGTCAAGGTCAAACGCTGAGTCTGAAACTTTGCTTGCGCCGAAAAGAACAACCAGAGCTTGGTCCTGCGCCTCCGTGAGCCGACGTCGGTCGAAGTCAGCGGTGATGGCCGAAAGCGCCCTGGTATCTGTAGGCTTCGTCGTCCTCGCCTCCAATATTTTGCCGGTCTCGAGCGTGATTTGGTTTTGCTAATGCAGCGGCATCGCCGTAGTACTTGGAGTACGCATCGCGCCGCTCGGCGCGCCGTTGATCAGACCTCGTCGAGTCATCAGAGTGCATTGCGACCAGCAGTGTGAAGGTTCCACCGATCAGTGCGCCCAAGCAGGCCGCCGCCGCACTGATCATCGCGGCTCGAAGCTCTCCACTGGAACGCGCTGAGCCCGGACCTGTTGGCTGGTTCCCCCCTCGACTTCGACCAACCGCACGTCCCATCAACTATCCTTATCTCTGACGCGGAACTCAGCGGCCCGAGTGCCAGTCGCAGCTGCGCGCTTCGAAGCGGAGAGTCTTGCCGGCCACTTCATAGTTACCGCCAATCCCAATCTTATGGTGTGATTTGTCGCCTGACGTTAACCTGTTAGGTGGATCTACTCCTAGAACCACGCCTAGGCCGGACCGATGGGCAGCTGAGCCTAGAATCCGGCGCTGAGGCAGTGCTCACCCTCCCGGTCGTGTGGCGACCGGCCAGATCCGGTCAGTACTCGGAGGAGCCCGATGAGTGAACCGTCGTTGCAGTCGTTACTGCAGTTGCAGGACGCAGACGCAGCTTGGGTACGCGTGCTTGTTCAGCAAGACGCTGGCCGTTGGGAACTCAGGTACCTCTACGCCACGCTGGGCGGTCAGCCGCCCAGCTGGACTGGCGAAACGTGGAGATATGCCCAGTTCGCGTTTGTCTCAGAACAGATACAGCCAGAGAGGTTGATCTCAGCGATCTCCGTCGATGCCGCGAGCGAACTCCATGTTGGTGGGCTGAAGGTCGATGTCAGTGCCGATCCAATAATGACCCCGTGGCGCTGCCGGAGAATGAACCCCCTGCGCGACAGTGAGGGGTGTGCTTGCCGTGGAGGATTGGGCGAAGATCCGCCGGTTGCATCGGGCTGAGGGAATGCCGATCAAGGTGATCTCGAGGCGGTTGGGTGTGTCGCGGAACGCGGTGCGCCGGGCGTTGGCGGCGGCGGAGCCGCCGAAGTATTCCCGGCCGCG
>JBPCPA010000021.1:0-5954 GCA_050999655.1 Jatrophihabitans sp.
TTTGCGTTCTGAGTCGGTCGGGTGGTGCCCTTCGCGGGTCCGGGGAACCCCTGTGGCAGAACCCCCGCCCGCGCTCGGCCTGGGCGAACTCGTCAGTGCGGCTGTCATAGCGCCGAAAGCCCGGCAGCGCGGCGCTGGCAGCGGCCACCCCGAGCACGCACAGCAGGCCACCGCTGCTGATCGCGAACCGCACCCCGCGCACCGCCATGAAGCCGGCCCGGGCATTGCCCAGGGTCGGTCCGATCGAATACGACAGCAACTCGATGCCGGCCAGCCGGCCGCGCAGCTCATCGGGGATGGTCTGGTCCCAGATCACGCCGCGGAAGGTGCCCGAAACCATGTCGGCGGCGCCGGCGCAGGCCAGCAGCACCAGCACCAGACCCAGGTTCGGCATCAGCCCGGCCAGCCCCATCGCCGCGCCCCAGCAGAGCGCGGCGATGATGATCGCCCGGCCGTGCCGGTGCACCCGGCGGACCCAGCCCGACACCAGCCCGGCCAGCAACGCGCCGACCGAGTCCGCCGCGTACAGCAGGCCGACCTCGTGCGGGGCGTTCAGCACCACCGCGAAGAACGGGAACAGCGCCATCGGCATCGCGGTGATCATCGCGATCGTGTCGATCAGGTAGGTGCCCAGCAGGTCCTTTCGACCGGTCGCGTAGCCGATGCCCTCGGCGACACTGGCCAGGGTGGCCCGAATACCGATGACCCGGTCGGTGGCCGCACGGGGCAACGGGCTCAGCCGGCTGAACACCAGCAGCGACACCACGAAACTGGCCACGTCCACGGCGTAGGCCAGGCTGATGTTCAGGCTGGCCAGCACGCCGCCCAGCACCGTCCCGGCGATGTTGGCCAGTCCCCAGGCCTGGTTGTTCAGCATGCTGGCCGCCGGGATGTCGGCGTGCGCGACGTAGCGCGGCAGCATCGCGTCCAGGCTGGGCCGCTGCATCGCGTCGGCCGACACCGCCGCGGCCGCGACCAGGTAGATCAGCCAGAGCTGCGGTCGGCCCAGCAGCGAGTTCACCAGCAGGCACAGGCTGCAGGCCAGGGCCGCCAGCTCGGAGCCGAACACCACTCGGCGACGGTCGAAACGGTCGGCGACCGCGCCGCCGAGCAGGCCCACCAGCACGATCGGGGCGAACTCCGCCGCGCCCACCAGGCCGACCGCGACGGTGGAATCGGTGAGCTGCTTGATCTGGATCGGCACCGCGACCATGGTGAAGAACGCCCCGAAGGCGGACACGCTGGCCGCCACGGTGCGCAGCCGAAAGTCGCGGTAGCGCCGTAGCGGGTCCACGTCGATGGTGATCGACCGCAGTCGCGCGCGCCAGCTCACCCGGTCCATGATCCCTGTCGCCGCACCTGGTTTTCGTTCTGGCTGGGTTGGTCTCCGCCGCAGCCCATCTCGCACGGCTCGGCGGCCCCGGTCAGGGCGCGAGCAGGCTCATCTGAAAGCTGTACCGGCTGGCGGCGTAGATGTGGCTGCCGTACTCGACCGCATCGCCGTGGTCGTCGAAGGCGGTGCGCTGCATGGTGAGCACCGCCGCCGGCCGGCTCTCACCCAGCAGCCGTGCCTCGGCCGCCGTTGCCGGTCGCGCTCCGATCGCCTGGGTGGCCGAGTGCAGCTGGACGCCGGCCGCCCGGATCAGCTCGTAGAGCCCGCGGTCGACCAGGTCGGCGGTGCGGAGCTCGATCAACCCGGCCGGCAGGTAGTTGGTGAGCTTGGCGATCGGCTGCTCCATCGCCGAGCGCAGCCGGACCAGCCTGAGCACCGGCGTCCCCTCGGCCAGTGACAGTGCCGCGCCGACCTCGGCGGACGCCGCCAGCTCGTTGAGACCGAGCACCTCGGTGACCGGCCGTTGGCCGGCGCGGGCCAGATCGTCGTGCAGGCTGGTCAATTCCAGCGAGCGGCGCACCTGGGGCGAGACGATCCGGGTGCCGATCCCCCGCCGGCGCACGACCAGGCCCTTGTCGACCAGGTGCTGCATCGCCCGGCGCATGGTGGGTCGGGAGACGCCCAGCTGCCCGGCCAGTTTCAGCTCGTTGTCCAGTCGCATGCCGGGGGTCAACCGTCCGGACGAGATGGCCTGCTCCAGCTGCCTGGCGACCTGGAAGTACAGCGGGATGGGGCTGGACCGGTCGAGGCTGATGGCGCCCAGCGGGGTGATGACACGCTTTGCCATACAGCGAAGTATGTCATGACGTCCTTACAAAGTCACCGATAGGTTTGTAAGGACAAACTCTTGACAGCTCGATGACGGTGAGGTTTCCTGGCTGTCACCCACCGCCGTGCGCGGGCGGCCTGGCGCAACCGCGGGGCGGCCGGCGCCGAACCCGAACCGCCCGACGGACGGCGGCAGCGCAGAGCGAGGACGACTGTGACCACCATCGATCACTGGGTGAACGGCTCACCGGCCGCGCTCACCTCGACCAGGACGTCGCCGGTGTTCAACCCGGCGCTGGGCAGCCAGCAGTCCGAGGTCCGGTTGGCCTCGGCCACCGACGTGGACACCGCGGTGCGTTCGGCCGCCGCTGCCTTCACCGACTGGTCCCAGTCCTCGCTGAGCCGCCGGGCGAAGGTGCTGTTCGCCTTCCGTGAACTGGTCAACGGTCACCTCGACGAACTGGCCGGCCTGATCACCGACGAGCACGGCAAGGTGCTCTCCGACGCTCGGGGCGAGGTGCAGCGCGGCCTGGAGGTGGTCGAGTTCGCGTGCGGGATCGGCCACCTGCTCAAGGGCGAGTACTCCGACCAGGTGTCGGGCGGTGTGGACTCCTACTCCTTCCGTGAGCCGCTGGGCGTGGTCGCCGGCATCACGCCGTTCAACTTTCCGGTGATGGTCCCGATGTGGATGCACCCGGTGGCCATCGCCTGCGGCAACAGCTTCGTGCTCAAACCCAGCGAGCGGGATCCGTCGGCCTCGATGCTGATCGCCCGGCTGTGGCAGCGGGCCGGCCTGCCCGACGGGGTGTTCACCGTGGTGCACGGCGACAAGGAGGCGGTCGACGCGCTGCTGGACTCCCCCGAGATAGCCGCGGTGTCCTTCGTCGGCTCCACCCCGATCGCGCGCTACATCCACCAGCGGGCCAGTGCCGCCGGCAAGCGGGTGCAGGCCCTCGGCGGAGCGAAGAACCACGCGGTGGTGCTACCGGACGCCGACCTCGACTTCGCCGCCGAGCACCTGGTCGCCGCCGCGTTCGGCTCGGCCGGTGAGCGGTGCATGGCGATCTCGGCGGCGGTCGCGGTCGGCGCCGCCGGCGACGCGCTGGTCGAGGCGGTCAGCGCCAAGGCCCGGGCGGTTCGGGTGGGTTCCGGTCGACAGCCCGACAGCGAGATGGGCCCGGTGGTGACCCGGGCCGCCAAGGACCGGATCGTGTCGCTGATCGGCACCGGCGCCGAGCAGGGCGCCAGCCTGACGGTGGACGGTCGTGATTGCCAGGTGCCTGGTTTCGGCGAGGGATTCTTCGTCGGGCCGACCGTCATCGATCAGGTTCGGCCGGAGATGGATGTCTACCGCGAGGAGATCTTCGGCCCGGTCCTGTCGGTGCTGCGCGCGGCCAGCGTGGCCGAGGCGATTGCCCTGATCAACGCCAACCCCTACGGCAACGGCACCGCCATCTTCACCGCCAGCGGCTCGGCCGCCCGGACCTTCCAGCGCGGCGTGCAGGTCGGCATGATCGGCATCAACGTCCCGGTCCCGGTGCCGATGGCCTACTACTCCTTCGGTGGCTGGAAGGACTCGCTGTTCGGCGACAAGCACCTGCACGGCGCCGAGGGGGTGGCCTTCTACACCCGGGCCAAGGTGATCACCGCTCGCTGGCCCGAGCCCGCACACGAGATCGGCGCGAGCTACCACTTTCCCACCGCGACCTGATGACAGTCCCCCTGAGCCAGCCAGGTCCTCTTCGAAGGAGCACGACATGATCGGTCGAACACCCAGGACGCTGCTGGCCGCACTGGCGGTCGCGGCGCTCGTGCTGCCGGCCTGCAGCAGCGCCAACTCGGTCAACCGGGTGCACGCCAAGGCCGGCGGCGGCAAGGGCGGCTACGGCTTCAAGATCGACGTGATCACCCATGGCGGTGCCGGCGATTCCTTCTGGAGCATCGTCAAGGCCGGTGTTACCCAGGCGGGCAAGGACATGGGCGTCACGGTGAGCTACCAGAGCAGTGGCGATCCGAGCACCCAGTCCTCCTACATCGATGCCGCGGTGAACCAGAAGCCGGACGGCATCGTGGTGTCGATGGCGAACCCGGAGGCGTTGAAGGCCTCGGTGCAGAAGGCGGTGGCGGCCGGCATTCCGGTGATCACCATCAATGCCGGTGAAGCGGAGTCCAAGGACTACGGCGCGATCACCCATATCGGCTCGGATGAGACGGTGGCCGGCCAGGCGGTCGGCACCGCGCTCAAGCAGGACGGCGTGAAGAACGTCCTGTGCGTCATTCAGGAGGCCGGTAACAGCGCGCTGGAGCAGCGTTGCGCCGGGGTCAAGGCGACCCTGGGCGGCACCATCACCAACCTGCAGGTGGACAACAACAACCTGCCGGCCGCGCAGGGCATCATCAAGGCCAAGCTGCAGGCGGACAAGTCCATCGACGGCGTGGTCACCCTCGGCGCCCAGGTCGCCTCGGTGGCCGAGCCGGCCATCTCGGGCGCCGGCTCGGCAGCCAAGCTGGTGACCTTCGACCTCAACGCCGATGTCGCCAAGGACGTCGAGGCGGGCAAGATCCTGTTCGCGGTGGATCAGCAGCCCTTCCTGCAGGGCTACTTGTCGGTGGTGATGCTCACCCAGTACAAGGCGAACCTGAACGTCCTCGGCGGTGGCCAGCCGGTGCTGACCGGTCCGAACCTGATCACCAAGGACAACGCCGCCCAGGTGGTCAAGCTGGCGGCCGGCGGCACCCGATGACGGCCGCGACCGCGACGGCGGCGGACGAGCGGGTCGCCAGGGTCGGCGTGCTGCGGCGGCTGCTGCTGAAGCCGGAGTTCGGTGCGCTGATCGGCGCGATCGTGGTTTTCGTTTTCTTCGCGGCGGAATCCAGCGTCTTCCGCTCGACTGCCGGGGTGGCCAACTGGCTGGACACCGCGTCCACGGTGGGCATCATGGCCGTTCCGGTGGCACTGCTGATGATCGGCGGCCACTTCGACCTGTCGGCCGGCGTGCAGACCGGCACCGCGGGTCTGGCCACCGGCATCATGACCACCTACTGGGGTCTGAACGTCTACGCCTCGCTGCTGGTGTCACTGTTGTTGATGCTGGCGATCGGCTTCGTCAACGGCTACCTGTTGACCCGCACCGGCCTGCCGAGTTTCATCATCACGCTGGGCATGTTCCTCGGCCTGCAGGGTGTCAACCTCGGCGTCACCAAACAGGTCACCAACACCGTCCAGGTGTCCAACCTCGACCTGGTGCCGGGTTACCGGGCGCTGAAGGACGCGCTCGGCAGCACCGTGTCCATCGCCGGCACCTCGTTCCAGGTCACCATCGGCTGGTGGATCCTGTTCACCGCGGCCGGGGCGTACCTGCTGCTCAACACCCGCTTCGGCAACTGGATCCTGGCCACCGGCGGGGATTCGGCGTCGAGCAAGAACATCGGCGTCCCGACCGACCGGACGACGATCGCGCTGTTCATGCTGACCTCGGCCGGCGCCTGGTTCGCGGGCAACACCCAGATCGTGCGGTTCGGCACCATCCAGGCCCAGGTCGGCATCGGTCAGGAACTCATCTTCATCGTCGCCGCGGTGATCGGCGGTTGCCTGCTCACCGGCGGTTACGGCTCGGCCGTGGGCGCGGCGGTCGGCGCGCTGATCTTCGGCATGACGGAGAAGGGCATCGTCTACGCAGGGTGGGACTCCGACTGGTTCAAGCTGTTCGTCGGAGCGATGCTCCTGCTTGCGGTGCTCGCGAACCAATTCGTCCGCCGCTACGCCGAGCAGAGCAGGAGGTAGGGCCATGCC
>JBPCPA010000047.1:0-7144 GCA_050999655.1 Jatrophihabitans sp.
GTGCACGAACGCGGCCTGGCACCGGTCTCCAGCCTGGTCCGGCGGGCCAGCCTGGAGGACGTCTTTCTGAAGCTGACCGGCCGCAGCCTTGTCGACTGAACCGCTGCTGCGGCCCGGACCCGTCGAGAGTGCCGGCACGCCGACCCGGCAACTGGTGCGCGCCGAGGGCGGTGGCATCGGCTCGTTGTTCGAGTACTTCGCGATCACTGCCCGCCGGTATTTCAAGATCTCGGCGTTCTCCCAGCTCGGCGCGCCGATCCTGTACATGCTCTCCCTCGGCGTCGGCCTGGGCGGGGTGGTCAACTCCGGTGGTGGAGCGGCCAGCCTGGGCACCGGCTATCTCAGCTTCATCGCGCCGGCCCTGATCGCGGCCACCGCGCTGCAGGTCGGCGTCGGCGAGGCGACCTACCCGATCCTGCACGGTGGTTTCAAACACCAGCGCACCTACTTCGCGATGAACGCCACCCCGATCAGCGCCGGCCAGATCGCCCGTGCGGTACTTCTCTGGATCGCGTTCCGGACATCGCTGTCGGCCGCGCTGTACCTCGTCGTGGTGGCCTTCTTCGGCGGCGTCCGTTCGGTCGGGGTGCTGCTGTGCGTGCCGATCGCCATGCTCGGCGCGCTGGCGCTGGCCGCGCCCATCGCGGCGTACTCGGCCAGCGTCGAGACCGAGGGCGGCGGCTTCGTGGCGATCTTCCGGTTCATCGTCACCCCGATGTTCCTGTTCTCCGGGACGTTCTATCCGATCAGCTCGCTGCCGCTCTGGGCACGCGACCTGGCCTGGATCTCGCCGCTCTGGCACGCCACCGAACTGGCTCGCTGGGTGTCGCTGGGCCCGTTGCGGCTGCGCTCCGGGGTGGGCCAGATCAGCATCGTGGTGGTCCTGGTCCACCTGACGGTGCTGCTGGCGCTGACCGCCGTCGGTGCGGTGTTGACCTGCCGGCGGTTCCAGATCAGGTTGGCCAGATGAGCGGGTCGCGATGAGCCGTACCGACCTGGCAGAGCAGTCCGCGCCGGCTGCGGGCTACCAGCGCCGCGGGGTGCTGGCGCGAATGCTGCCACCAGGCATCTACGCCGGCCGGCCGTGGGTGCTGATGGAGCGTTCGGCGCTGGTGTATCGCCGCTCGTGGCTGGTGATCGTGTCCGGCTTCTTCGAGCCGCTGTTCTACCTGCTCTCCTTCGGGGCCGGTCTCGGCTCGCTGGTCGGCGGGGTGCACGGGCCGAACGGTGCCTCGCTGACCTACGCCCAGTACATTGCCCCGGCGTTGCTGGCATCCTCGGCGATGAACGGCGCGATCGCGGACTCGACCATGAACGTGTTCTTCAAGCTGAAGTTCGCCAAGCTGTACGACGGCATGCTGGCCACCTCGATGGGCACCATGGACGTCGCGCTCGGCGAGATCGGCTGGGCGCTGACCCGGGGTGGGTTGTACGCGCTGGGCTTCGTGCTGGTGATGCTGGTGATGGGCCTGATTCTCTCGCCCTGGGGGCTGCTGCTGATACCGGCCGCGCTGCTGATCGCGCTCGGCTTCGCCGCGGTCGGCATGGCGGTCACCACCTTCCTGCGCAGCTGGCAGGACATCGAGGTGGTCACCCTGTTCACGTTGCCGATGTTCCTGTTCTCCGGCACCTTCTACAGCCTGAACGCCTACCCGGTGGGCGTCCGGATCGCGGTGGAATGCCTACCACTGCACCACGGCGTGGTGCTGCTGCGCAGCCTCACCACCGGCGACATCAATGCCGGCCTGCTCTGGCACGTCGGCTACTTCGTGGTGATGGCCGGCTTCGGACTGTGGTTGACCACCCGCCGGCTGGGCGTGCTGCTGATGTCCTGAGCCGTCGGTCGGCTGTGGCCGGTCAGGCAGCCCCGATCAGGCCCGATCAGGCCCGATCAGGCCAAAGCTTGCGCGGCAGCCGAATCAGGCCAAGGCCTGCGCCGCAGCCGGATCGCAGTCGTGGAGAAAGCTCGAGCAGCGGGCCGCCTCGTCAGTCTCGCCGATGCCGGCGGCGGCCACCGCCAGGCTGTGCAGCGCCCGCAGAAAGCCCTGGTTCGGCGCGTGTGACCACGGCACTGGCCCGGTGCCACGCCAGCCGGCCCGGCGCAGCGCGTCCAGGCCACGGTGGTAGCCGGTCCGGGCGTAGGCGTAACCCTCCACCGTGAAGCCCCGGCCGAGCGCTTCGTCGGCAAGCGCCGCCCAGGCCGCGCAGGAGCTGGGATGCGCCGCGGCCACCTGCACCGGATCGGCGCCGGAGTCCAGCAGTGCGGTGGCCGGGTCGGTGGGCAACAGGGTGCGGGGCGCGAGCAGGTCCATGCCGCCATTGTGCCCGAGGCCCTTGGTCTCGATATACCCGATGACTCTGGTAGCCGATCACAGCAAGCCCATGCTGGCCTCAGGCAGGGGCAGACCTCTCCCCACCGCTACGCCGTCCTGGCGTTTCGAGGATCGCGTAGGCGAAGCCGTCGGCGTGGATCTTTCCGTTCCCCGCGGTGACGCCGCTGTTCAGGATCTCCTTCGCCGAGTCCAGGCCAGGCACGGCGAGGGTTGCCGGGGCCTGGCCGGGGTTCACGACCACCAGGTGGTGATCCCCGCGGCGGTAGACGAACGGGTAGCCGGCGTGCACCACCGAGATTGCCGAGCGAGTGCCCAGCGCCGGGATTTCTTTGCGCAGCGCGATCAATCTGCGTATCAGGTGGATCAACGAACTCGGATCTTCTAGTGCGGCACTCACGGTCTGCCGCTCGGGGTCCGGATCGATCGGCAGGTACAGGTGCTCGGCCGGCGCGGTGGAGAATCCCGCGTTGGGCGAGGTATCCCACTGCATCGGTGTGCGGGTGCCGGCCCGGTCGTAGAAGCCCGGGAAGATGAGGCTGCCTTCCTTGTTGATCGTGAGGTCGTCCTGATTGCGGATACCGATCTCGTCGCCGTAGTAGATCGAGGGCACCGATCCCCAGGTCAGCAAGAAGGTGTACGCAGCGCCGAGTTGCTCATAGCTGCGGCGCCCTGTTGCCATCCGAGCGAAGTCGTGATCAGAGGACCCCAACAGAATCGGACGGTCAGGGCGAGCCGAGCGGACCGCGTTCCACTCCTGGAGCAACGTGTCCACCGACCCGCGGCCCTCGGCGTCGAAGAAGCACGGCGCGGCCGGACGCCACGGCAGCTCGCCGGCGCCGCCGTTGGCAAACAACGACTGGTGGGCGGCGCCGATGACCAGGAAGAACTCGGCGTGAAAGGCCGGTGGGTGCGAGGCGGCGTGCGGCTCGCTGCCTTCCGGGATCAGCACGGCAGCGGGGTAGGCCTGATCGAGCCAGGCCCGAAGATCACGCCAGAGCGCGGTGGTCACCTGGTAGCCCGGGTCGTCCTTGACCAGCGAGAACGCCATGTCCACCCGAAAGCCGGCGACCCCGCGGTCCAGCCAGAACGACATGATCTCGCGTAGCGCCTGACGATTGCGCTGCGGGCCCGGGGCATCGGCGGGCTGGCGCCACGGCTCCTCCGGGTCCAGGCTCGCGTAGCCGAAGTTCAACGCCGGTTGCGCGTCGTAGAAGTTCTTGAGGTAGTAGCCGGATCGGGTGCCCGGCGAGGCCACCCAGGGTCGGGTCCGCGGGTTGCCGTCCGAGATCTGGTCGGCATCGACGCTGTCCGTCCAGACGTAGCGGTCACCGAGCGGGTCCGGCCCGGCGGCGTTGGCCTCGGCCTGGAACCAGCTGTGCTCGCTGGAGGTGTGCCCGGCGACGAGGTCGAGCAGCACCCTGATGCCGCGTTCGCGGGCGGCCTCGATCACGGCGATGAGGTCGTCATTCGATCCGTAGCGCGGCGCCACCAACTGGTAATCGGATACGTCGTAGCCGGCGTCGACGAACGGGGACGCGAAGCACGGGTTGAACCAGATCGTGTCGACGCCGAGCCAGTGAAGGTGATCCAGATGGGCCAGCACGCCCGGAAAGTCACCGATGCCATCGCCGTCGGTGTCGGCGAAGGACTGCGGGTAGATCTCGTAGAGCACCGCGTCGGCGAGCCAGTCAGCCGGCCCCGGGATGTCGTTCATACGCTGTCGCGACCCTTCCCGCGTCCCGCGATCCTCAGGACTGCGCGATCGCCGTCCCGGCCGAGAGCAGGTCCTGGCAGGCCTGCCCGACCCGCTCAGCCATCCCGACCTCGGCCGCCTTGAGGTAGGACCGCGGGTCATAGACCTTCTTGTTGCCGACCTCGCCGTCCACCTTGAGCACGCCGTCGTAGTTGCCGAACATGTGCCCGACGATCGGCCGGGTGAAGGCGTACTGGGTGTCGGTGTCGACGTTCATCTTGACCACCCCGTAGGACAGCGCCTCCCGGATCTCCTCCAGCGCCGAGCCGGAACCGCCATGGAAAACCAGGTCGAACGGCTTCGAGCCGGCCGCCAGCCCGAGCTTGCGGGAGGCCAGCTCCTGGCCACCCTTGAGCACCTCTGGGCGCAGCTTGACGTTGCCCGGCTTGTAGACGCCGTGCACGTTGCCGAAGGTGGCGGCCAGCAGGTACCGGCCCTTCTCACCCGAGCCGAGCGCGTCCAGGGTGGCGGCGTAGTCCTCGTCGCTGGTGTAGAGCTTGTCGTTGATCTCGTTTGCGACCCCGTCCTCCTCGCCACCGACGACGCCGATCTCGACCTCGAGCACGATCCGGGCGGCAGCCGCCTCGGCCAGCAGCTCCTGGGCCAGCTTCAGGTTCTCATCCAGCGGTACGGCCGAACCGTCCCACATGTGCGACTGGAACAGCGGATTCTTGCCGGCCCGGACCCGCTCGCCGGAGATTGCGAGCAGCGGCCGGACGTAGCCGTCCAGCTTGTCCTTGGGGCAGTGGTCGGTGTGCAGCGCGACGTTGATCGAGTACTTGGCGGCCACGATGTGGGCGAACTCGGCCAGCGCCACCGCGCCGGTCACCATGTCCTTGACCGAGGTGCCCGAACCGAACTCCGCACCGCCGGTGGAGAACTGGACGATGCCGTCGCTGCCCGCATCGGCAAAGCCCCGCAGTGCCGCGTTGATCGTCTCCGAGGATGTGCAGTTGATTGCCGGGTAGGCGAAGCCGCCGGCCTTGGCACGGTCGAGCATCTCGTTGTAGACCTCAGGCGTTGCGATGGGCATTGACACTCTCCGTCACATTCTTGGGCGACTGGCTGCTGCCAGCTCTCGTCGCGACCGGCTGATCGCTGGGCGATGCCAGCTCACCAGAGACAGGCCGGCGCTGGCCACTCCGATCGCGTGCAGAAGTATTCCACTACCCCGGTATCCGCTGGCGGCGAACATCGGTTGCCGGGTCCGGTCCAATTCTGGTGAGCTAGCGCCCATGGACATTCTGGTGCTCGGCGGAACCGTGTTCCTGTCTCGCTCGGTTGCCGAGGTGGCTGTCGCGCGCGGCCACAACGTCACCACTTTCAGCCGGGGACGGACCGGCAGTCCGGTGCCCGGCGCGCGGGTGGTGACCGGAGATCGCAGCGATCCGGAATCGCTGGCCCAGCTGGCCGGCCGGCAGTTCGACCTGGTCTTCGACACCGCCTACTTTCCCGACCTGGTCCGGGCCAGCGCGCGCCTGCTCGAACCCACTGTCGCGCACTACGCGTTCACCTCCTCCATCAACGCGTTCAAGGGTTGGCCCACCGTGCCGGACTACCACCCGCTGGGTTCGCACGACGGCGACCCGGACGCGATCGGCGAGCAGTTGTCCGACGGCGTCGCCGAGGACGAGGCCTACGGCTGGCGCAAGGTCGGCGCGGAGCGGGCGGCGCTGCGGGAGTTCGGCGCGGACCGCACGTCCATCCTGCGGGCCGGCCTGATCGTCGGCCCGCACGACGGGGTGGGCCGGTTGCCGTGGTGGCTTGACCGGATCAGCCGCGGTGGCCCGACCCTGGCGCCCGGTGACCCGGCCGCAAGACTGCGGCTGATCGACTGCCGCGACATCGCGGAATTCGCGCTGCGGCGCCCACCGGGCACCTTCGAGGTGAGCGGGCCCGCGCACCAGATCAACTACGGGCAGCTGTTCGACGAGGCCCGCCAGGTGACCGCCTCTGACGCGGAGTTCCGTTGGGCCAGCGAGCAGTACCTGAGCGCCGCCGGCGTCGAGGGCTGGACCGAGCTGCCGCTCTGGTTGGACTCTGCCGAAGCACCCGGCCTGTGGGCGCACGACACCACGGCGGCCGAGGCGATGGGGCTGGCCTGCCGCCCGGTGCTGGACAGCCTGGTCGACATCTGGGACTGGATGCGCTCGATCCCCGACGGCTGGCGGCCCTCCGAGCGGACCCCCGGCCTGGCACCGGCCCGGGAGGCCGAACTGCTGGCCGGCCTGGACCAGCCCGCCTGAGGCCGGCGGTCGCCTCCCGGCTGGAGCGACCACCGGCTCGCCGAAGCCTGCGCACCTGCTGTACGGCAGCTGTGGATGATGGCTCGCTGAGCCGGACCCGCGAAGGGTCGCCGTTTTCCGTAAGCTGCCGATCCATGACCCATCAGCTGGCCGGCCAACTACTGGCCAACCCGATCTCGCCGAAACACCTGCTGGGCAGCTACGGGCTGGCCGGCCTGGTGATCATCCTGTTCGCCGAGTGCGGCCTGCTGATCGGTTTCTTCCTGCCCGGCGACACCCTGCTGTTCTCGGCCGGCCTGCTGATCGCGATCAACGATCCGTCGATCAACCTGCCCAGCCTGCCGGTGATGCTGATTGCGTTGCCGATCGCGGCCATCGCCGGCAACCTGGTCGGCTACTGGATCGGCCGGCGGGCCGGGCCAATGGTGTTCGACCGGCCCCGCTCGCGGATGTTCAAACCCGAGTACGTGGGGCGCTCGCAGCGGTTCTTCGATCGCTACGGCGCGGCCACCATCCTGGTGGCCCGCTTCGTGCCGATCGTGCGGACGGTGGCCACCGTGCTGGCCGGGGTGGGCCGGATGCGGTTCGCAACCTATGCATTGTTCTCGGTCATCGGTGGCATCGTGTGGACCGACGGGGTACTGCTGCTCGGCCGGGCATTGGGCCATATCAGCTTTGTTCGTAACACCATCGCCCCGAAGATCGACGTCATCCTGGTGGCCGTGGTGGTGCTGTCGCTGTTGCCCACCGCGATCCACTGGTGGCGTACCCGCAAGAACAGCCCGGAAGTGCACCCGTCCTAGCGTTAATGT
>JBPCPA010000051.1:0-33814 GCA_050999655.1 Jatrophihabitans sp.
TCCGACCCCGCATCGGCTTCGGTCAGCCCGAAGCAGCCGATGGCCTCTCCGCGAGCCATCCGCGGCAGCCACTGCTGCTTCTGCTCCTCGCTGCCGTAGGCGTGGATCGCATACATGGCCAGCGAACCCTGGACGCTGACCAGTGATCGCAGGCCCGAATCGACCGCCTCGATCTCGGTACAGGCAATGGCGTACTGGCTGGCCTTCGCGCCCGCGCAGTCGTAGCCGTCCAGGTGCATCCCGAGCACCCCGAGCTTGCCGAACTCCAGCGCCAGCTCGCGGGCCGGCAGGGTGCCGGCCTCGAACCACTCGGCGATGTGCGGGCGTAGCTGCTCGTTGGCAAAACGCCTGATGGTGTCGCGCAGCAGCCGGTCCTCGCCGCTCAGGGTGTCCTCCAGGCCGAGCAGATCCAGCCGGCCGAGCGCGTCGAAGTCAGCAACGGGAGTCGTCATGCCTGCCACGATACGTCCTGCCGCGGCGTCGCAGGCCGCGCCTGCGGGCGCCACTGGCTAGGGTGAGGGCCATGTCCGGACCGCTGCCCTTCGACCCGGTCGAGCGGGCCGGCCAGTCGTGGGCCATCCACTACCCCGAGGCCGGCGAGGGCGTCTACACGGCAATGCGCGCGGTCACTTCGATCATGCGCGCCCAGCAGATCCTGATCGCCGGTCTGGACGCGGCGCTGCGCCCGTTCGGGCTGACCTTCTCCCGCTACGAGGCGCTGGTGCTGCTGACCTTCTCCTCCACCGGCGCGTTACCGCTGTCCAAGATCGGTGAGCGGTTGCAGGTGCATGCCACCAGCGTGACCAACGTGGTGGACCGGCTGGAGGCGGCCGGCCTGGTGGTGCGCGAGCCGAACCCACGCGACGGCCGGGGGACGCTGGCGGTGATCACCGAGCAGGGACGCGCGATCGCTGACCGCGCCACCCGCGAGCTGCACCGCAACCAGTTCGGCCTGGCCGGGCTGTCCGAGGACGATCTGCTGCGGCTGTTCACCATCCTGCGCCGGCTGCGGGTCGACGCCGGCGATTTTCTGGACTAGCGCCCGGCCACCTCTGGCTACCATCGCCGGGCGCGGGCGGCCACTCGGTCCGTGCCGGGCCGGAATGCCCTGCCGGCCGCGGCGGTTGGCCCTGCAGAGAGCAGAAGAGACAGCGCCGAAGAAGTGATGAGGAGTGAGCTGTGACGTCAGACAATGCAGTCGTGTCCGCCAAGGACTCCGGAACCTTCCAGATCGCGGGCAAGACCGTGCACCGGCTCGGTTTCGGGGCGATGCGGATCACCGGCCCGGGCATCTGGGGCGAGCCCAAGGACCGGCCGGCCGCGATTGCCACCCTGCGCCGGGCCGTCGAGCTGGGAGTCGATTTCATCGACACCGCCGATTCCTACGGACCGGGCATCAGCGAAGAGATCATCGCCGAGGCGCTCTACCCGTACCCGGCCGAGCTGCTGATCGCCACCAAGGCCGGCCTGACCCGGACCGGTCCGGACCAGTGGAGCCCGGTCGGTCGGCCGGCCTACCTGCGCCAGCAGGCCGAGCTGTCGCTGCGCCGGCTCAAAGTGGACCGGCTGGAGCTGTTCCAGCTTCATCGGATCGACGCCGCGGTCCCGCTGGCCGACCAGATCGGCGAGCTCAAGAAGCTGCAGGACGAGGGCAAGGTCGGCGCGATCGGTGTGTCGGAGGTCAGCGTCGCCGAACTCCGGGCGGCCCGCGAGATCGCCGAGATCGCCACCGTGCAGAACCTGTACAACCTCACCAACCGGCAGTCGGCCGACGTGCTGGACTACGCCCAGGCCGAAGGCATCGGGTTCATCCCGTGGAACCCGATCGCCGCCGGTGACCTGGCGCGGCCCGGCACCGTGATGGACGAGATCGTCCAGGCCAGCGGCGCCACCCCGTCCCAGGTCGCGCTGGCGTGGTTGCTGGCCAGCTCGCCGGTGATGCTGCCCATCCCGGGTACCTCCCAGGTTGCTCACCTGGAGGAGAACATCGCCGCGGCCGGGGTCCGGCTCAGCGACGAGCAGATCGCCCGGTTGAGCGCCGCCGTCCGGTAATTCCGCCACCGAACCCGGGCCGGTCACCCCAGAACTGGGCCGGCCGTGACCGGTCCCGGCGCGGCACAACCGACCGCGGCCGGGGCCGCCCTGGAATGCCGACGGTCGACCATGGAAAATGGAAACTATGCGTCCTGGTGGTTCACGTTCCCGTCCTCCCGCGCCGTCCCCGGCTGCCGTCGCCGCAATGTCCGGCGCGGTCGACCTGGCGGCGGTCAAGGCCCGCTCGGAGGCGGCCGCGCGCGCCGCCACCGCTCCGCCACCGGCCACCGGTAGCTACGTGATCGAAGCGACCGAGGCCAACTTCCAGAGCGAGGTGCTGGACCGCTCGTTCCAGGTGCCGGTGCTGCTGGACCTGTGGGCCGAGTGGTGCGAACCCTGCAAGCAGCTCTCGCCGGTGCTGGAGAAGCTCGCCGGTGAGTCAGGCGGTAGCTGGATACTGGCCAAGGTCGACATCGAGGCCAACCAGCGGATCGCGCAGATGCTGCAGGTGCAGTCCATCCCCACCGTGTTCGCGGTGGTCGGCGGCCAGCTGGTGCCCGGCTTCCAGGGCGTGCTGCCCGAGGCCCAGGTGCGCGAGTTCATCGGCGCGTTGCTGCAGGCGGCCGGGCAGGCCGGACTGCCCGGACCGGGCGATCAGCCCGATCAGCCCGACGAGCTACCTGCCGAGCCGCCGGCCGCGCCCGAGCCGCCCGAGGACGAGCGATTCACCGCTGCCGAGACAGCGCTGGAGGCCGGTGACTTCGACCTTGCCGCACAGCGCTACCAGGCAATCCTGTCCGCCGAGCCGGCCAACGTCGAGGCGCAGCTGGCGCTGTTGCAGGTCGGCCTGCTCAAGCGGTTGGCGGCGCTGCCGGCCGATGCCGTACAGGCGGCCGAGTCGGCTCCCGACGATGTCGAGGCGCAGCTGACGGCCGCCGACGCCGAGCTGGCCAACAACCTGGTGGAGGAGGCTTTCGGCCGGCTGATCGGCCTGGTGCGCCGGATCCGGGGCGAGGACCGCACGCCGGTGCGCGACCGGCTGGTCGAGTACTTCGAGCTGCTGGGTCCCGACGATCCCCGGGTCGGCCCGGCCCGCCGGGAGCTGGCCAACGCGCTGTTCTGAGGCCGGCTGTTCGTTCGGGACGACGGCAAGCCAAGAACGAGGGCAGACAAGCCCGGCGCCGGAACAAGCCCGGCGCCGGAACAAGAACAGCGCCGGCCAGCAACAGCGCCGGCCAGCGACGGCCGCAACCGGCGAGGCAGCGAACTACCCCGCCGGTCGCACCTCAATCCTCCAGCGGGCTGCGCTGGCCGCGCGGGACGTGCGGCATGATCGCGTCGGCCGGGATGATGCCCAGCTTGCCGGCCTGGTAGTCGGCCATGGTCTGCTGCAGCTCGGCCCGGGTGTTCATCACGAAGGGCCCGTAGTGCGCCATCGGCTCCCGGATCGGTTCACCGCCGAGCAGGATCACCTCCAGCGAGCTGGTCCGGCTGTCCTGGCGGGAGTCGGCAGCGAGGGTGATCCGGTCGCCGGCCCCGAACACCGCCAGCTGACCGGCGTGGATCGGCTGGGCGTCCGGGCCGATGGTGCCGGTGCCGGCCATCACGTAGGCCAGCGCGTTGTATCCCGGCTGCCAGGGCAGTGACAGCTGCGCGCCGGCGACCACCGAGGCGTGCAGCAGGGTGATCGGGGTGTGCGTCGAGCCGGGACCGCGGTGCCCGTCCACCTCGCCCGCGATCACCCGCAGCAGCGAGCCGCCGTCGGCGCTGGCCAGCAACAGGATCTGGTCAGCCTCGATGCCCTGGTAGTTCGGGGTCAGGAACTTGTCCTTGGCTGGCAGGTTGACCCACAGCTGGAAGCCGTGGAACAGCCCACCGTCCTCGACCAGTTTCTCCGGCGGGGTCTCGATGTGCAGCAGGCCGGCGCCGGCGGTCATCCACTGGGTCGAGCCCTCGGTGATCACGCCACCGCCACCATGGGTGTCCTGGTGGATGAACTGGCCCTCGATCAGGTAGGTGACGGTCTCGAAGCCGCGGTGCGGGTGCCAGTTGGTGCCCTTGGGCTCGCCGGCGGCGTAGTCCACCTCGCCCATGTGATCCATCATGATGAACGGGTCGAGGTAGGAGTAGTCGATGCCGGCCATGGTGCGCCGGACCGGAAAGCCCTCGCCCTCGTGCCCGGCCGGGGCGGAGCTGAGCGCCAGCACCGGACGCTCCACGTCGCCGAGTGTGGCGCCGGCGACTCGCGGCAGGGTGAATGTGTCAGCTGTGATGGCAGCCATCTCTCATGCCTCCTCAGATCGTTGCAAGTGCAACTATATGTGAGAACCGGCTGGCCTCAGCCGCTATTCCAGCACGACCAGCCTGGCAACCGGCCGGCTCAGCTGCCGGCGAAACGCAACCAGATCGTCCCGAGCGGGGGCACCCGGACGAGCGCCGAACTCGGTTGGCCATGCCAGTCGGGCCCGTCCGCCTCGACCGAGCCGAGGTTGCCCACCCCGGAGCCGCCGTAGCTGGCCGAGTCGGTGTTGATGACCTCGTCCCACCGGCCGGGCAGCGGCAGGCCGAGCCGGTAGTTCTCGTGCGGCATCGCCGAGAAGTTCGCCACGCAGGCCAGCGCCGAGCCGTCATCGCCCCAGCGCAGGAACGAGAACACGTTGCCGTTGGCGTCGTTGGCGTCGATCCAGCCGAAGCCGGCCGGCAGGGTGTCCTGTGACCACAGCGCCCGGGTCTCGCGATAGACCCCGTTCAGGTCAGCAACCGCCTGTCGCAGGCCGGCGTGGTCGGGCGCGTCCAGCAGCCACCAGTCCAGCGAGCGGCCCTCGCTCCACTCGCCGCCCTGGCCGAATTCGCAGCCCTGAAACAGCAACTGCTTGCCCGGATGCGCCCACATGAAGGCATACAGCGCGCGCAGGGTTGCCATCTGCCGCCAGCGGTCGCCGGGGATCTTGTTCAACATCGAGCCCTTGCCGTGCACCACCTCGTCGTGGCTGAACGGCAGCACGAAATTCTCCGAATAGGCATAGACCATCGAGAACGTCATCTCGTGGTGGTGGTACTGCCGGTGGATGGGATCATGCTGGATGTAACCGAGGGTGTCGTGCATCCAGCCCATGTTCCACTTCAGACCAAAGCCCAGACCGCCCAGATGGGTGGGACGGGTGACGCCCGGCCAGGAGGTGGACTCCTCGGCGATCGTGATCGCGCCGGGCACCCGCTTGTAGACGGTGGAGTTCATCTCCTGCAAGAAGGCCACCGCCTCCAGGTTCTCCCGGCCACCATGCACGTTCGGCAGCCACTCGCCGGCCTTGCGTGAGTAGTCCAGGTAGAGCATCGAGGCGACCGCGTCCACCCGCAGCCCGTCGATGTGGAACTCCTCGAACCAGTACAGGGCGTTGGCGACCAGGAAGTTGCGTACCTCGCTGCGGCCGAAGTCGAAGACGTAGGTGCCCCAGTCCGGCTGCTCGCCGCGGCGCGGGTCGGCGTGCTCGTAGAGCGGGGTGCCGTCGAAGCGGGCGAGTGCGAACGAGTCCTTCGGAAAATGCGCCGGCACCCAGTCCACCAGCACGCCGATGCCGGCCTGGTGCAGCGCGTCCACCAGGTAGCGAAAGTCGTCCGGACTACCGAACCGCGAGGTCGGCGCGAAGTAGGAGGACACCTGGTAGCCCCAGGAGCCACCGAACGGGTGCTCGGCGACCGGCAGGAACTCCACGTGGGTGAAACCGGTCTCGATCACGTAGTCGACCAGCTCGCGGGCGAGCTCGCGGTAGCTCAGGCCGAGCCGCCAGGAGCCGAGATGCACCTCATAGATGGACATGGCCGCGGCGTGCCAGGACGTCTCGGCCCGGCCAGTGAGCCAGTCCTGGTCGGCCCAGGTGTGCTCGGAGGTGAAGACCACCGACGCGGTAGCCGGCGGCACCTCGGTCGCGAAGGCCATCGGATCGGCCTTCTCGCGCCACTGGCTGTCGGCGCCCAGGATCTGGAACTTGTACTTGGCCCCGTCGCCCACCCCCGGGACGAACAGCTCCCAGACCCCGGACGAGCCGAGCGAGCGCATCGGAAACGCCGTGCCCGACCAGTAGTCGAAGTCGCCGATCACCCGCACCCCCCGGGCATTGGGCGCCCAGACCGCGAACGAGGTGCCGGTGGTGGTGCCGGCCGGGGTCTCGTAGCTGCGCACGTGCGCGCCCAGCACGTCCCAGAGCTGCTCATGCCGGCCCTCGCCGATCAGGTGCAGGTCCAGCTCGCCGAGGGTGGGCAGCCAGCGGTAGGGATCGTCGAGGATCACCGTGTGCTCGCCGTAGCTCACCTCGAGCCGGTAGTCGGTGGGATCGACGTCGACCACCGCGCCGAAGATGCCATTGGGGTGCAGCCGCTGCAGCGGGTAGCGGGTGGCCTTGATGACCACACTGACCGCGTCCGCGTCCGGGCGCAGCGCCCGGATGGCGGTCCGGCCCGGGCCGGCCGGGTGCGCGCCCAGCACCGAGTGCGGCTGGCTGTGATCGCCGCCGATCAGGTGGTCGAGTTCGGCACGTTCCGGTTGGTCGGTCGCGATGTTGGCCTTGCTCATCTGCCCTCCGGTCGCTGCGCTGTCGTTGCTCGCCGGCTCGCGGCTCATCCGGTTTCGGCCAACCGGTGCAGCGAGGCGAGCGGGATCGGTAGCCAGTTCGGCCGGTTGCGCGCCTCGTACACCGACTCGTAGACCGCCTTGTCAGCCTCGAACGCCCTGAGCAGTACGGCAGAATCGGCCGGATCATCGCCGCCGCCCTCGGCGTAGCCGGCGCAGAAGGCGGTGCGGTTGCGGGCTGCCCACTCGGCCGCCCGGAACTCCGACTGCGGCGTGCCACCGATGTCGATGAGCTGGTGGCGCGCGGCGTAGTCGAAGCTGCGCAGCATGCCGGCCACGTCGCGCATCACCGAGTCCTCGGCCTGCCGATCGGCGATGGACTTGGCCGGCTCGCCCTCGAAGTCGAGTACCACCCAGCGATGCGAGGTCCGCAGCACCTGGCCCAGGTGCAGGTCACCATGCACCCGCTGCGCGGGTACCGGGGCCAGGTCGGCGAACTCGGCGTAGGCCTGGCGCAGGCCGGCTTCGACCTCGGACAGCTCGGGCACCTCGACCAGCGCCGAATCCAGCCGGGCGTTCATCGCGGCGGCCCGGTCACCGAGCTCGGTCGATCCGAGCACCGAGGTACCGAAGGCCTCGGCCAGGTCGGCGTGCACCTCGGCGGCCGACTGGCCCAACCGGCGAGCTTCGGCGGCGAAGTCCCCGCCGGCCTCCTCGGCATGCAGGTCCGCCTCGGCCATCAGGTCGCGCACGCTGTTGGTCGCCAGTTGCCAGCCGTCGGAGGCGGTGGTCATGAACTCCTGCAGCATGGCAAGGCTCCAGGGCTGGCCCTCGATCTCGGCGCTGACGTGGCCCAGCAGCCTGGCCACGTGCCGGCCGCCCATCCGGGCGAAGGCCTCGTGGATCTCGATGTCGGGGTTCAGGCCGGGTTCGAGCCGGCGGAACACCTTCATGATCGCGACATCGCCGAAGACCAGCGAGGTGTTGGACTGCTCGGTGGTCAGCGCCAGGCTCAGCTCGGTGACCGGGATGTCGTCCTGCTCGACCACCCGGACGAAGCGGACCCCGTCGATGGTGCTCTGCTCGGCGATGGCCTCCAGCCAGCGGCCGGTGACCTCCTTGTCGTGCAGCGCGTCGTAGAGCTCGACCGGCGGGCCGCCGTCCAGATCGTTGACCGAGCCGACGAAGGCGTGTTCGAGCTGCTCGGCCGCCTCGGTGCGCAGCACCAGCGGGATCTGGTAGTGCTCCACCGCCACCGGGTAGCCGCCGTCGGGATAGCTCACGTCGGCAAGCCAGATCTGCACCGGGTACGGCTTGTCGGCCAGGTCGGCCAGTAACCGGGCGGTGACCGTCCCGTCGCGGGACTTGCCGGCATACCAGCGTTGCCGGCCCAGCCAGTCCTGAAAAAACCTGGTGATATCGACGGCATCGACTCTCATACGCTCACCCCTCCGCTGCGGCTCGCGGTATTCGGTTCGGCCTGCTCGGAACCGATTTCGTCCTCCGACGGCTGATGATCAGCACCTTCGCTGGCGGGCAGCCCGGTACCGCCCCGGGTCTGGTGGGCCGGTATCCGCAGCCAGTAGAAGCCGTGGCCGGCGACGGTGAGCAGGTAGGGCAGCTCGCCGATGGCCGGGAACCGGCTGCCGCCGGTCATCTCGATCGGCTCGGCACCCTCCCACGCGCGCAGGTCCAGCTCGACCGCCTGCGGGAACCGGGACAGGTTGTTCACGCACAGCACGACATCGTCGCCGAAGGACCGGACGAAGGACAGCACGCTCGGGTTGGAGCCGCCCAAGTCGGTGAACTCGCCGAGGCCGAAGGCGGGATTTGCCTTGCGCAGCCCGATCATCCGGCGGGTCCAGTGCAGCAGCGATGAGGTGTTGCGGGTCTGGGACTCGACGTTGGTGACCTGGTAGCCATAGATCGAGTCGGAGTTGACCGGCAGGTACATCCTGCCCGGTTCGGCGGTGGAGAAACCGGCGTTGCGGTCGGGCGTCCACTGCATCGGGGTTCGGACGCCGTCGCGATCGCCGAGCCAGATGTTGTCGCCCATCCCGATCTCGTCGCCGTAGTAGAGCACCGGCGAGCCGGGCAGCGACAGCAGCAGCGCGGTGAACAGCTCGATCCGGTTCAGGTCGTTGTCCAGCAGTGGGGCCAGCCGGCGCCGGATGCCGATGTTGGCCTTCATCCGCGGATCCTGGGCGTACTCGTTCCACATGTAGTCGCGTTCCTCGTCGGTGACCATCTCCAGGGTCAGCTCGTCGTGGTTGCGCAGGAAGATTCCCCACTGGCAGCGATCCGGGATGGCCGGCGTCTGGGCAAGGATCTCCGATATCGGATAACGGGATTCGCGCCGGACGGCCATGAAGATCCGCGGCATCACCGGAAAGTGAAAGGCCATGTGGCACTCGTCGCCGCCGACCGAGAAGTCACCGAAGTACTCCACCACGTCGTCGGGCCACTGGTTGGCCTCGCACAGCAGCACCCGGTCGGGGTAGTTGGCGTCGATCTCCTTGCGGACCTGCTTGAGCACCTCGTGGGTCTCCGGCAGGTTCTCACCGTTCGTGCCCTCGCGGACGAACAGGTAGGGCACCGCGTCGAGCCGGAAGCCGTCGATGCCCATGTCCAGCCAGAACCGCAGCGCGTCCATGATCGCGGCCAGCACCGCCGGGTTCTCGAAGTTCAGGTCCGGCTGGTGGGAGAAGAAGCGATGCCAGAAGTACTGCCGGCGGATCGGGTCGAAGGTCCAGTTGGACGGTTCGGTGTCGACGAAGATGATCCGGGCGTCCGGGTAGCGGGTGTCGTCGTCGGCCCAGACATAGAAGTCGCCGTACGGGCCGTCCGGATCCTTGCGTGATGCCTGGAACCATGGGTGGGCATCGGAGGTGTGGTTCATGACCACGTCGATGATCACCCGGATACCGCGGTCGTGGGCGGCGTTGAGGAAGTCCCGGAAGTCATCGATGGTGCCGAAGTCGGGCAGCACGTCGGTGTAGTCGGAGACGTCGTAACCGCCGTCGCGCAGCGGCGAGGGGAAGAACGGCGGCAGCCACAGGCAGTCGACACCGAGCCATTGCAGGTAATCCAGCTTGTCCCGCAGGCCGCGCAGGTCGCCGGTGCCGTCGCCGTTGGAGTCGGCGAAGCCACGCACCAGGACCTCGTAGAACACCGCGCGCTTGAACCATTCGGGATCGGCCGTACTGGACACCGGGTGGTTCACCGCTGCTCTCCCATCTGCCTTCGACGATCGCCGTTCGCTGCTTCCACGACCTCGTCGTGGCTACCGTCGGTACGAGTCTGCCACGTGCTGTAAACGCTCACGGTGGCTTTATCCGTTGCCGGCTCCGCCCCGATCCGGGTCGCCCGCCGCCGGGCTGAGCGCGACGATGGCGGCGGACTCGGGCGCCAGTTGCAGGCCGGTGCCGGTGAGCTCGGCGGCACCGGTGCGCAGCACCAGTTCGCCCGGTCCGGGCAGCTCGATCCGCTGCGGCTGATCAGCCAGGTTGGCGAGCACCACGAAGCCACCGCGGCCGATCCGCAGCCAGCGCTGCCGCTCGTCGAAGTCCACCAGCACCCGATCCAGCCGGGGGTCTGCCAGGTCGGGCTGCTCGCGCCGCAGCCGGATCAGCTGCCGGTACAGCGACAGCAGTTCGCGGTGCGGGGACGACTCCGGCTCGGACCAGTCCAGCACCGCGCCGCGATAGGCGGCCGGGTCCTGCGGGTCGATCATCGTGGCGGTGTCCCAGCCGTGGTCGGCGAACTCGGCCAGCCGGCCGGCGCTGACCGCGGCGGCCAGCTCGGGCTCGGGATGGGAGCTGAAGAACGGCCAGCGGGTGCCCGCGGCCCATTCCTCACCCATGAACAGCATCGGCGTGAACGGCGAGGTGAGCAGCAGCACCGCGCCGACCCGGAGCAGGCCGGGCGAGGTCAGCTCCGGAAGCCGGTCACCGACCGCCCGGTTGCCGATCTGGTCGTGGTTCTGCAGGCACACCACGAACCGCCAGCCCGGCGTGCCCGCGGTGTCCACCGGCCGGCCGTGGTTGCGGCCCCGGAAGGAGGAGTACGTCCCGTCGTGGAAGAACGCCCGGGTGAACACCTTGGCCAGGCTGGGCAGCGAGCCGAAGTCGGCGTAATAGCCAGCCCGCTCGCCCGACAGCAGCGCGTGCAGGACGTGGTGGACGTCGTCGTCCCACTGCGCGTCCAGGCCGTGGCCGCCCTCGCTCGGCGACTCGAACATCACCGGATCGTTCAGGTCGGACTCGGCGATCAGTGGCAGCGGCCGGCCGAGCTGCGCCGACAGCCGGCCCACCTCGTCGGCCAGCTGGCGCAGCAGGTGCGGTTGCGAGGTGTCGAGCAGGGCGTGCACCGCGTCCAGCCGCAGCCCGTCCAGGTGAAAGTCGGCCAGCCAGCCCAGGGCGTTGTCCAGGATGTAGCGGCGCACCTCGGCACTGCCCTCGCCGTCGAGGTTGACCAGATCGCCCCAGGTGTTGCGCCCGGACTTCAGGTACGGCCCGAACTCCGGCAGGTAGTTTCCGCTGGCGCCCAGGTGGTTGTAGACCACGTCCAGCAGTACCGCCAGGCCCCGGCCGTGGCAGGCGTCGACGAACCGCTTCAGCGCGTCCGGGCCGCCGTAGGGTTCGTGCACCGCGTACCAGGCGACCCCGTCATAGCCCCAGTTCCACACGCCGTTGACCGCGTTGACCGGTAGCAGTTCGACGTGGGTGATTCCCAGATCGACCAGGTGATCCAGCCGCTCGATCGCCGAATCCAGCGTGGCGCCAGGGGTGAACGTGCCGACGTGCAGCTCGTAGACGACCGCGCCGGCCAGCTGCCGGCCGGCCCAGTCCTGGTCGTGCCACCGGTGCGCCTGCTCGTCATAGACCTCGCCCAGGCCGTGCACGCCATCGGGCAACCGGCGCGAGCGCGGGTCCGGGATCGGGTCGCTGCGCTCGTCGAGCAGGTAGCCGTACCGGGTGCCCGGCGCCAGGTCCTCGGCCAGCTGCCACCAGCCGTCCCGACCTGCCAGCCTGCTCAGCTCGGCGTGGCGGTCACCGTCCGGGCCGGTGATCACCGCCCGCACCCGCTGCCGCTGAGGTGCCCATACCGCCGGACGCATGATGCGCTCGCCTCGTCCTTCGCTGTCACAGCGGTCCAGCTGGCCGCTGCCCGTGCTCGGACCTGGCTGCTCAGGTCCCCATTGCCGGCTCAGCCGGTGCAAACCAGTAACGCTACCGGGTAGTCGGCAAGCAGTCGCGCGAGTGGTTGTTCGCCGGCGCAGTCCTGCCCGCTCAGCAGATCCCGGTAACTGCCGGCTGGCAGCAGCAGCGTGCTGGTCTGCCAGCCGCCGTGCCGGGCCAGGGTGTAGGGCAGCCGGCTGGCCACCGCGATCAGGCCGCCACGGTCGAAGGCGACCGCGTGCTCGGCGGCCGCGCCGGTAACCGTCAGCGGCTGGTAACCGCCCAACAACTCCGGCCGATCCCGCCGGACGGTGAGGGCGTGCCGGGTCAGCCACAGCTTGGCGGCGCCGTCGGCGGCCAGGGCTGGCGGCCCGGTCAACTGGGCCAGCAGCTCGCGCCGCAGGTCGAAGTCCACCGGTCGACGATTATCCGGATCCACCAGGGAATAGTCGAACAGCTCGGTGCCCTGATAGACGTCGGGGATGCCCGGCGCGCACAGCTGCAGCAGCTTCTGCGACAGGCTGTTGGACCAGCCGTACGGGTCGATCTCGGTGATGATGCCGGCCAGCAGTTCGTGCACCGCCGGCTCGTCGTAGGCCGCGTCCACCGCCTCGTGCACGGCTGACTCGAAGCCGGCTGCCGGATCGCGCCCGCCGGTACCCTCGGTAGCCTCGCGCATCGCCTTCTCGGCGTAGGCGTGCATCCGGTCCCGCTCGATCCAGCCGGCCCCGGCGAAGCTCTGCCAGAGCAGGTAGCCGAAGGCGGCATTGCCGATCGGGCAGCGGCGCAGTAACTCCGCAGCCACCCGGTACCACCGCTCGCCGAGTTCGGGTAGCACCGCCAGCCGGGCCCGGACGTCCTCGCTGCGCTTGGTGTCGTGGGTGGACAGCGTCGTCATCGACTGCGGCGAGTGCTGCTGGCGGTACAGCTGGGCGGCGTGGAACTGCGCTACGGTGCTGCCGAAACGCCCCGGGTCACCGCCCACCTCGTTCAGCCCGACCGCGCGGTTGTAGCGGTAGTAGGCGGTGTCCTCCACCCCCTTGGCCATGATGGCGCCGGTGGCCTGCTCGAACCGGACGGTGCTCTCGCGATCACCGCCGGCCAGCACCGGTAGCAGTTGGGCGATGGTCGCGACCAGTTCCGGCCTGCGGCTGCCGGCCAGTTCGGCGGCCCGGGTCAACTGCTCGGCGCCGATCGGCTGGTAGGAGCGGTAGACCGCGAAGGCCACCGCCAGCTCGGTCAGCGCCGCGACCACGGCCTGCCGGTCGGCACTCAGCTGCGGTGCCGCAGCCCGGACACACCGCTCGACCCGGCTGATCTCGGCCGCCAGGATGGTGCTGGCCACCAGCCGCTTGCCCTGCTCGAGGTGGGCGTCCCAGTTCCGCTCGTCGCCGGTCAGCTCGCGGTAACGCCGGTTCACCTCGGCCTCGCCGGCCGGGTCGTAGAGCAGCGAGTTCAGTTCGCTGAGCGCGTCGTAGCCGGTGGTCCCGGCCACCGGCCAGCCCGCCGGCAACGCCTCGCCGGGCTCGGTGATCTTCTCCACCGTGATCCAGGCGTCCGGGGCCGCGCCGGCCAACCGGGCCAGGTAGCCGGCCGGATCGGCCAGCCCGTCCGGGTGGTCGATCCGGATCCCGTCCACCTCGCCGAGTTCCACCCAGCGCAGCAGCTCGGCGTGGCTGGCCTCGAAGACGGTCGGCTCCTCGACCCGGATGCCGGCCAGGTCGGTGACGGCGAAGACCCGCCGGTAGTTCTGCTCGGCGTCCGCCCGCCGGTAGCTGATGAGCTCGTAGTGCTGGCGCTCGTGCACCGTGGCACCGGAGTCGGGCGCACCGGAGTCCGACGGGTTGGCGGTGTCCGGCGCGATCGGGAACCGGTGCTCGAAGTAACGCAATTCACCGTCGAGGACCTCGAGCTGCCCTGGCTCGAAGCCATCACCGAGCACCGGCAACCGGATCCGGCCGCCGCCGGCCTGCCAGTCGACGTCGAACCAGGCGGCGTAGGGGGAGTCCTGGCCCAGCCGCAGCAGCTGCCACCAGGCCTCGTTCTGGGCCGGCTCGGCGACCCCCATGTGGTTGGGCACGATGTCGACCACCACCGCCAGGCCGTGTGCCCGGGCGGTGGCGGCCAGCGCGCTGCGGGCGTCCTCGCCGCCCCGCTCGGGGTCCACCCGCTGGTGACTGGTCGTGTCGTAGCCGTGATCCGAACCCGAGGTTGCTTGCAGGATCGGGGAAAGGTAGCTCGCGCCGGCACCCAGCGACCGCAGGTAGTCCGAGACCTCGGCCGCCGCGCCGAGCGGGAACTGGCGCCGGATCTGCAGCCGGTAGGTGGAGCTGGGGACCGCCATCAGCGGACCCGCTGCAGGACCACCAGGGTGCGCGGCTGCACGGTCAGGCTGTCGCCCGAGGTCACCGGTTCGGCCGCCACCGTCTCGGTGATCGAGGTGTCCAGCACCACCTGCCAGTCGATCTCCTCCGCGCCACCGGGCAGTTGGAAGTCGATCGGTTCGTGATGGGCCGAGAAGCACAGCAGGAACGAGTCGTCGGTGATCGTGCCGCCGCGGTCGTCGGTGCCCTGGATGCCGGCGCCGTTGAGGAACACCGCTATCGCGCGGCCGAAACCGGAATCCCAGTCCTCCTCGGTCATCCGGCTGCCGTCCGGCTGCAGCCAGGCGATGTCGGGCAGCGCTGCCTCACCCGAGCCCTTGCCCGGCCGGCCGTCGAAGAACCGGCGGCGGCGGAACGTCGCGTGATCGCGGCGCAGGGTGGCGACCTCGCGGGTGAAGGCCATCAGGCCCTCGTCGGCGGTGTCCCAATCGACCCAGGTCAGCTCGTTGTCCTGGCAGTAACCGTTGTTGTTGCCGTGCTGGGTGCGTCCGAGCTCGTCACCGTGACACAGCATCGGCACCCCCTGGGACAGGAACAGGGTGGCGATGAAGTTGCGCTGCTGGCGGGCCCGCAGCTCCAGGATCTGCAGGTCGTCGGTGGGACCTTCCACACCGCAGTTCCACGAGCTGTTGTTGCTCTCGCCGTCGTTGTTGCCCTCGCCGTTGTCCTCGTTGTGCTTGTCGTTGTAGGACACCAGGTCGCGCAGGGTGAAGCCGTCATGGGCGGTGACGAAGTTGATCGAGGCCACCGGCCGGCGGGCGGAGTGCTCGTACAGGTCGGCCGAGCCGGTCAGCCGGGCCGCGAACTCGCCGATGGTGCCGGGCTCGCCGCGCCAGAAGTCGCGGACCGTGTCGCGGTACTTGCCGTTCCACTCGGTCCATTGCGGCGGGAAGTTGCCGACCTGGTAGCCGCCGGGTCCGATGTCCCACGGCTCGGCGATCAGCTTCACCTGGCTGACCGTCGGATCCTGCTGGACGAGTTCGAAGAAGCTCGAGAGCCGGTCCACGTCGTAGAACTCGCGGGCCAGCGTGGCGGCCAGGTCGAAGCGGAAGCCGTCCACGTGCATCTCGGTGACCCAGTACCGCAACGAGTCCATGATCAGTTGCAGCGAATGGGGATGGCGGACGTTGAGGCTGTTGCCGGTGCCGGTGTAGTCGGTGTAGTACCGCTGGTCGGCGTCCTCCAGCCGGTAGTAGGCGGCGTTGTCGATGCCCCGGAAGCTGACGGTCGGGCCCAGGTGGTTGCCCTCGGCGGTGTGGTTGTAGACCACGTCGAGGATCACCTCGATGTCGGCGGCGTGCAGCGCCCGGACCATCGCCTTGAACTCCTGGACCTGGCCGCCGGCGGAGCGCGCCGAGCTGTACTTGGAGTCCGGCGCCAGGAAACCGATGGTGTTGTAACCCCAGTAGTTGGTCAGCCCCCGGTCCAGCAGGGTGGCGTCGTTGGCGAAATGGTGCACCGGCATCAGCTCGATGGCGGTGACCCCGAGGGCCTGCAGATGCTCGATGATGACCGGGTGCGCCACCCCGGCGTAGGTGCCGCGCAACTCCTCCGGGACGTCGGGGTGGCGCTGGGTCATGCCCTTGACGTGGGCCTCGTAGATGACGGTGTCGGCGTACTGCCGCTTGGGCGGGCGGTCCACTCCCCAGTCGAAGAACGGGTTGATCACCACCGACTTGGGCATGTGCGGCGCCGAGTCGTCGTCGTTGCGGCTGTCGGGGTGGCCGAAGTCATAGCCGAACAGCGCCTGGTCCCAGTCGAACTGGCCGTCGATGGCCTTGGCGTACGGGTCGAGCAACAGCTTGTTCGGATTGCAGCGCTGGCCGCTGGCCGGGTCGTGCGGCCCGTGCACCCGGTAGCCGTAGAGCTGGCCCGGCTCGATGCCCGGCAGGAAGGCATGCCAGACCAGGCCGTCCACTTCGGGCAGGTCGATCCGGGTTTCGGCTCCGTCTGCATCGAACAGGCACAGCTCGACCTGCTCGGCGACGTCGCTGAACAGCGCGAAGTTGGTCCCGGAGCCGTCGTAGGTGGCGCCCAACGGGTAGGCGGTGCCAGGCCAGATCTGCATCTATCTCCTCAGTCGAGAGTGAAAACGCCGGCTACCGGCGTTCCAGGCGCTCGCAACTGATTGGACGAGCGGTGACGGGCACCGTCGTCTGTGGTAGATGCCCCGGCTACTGCCCGTCGCTGTGATCGCGCAGCTGCTCCGCTGATGGTAGCGGGGGGATCGGCGGCAGCGCCGGCACCGTCGGTGGCGTGCTCGGGTCGATCGGCTCGGCCATCCCCTCGTGCGCGGCCCGGGAGTCCGGGTCGCTGTCCGAAGCGCGGATATTGCCGGCCTCGGGCTGCTCGGCGGCCGGTGGCAGGTTGGAATCGAACCAGCCGTCGGTGGCGATCGGCGGCTCGGTCTGGCTCTGGCCGCTGCTGGTGGCGTTCAGCCAGGACGGCACGATCGACCCGCCACCGCCGGAATCGCCGCTGTCCGAAGCGCCGGCCCCGCCAGCCAGACCGGCCAATCCCTCCAGCGCCTTGGAGAATTCACTCGGCACGATCCACATCTTGTTGGCGTCGCCCTGGGCGATCTGCGGCAGCATCTGCAGGTACTGGTAGGCCAGCAGTGCCGGGTCGGGCTTGGCGGCGTGGATGGCGTTGAAGGTGGTCTCGATGGCCTTGGCCTGGCCCTGGGCGCTGAGGTAGCGCGCGGCCCGCTCGCCCTCGGCCCGCAGGATCCGGGACTGCCGGTCGGCCTCGGCGGCCAGGATCGCCGAGGTCTTGGCACCCTCGGCGGACAGGATCTGGGCGGCCTTCTGGCCTTCGGCGGTCTTGATCGAGGACTCCCGGGCGCCTTCGGCGGTCAGGATGATCGCGCGCTTGTCCCGGTCGGCGCGCATCTGCTTCTCCATCGCGTCGCGGATCGAGGCCGGCGGCTCGATGGCCTTGATCTCCACCCGGGCGACCCGGATGCCCCAGGGTCCGGTGGCCTCGTCCAACACCCCGCGCAGCTGGGTGTTGATGCTGTCGCGGCTGGTCAGGGTCTGCTCCAGGTTCAGCGCGCCGACCACGTTGCGCAGGGTGGTGATGGTCAGCTGCTCGACCGCCTGGATGTAGTTCTGGATCTCATAGGTCGCCGCGCGCGGATCGGTCACCTGGAAATAGATCACCGAGTCGATGCCGACGGTCAGGTTGTCGGAGGTGATGACCGGCTGCGGGGGAAAGCTCACCACCTGCTCGCGCATGTCGATCAGCGGGCGCATCCGGTCGACGAAGGGCACGAGCACGGCAACGCCGGGCCCCTGGGTACGGGTGTAGCGGCCCAATCGCTCGACGACCGCCGAGCGCGCCTGCGGCACGATCCGCACGCTGCGCAACAGGGTGGCGATGGCGACGATGGCCAGGATGACCACCACGATCAGAGCAGCGTCCATGACGGCCTCCCTTTCCTCGGTCCGGCACCGTGGCCTGTTACGGCTGCCGGTCTCACTGCGAACTGTCCCAGACCACCGCGGTCGCCCCGCTGATCTCGATCACCTGCACCGACCTGCCGACCTCGATCACCTGATTGCGGTCCGAGCACCGGGCCGACCACTCGGCGCCGTTGAGCCGGACCCGGCCGTCGTCGGCGTCCACCCGCTGGAGCACGATCGCCTCCTTGCCGACCAGCGCCGCGGTGCCGCTGAGTGAGGTGTGCGGCGTCAGATGCCGTCGCGCCACCGGCCGGACGGTCAGCAGCAACGCGCCGGCGCCGGCCATCGCGATCACCACCTGCGCGGCCGGTGGCAGCCCAGCGGCCGCGCTGATCGAGCCCGCCGCCGCGCCGCCGGCAAGCATGATCAGCACCAGATCCAGCGAGGCGAGTTCGGCCCCGGCCAGGACGGCGGCGATGATCAGCCAGATCAACCATGCGTGCACGGATCCATCGAACCACGATCTGCAGAATTGGCGCAGAATTGGGCAGCCAGCTCGCCGATTCCGGGTGCCGGGCCCGGTTGAGCGGCACCATGGAGCGGTGTTCTCCTCACTAGCGCCGGCCCGCCGCCGGCTGGCCGTCACCGGGCTCGCGGTACTGCTGGTCGCCGCGGTGCTGGCGGCCGTGCTGGTGGTAGCTCACCGGCGGGCGGACGGCGGCAACCGGCCGGTCGCCCAGGATGTGGCGGGGCCGGTGCTGCTGCTACCCGGCTACGGCGGCTCGACGACCGGGCTGAACACGCTGGCCACCAGGTTGCGGGCCACCGGCAAGGACGTGACGGTGCTGAGCCTGCCCGACAACGCCGAGGGCGATCTCGGCGGGCAGGCCACGGTGCTGGCCGGCGCGGTGAAGGCGGCACTGGCCCGGACCGGCGCGCCCTCGGTGGATGTGGTCGGCTACTCGGCCGGTGGGGTGGTGGCCCGGCTGTGGGCCAAGCAGGATGGCGGCGCCTCGCTGGCCCGCCGGGTGATCACGCTGGGCTCGCCGCAACACGGCACCGCGCTGGCCGCGTTGGGCTCGCTGGTGGCCGGCGAGTGCCCGCTGGCGTGCCAGCAACTGGTGCCCACCAGCCCGATCCTCGGCCAGCTCAACGCCAGCCCGGAGGTGCCGGCCGGCCCGGTCTTCGTCTCACTGTGGTCCAGCCGGGACCAGGTGGTGCTGCCACCGGACTCGGCCGAGCTGGCGGGCGCGGTGAACATCCAGATCCAGAGCGTCTGCGCGGCCTCGGTGGTCGAGCACTCGGGCCTGCCCACCGATCCGCTGGTGGCGGCGATGGTGGCCGCCGAGCTCGGCACCGCGCCACCGACCCAGCTGGGCCCGGCCGACTGCGCCCGGCTCAGCTCGTAATGTCCTTGGTGGTGAAGTTCGCCCAGGCCGCGCCGAGGGAAACGGCGACGTAGACCGCCTGCAGGCCGACCCCGCGCAGCACGTTGCGCCACAGGATCGGGTCGCGGAACAGGTCGATGAACGACAGCCAGTACCGGGTCGGCAGGTAGGGCTGGATGGCGCGGGAGGCGTCCAGGGTGAGCAGCAGCGACGAGCCGATCAGGATCGCCAGCGCGCCCAGGCTGGCGGTCAGCGCCGAGTCGGTCACCGTGGACAGGAACAGCGCGATCGCCGCCACCCCGAGCATCGAGAACGCGACGTAGCAGATCGCGATAACGGTGCGCAGCGCGATCTGGCTGGGCGTCAGGGTGCTGCCGGAGACGCTGGTGACCGCCGCCGACAGCGGCTCGTTGCCCAGCAGCAGCCGGCCGACCAGGAACCCGGTGCCGGCCACCACCACCACCGACACCCCGACGAAGACGAAGACCGCGACCAGCTTGGCCACCAGCAACCTGGTTCGCCCGACCGGTCGCACCAGCAGGTAGCGCAGCGTGGCGCCCTGGGCCTCGCCGGCGATCGAGTCACCGGCCACCACCGCCACCGCGATCGGTAGGAACAGCGGCAGCACGATGGCCAGCGCCGCCACCGAGAACAGCGAACCGTTGGACAGCACCGCCGACAGGAAGGCCGGTCCCTGGCCGGGCCGCGGGCCGAGGTGGGTGATCGCCAGCAGGATCGCCACCACCGTCGGCAGCGCGTCCAGCATCGCGATGGTCAGCCAGGTCCGGGGCCGGCGGAACAGCTTGCGGATCTCGATCGCGATCATCTGCGCTCCACCCGGTCGTTGCTGGGGCCGGTCAGCTCCAGGACGGACTGCTCCAGGCTGCGTCGCTGGGCGCTGAGCTCGCTGACCGGCACACCCTGACCCACCAGCTCGGCGTTGAGCGCGGCCGGATCCTCGCCCCGCACCAGCAGCAGGTCGCCGTCGACCTGCTGCAGCCGGCTGCCCAGCACGGCCGCCGCGGCGCTGACCTCGGTGGTGCGGAGCAGGATCAGTCCGGTCAGGGTCTGCAGCTCGCTGAGCTCGGCCTGCACGACCAGCCGTCCCCGGTCCAGCACTCCGATCCGTGTGCACAACTGCTCCACCTCGGCCAGCAGGTGACTGGACAGGAAGATGGTGGTGCCGGAGGCGTGCAGTTTCAGCAACAGCTGGCGGATCTCACCGATGCCCTGCGGGTCCAGGCCGTTGGTCGGCTCGTCCAGGATCAGCAGTTCCGGCTTGCGCAACAGCGCGGCGCCCAGGCCCAGCCGCTGGCGCATGCCGAGGGAGTAGGCCTTGACCGGACGGCGGCCGACCCCGCCGAGGCCGACCTCGTCGCGCACCGCATCCACCCGGCCGGCTCGATCCGGCCGGCTGCCGCGGGTGCCGGCGTTGCCGCTGGCGTCGAGCATCATCAGGTTCGCCCGGCCGGACAGGTGCCCGTACGCGCCGGGCCCCTCGACCAGCGCGCCGACCCGACCCAGTACCTGCGAGGCGGACTTGGGCATCGGCTTGCCGAGCACCGCGATCCGTCCGGAGGTGGCCAGCACCAGGCCGAGCAGCATCCGCACGGTGGTCGTCTTGCCGGAGCCGTTTGCCCCGAGAAAACCGTAGATGTCTCCCGGCTGGACGGCCAGGTCCACCGCGTCCACGGCGACCAGTGAGCCGAAGCGCTTGGTCAGCTGATGGGTGGCGATCATCAGCGGGTGCCGGTCTGGGCGGGCAGTTCGCCGGCGGCCTTGGCCAGCGTGTCGCCGGTGACCGTCCCGATCAGCAGCCACGGCCCGCTCGGGTTGTCGAACGAGCTCAGCAGCAGGTTCAGCGGCCCCACCGACAGCACCAGATCGGAAGGTGCGGAGCTGGTCGGCGCCGAACCACCCGCGGCGGCCACCGCCGGGGCAAGCTGGCGGCGCAGTGAGAAAGCCACCCGGCGCGGCAGCGGCACCACCACGAACTCGCTCACCCCGCGGCCGTAGACCCCGACGCTGCCGACTGCCGGCAGCAGCGCGTTGCGAGCGATGCCGGCCAGCTGGGTGGGCGGCGCGGAACCGCCGAGCTGGTCGATGGTGGTCGCCAGGTCCTGGGACAGGCTGGTGTGCAGGGTGGCCTTGGCCGGGATCGAGAACGCGGTGCTGGCCGGTGCCGGAGTGGCGATCGAGACGTCCAGAAAGCTGGACGAGACCGCGGGGCCGCCGGACTTGCCGTAGACCGCGACCCGCAACGGCAGGCCGGTCGACTGGTCGGCCCAGACGTCGATGTGGTCGATGGTCGAGACCGGGTCGGCCGGCCGGATGCGCAGCCCCGGCGCGCTGATGCCGGCCACCCGCGCCGCACCGATCCGGCTCGCCTCGGCGGCGGTGGCCTCACTGAGCAGCCGGCGGCCGAGCTCCGGCGGTAGCAGGTCGGCGTCGGTGGGCAACCGGATCTCGGGCGTGGTCGGCTGCTGGACGAAGGTGGCGGAGTTGGCCTCGTAGTTCCAGCTCCAGTAACCGAGATCGCCGTTGTGCACGTCGGTCTCACCGGCCAGGTCGATCGAGTCCAGCCGCCAGTCGGTCGCCGAGCGCCACCACACCCGCAGCTGCGCCTGGCCGCCGAACAGGTCGCTCAGCGCGGAGAACTGGCTGGTGACCGGCAGCGCCAGCCCGCCGGTGGACTCGGCATAGCCGCTGTAGCCGACCGGGGCCGAGCGCTGCACCCGGCCGAGCAGCTCGGCCGCCGACACGGCGCTGGCGGTGACCGGCAACGCGCCCACCGCGGCAGGCAGCGAGACCAGCACGGCGATGCCGGCCAGTACCGCAAGCCAGCGCCGCAGACAGGTCATTACTTACCGTACGTCAGCCGGTGCGGGGTGGTTCAGGTGTTTGCCACATCCATAACTGGCACCCGGCTGACCGGTGCGGCAACCAGCGAAACCGGGCGGCGAAGTACTGCGGCGACGTACTGCGGGCGGTGGTGACCAGGGGAGTTGTGGCGGGACGGCGCTGGCATAGTGGAGCCATGGCGCATCCGATGACCGACGAGCAGGCGCGGGCATTCCTCAGCGAAGGCCGCCGGACCGGCAAGGTGGCCACCGTCCGGACCGACGGCCGTCCGCACGTGGCACCGATCTGGTTCGTGCTGGACGGTGGCGACCTTGTCTTCATGACCGGCGCCGACACCGTCAAGGGCGCCTCGCTGCGGCGCGACCCGCGGGCCAGCCTGGTGGTCGACCTGGAGCGGCCGCCCTACGCGTTCGTGATGGTCGAGGGCACCGTGACGCTGTCCAGCGATCTGGTCGAGATGTTGCCACTGTCGATCGCGATCGGCCGCCGCTACATGGGCGAGCAGCTGGGCGAGCAGTACGGCCGGCGCAACGCGGTCGAGGGCGAGTTGCTGGTGCGACTGACACCGACCAAGATCGTGGCGATCGACGACCTCGCGGGCGAGTCCTGAGCGAGGACACCAGCCGCCTGCCGGACAGCTGATCCGCCGGCCGCCCCCGCGCGCGCTGATCGGGTTCGACCGCGACGCAACAGCGGTGCCCGGCACGGTGTCAACAGGGCACCACATCGCGTGGATCAGCCAGGAGGAAGCCATGTCCAGTCGATCCTCGGCACTACTCGCCCTCGTCGCGATCGCAGCCCCGGTGTTGCTCGCCGGCTGCGCCAGGGACGCCCGCTCGACGACGGCGGGCCCGCCGGCCACCCCGCTCACCAGCACCCCGCTCACCAGCACGGCGCTCGCCAGCACGGCCGCGTCCAGCAAGCCCGCGATCAGCAAGCCCGCCTCCAGCAAGCCCGCGTCCAGCAAGCCCGCGTCCAGCAAGCCCGCGATCAGCAAGCCCGCGATCAGCAAGCCCGTCCTGAACACCTCGCCCAGCGCCAGCACACCGCCCGGCCAGGCTGGTAGCACCCCGGTGGTGACCTCGGCGATCACCTGCCGCACCTCGTCGCTGGCGCTGTCCGCCGGTGCCCTGGAGCACGCCGCCGGCAGCGCGTACCTCACCTACTACCTGCGCAACACCGGCCGGACGTCCTGCCGGATGTTCGGCTTCCCGGGCGTGTCCTACCTCGATGCCCAGGGCCGGATCATCCAGCGTCCGGCCGAGCGTGACACGGTACGGCCGCTGGCATTCATGCTGGCACCGGGTGTCCGCGCGCAGTTCGTGGTGCGCACGTCGGATCCCGCCATCCCCGGCACCGGTTGCTCGACGGCCTGGCACACCACCCGGATCCAGGTGTACCCACCGAACCAGACAACCCGGCTGGTGGCGCCGAGCAGCCTGCAGGTCTGTGACCTGCTGGTGCGGCCGGTCCAACCCGTCGGCTGAGCCGGGCCGACTGGCTCGGGTGAGCGCGATCGGCGTCGCGCTCAGCCAAGCCGGTGAGACTAGTCGCGCCGCCGGACGGCCAGCACGTGTGCCACCTGATCCGGGCTGAGCCGGACGAAGTTGTGCTCGCCCCACTCGTAGTTCGCGCCGCTGAGCAGGTCCGAGACGGTGAAGCCGTCGGTCCAGCTGACCGCCAGCTCGTCCAGCCGCAGGTGGATCCAACCCTCGCAGACGTTGTGCGGGTCGGTGGTGCAGACCACCAGGATGGTGTCGCCGCTGGCCGCGTCCCGCTTGGAGAACACCAGCAGCGACTCGTTCTCGCTGGAGTGAAAGCGCAGGTTGCGCAGCTGGTGCAGCGCCGGGTGGGCCCGGCGGATCTCGTTGAGCCGCTTCATCAACGGCGCCAGCGACTCGCCGCGCTCGATGGCACCGGTCAGGTCGCGCGGGCGCAGCTGGTACTTCTCGGAGTTCAGGTACTCCTCGCTACCGGGTCGAACCGGGGCGTTCTCATACAGCTCGTAGCCGGAGTAGATGCCGTAGGTCGGCGACATCATCGCGGCGAGCACCAGCCGCAGCGCGAATGCCGGGCGACCGCCGCCGACCAGGAAGTCGTTGAGGATGTCGGGCGTGTTCGGGAAGAAGTTGGGCCGCATGTAGTCGGCCGCTGCGACCAGTTCCTCGCCGTACTGCCTCAGCTCCCAGGCGCTGTTGCGCCAGGTGAAGTAGGTGTAGCTCTGGGTGAAGCCGACCCGGGCCAGCTCGTGCATCATCGCCGGCCGGGTGAACGCCTCGGCCAGGAACAGCACATCCGGATCCTTGGCCTTGACGTTGCCGATCAGCCACTGCCAGAAACTCAGCGGCTTGGTGTGCGGGTTGTCCACGCGAAAGATCCGCACTCCGCGCGAGACCCAGAGCATGGTGATCCGCAGCACCTCGGCGGCCAGCCCGACCGGATCGTTGTCGAAGTTGAGTGGATAGATATCCTGATATTTCTTAGGGGGATTCTCCGCGTAGGCGATGCTGTTGTCGGGTAGCGTGGTGAACCACTCCGGGTGCTTGTCCACCCACGGATGATCCGGCGCGCACTGCAGCGCCAGGTCCAGCGCGACCTCCAGCTCCAGCTCGCGGGCCCGGGCGACGAACGCAGCGAAGTCGGCCTCGGTGCCCAGCTGCGGATCGATGGCGTCGTGGCCGCCCTCGGGGGAGCCGATTGCCCACGGCGAGCCGGTGTCGGTCGGCTTGGCGTCCAGGGTGTTGTTGGGGCCCTTGCGATTGACCCGGCCGATCGGATGGATCGGCGGCAGGTAGACCACGTCGAAACCGAGATCGGCGACGTAGTCGAGGTGCCGGGTGGCATCGGCCAGGGTGCCGTGCCGGGCCGGGCGGGCCGGGTCGTTCGGATCGTTGGCCAGTTCGGCGCCGATGGAGCGGGGGAAGAACTCATACCACGCGCCGTACAGCGCGCGCTCGCGATCCACCCAGACGCTGTAGCGCGGCGATCGGGTGACCAGCTCGCGGACCGGGTAGTCGCGCGCCAGCGCCCGGGCCTCCTGGCTCATCGCCCGGGTGATCCGCAGTTGCAGGTCCACCCCGGTGCGGCGCAGGTCCTCAGCCACCGAGCGGGCCAGTTCGGCCTGCGCCTCGGCCGGCACCAGGCCGGCCACCCGCTCGAACAGCCGTGCGCCGACCTCGAGGTCGTTGGCCAGCTCGTCGGCGTCCTGGCCGGCGTCGGCCTTGACCTCGACGGCGTGGTACCAGGTGGCCAGCGGATCGCTCCATGCCTCTACCAGGTAGCTCCAGGTGCCCACGCTGTCGGCGATCACCTCGGTGCGCCACCGGTCGCTGCCACCACCGAGGGGGTGCATCCGGTTGAACGGAGCCTCCACGCCGGCGGGGGAGCGCCAGAGGACCGAGGCCGCCACCGCGTCGTGGCCCTCGCGGAACACCGTCGCCTCGATACCGACCGGCTCGCCTACCACGGCCCGGGAGGGCAGTTCGCCATAGGCGATCACCGGATGTACAGAATTGAGTCCCAGTCGTCCAGCCACGCCACCACCGTAGCGTGCCGGGATAGCGCACGGGGAGTTCCTGTAAGCGCTACCTGTGCCGCTAGGGTATGCCGAATGAAGGCACTACGACGACTGACTGTGCGGGCTGCGCTGCCGGCCCAACTGGCCCTTCTCGGCGAGATCGTGGCCAACCTGCGGTGGTCCTGGCACCCCGAATCGCTGGACCTGCTCGAATCGGTCGACCCCGAACTGTGGGCCGAATGCAACGGAGATCCGGCCCGGTTGCTGGGTGGCGTGAGCACCGAGCGGCTGGCCGCGCTGGCCAAGGACCGCCGGTTCCTGCGCCGGCTGCAGGACGTCTCCGACGATCTGCGCGACTACCTCGAACAGCCCCGCTGGTACCAGCAGCAGCAGGAGCGCCAGGCCGCCGACGGCAGTCCGTTGCCGGACGCGGTGGCCTACTTCTCCCCGGAGTTCGGGATCACCGAGGTGCTGCCGCAGTACTCCGGCGGCCTGGGCATTCTGGCCGGTGACCACCTCAAGGCAGCCTCGGACCTCGGCGCGCCGATCATCGGGGTGGGCCTGCTGTACCGGGCGGGCTACTTCTCCCAGTCGCTGTCGCGCGAGGGCTGGCAGCAGGAGCGCTACCCGTCGCTGGATCCGCAGGGGCTGCCGATCACGCCGCTGCGCGACGCCGAGGCCAACCTGGTGCGGATCAGCCTGCAGCTGCCGGAGAACCGCGTGCTGCATGCCCAGGTCTGGCTGGCCTCGTTCGGCCGGGTGCCGCTGCTGCTGCTGGACTCCGACGTCGAGGACAACGACCCGGCCGCTCGCGGGGTCACCGACCGGCTCTACGGCGGCGGCCCCGAGCACCGGCTGTTGCAGGAACTGCTGCTCGGTGTCGGCGGGGTGCGGGCGCTGCGGGCCTACTGCGCGGCCACCGGTCACCCGCACCCCGAGGTCTTTCACACCAACGAGGGCCACGCCGGCTTCCTGGGCATCGAGCGGATCAGCGAGCTGACCGCCGGCGCGGCCGGGCTCAGCTTCGACGAGGCGCTCACCGCGGTGCGCGCCGGCACCGTGTTCACCACCCACACCCCGGTGCCGGCCGGCATCGACCGCTTCGACCGCAACCTGATCGAGGCCTACCTGGGCCAGGTGCCCGGGGTCGCGGTGAGCCGGATCCTGGCGCTGGGTGCTGAGGAGGACCCGACCAAGTTCAACATGGCGCACATGGGCCTGCGGCTCGGCCAGCGGGCCAACGGGGTCGCCCAGTTGCACGGCCGGGTCAGCCGGTCGATGTTCAACAACCTGTGGCCGGGCTTCGACTCCGACGAGGTGCCGATCACCTCGATCACCAACGGGGTGCACGCCCCGACCTGGATGGCGCGCGAGATCCTGGACCTGGCCGAGCGGGCGGTCGGCTCGGACGCGCTGGCGGCCGGCGAGGGCTGGGAGGCCATCGACAAGATCGACGATGCCGAGCTGTGGAACCTCAAGCGCGAGCTGCGCGAGCGACTGGTCGGTGAGATCCGCCGGCGAATCCGGATCAGCGCGCTGGAACGCGGCTTCTCCCCGGTCGAGCTCGGCTGGACGGCCACCGCCTTCGACCCGGACGTGCTGACCATCGGCTTCGCCCGGCGGGTGCCGTCCTACAAGCGGCTGACCCTGATGCTGCGCCAGCCCGACCGGCTCAAGAAGCTGCTGACCGACCCGGAGCGGCCGGTGCAGATCGTGGTGGCCGGCAAGTCGCACCCGGCCGACGACGGCGGCAAGGAGCTGATCGCCCAGCTGGTCCGGTTCACCGACGACCCGGAGGTGCGCGGCCGGATCGCCTTCCTGCCCGACTACGACATCGGGATGGCGCGCTACCTGTACTGGGGCAGTGACGTCTGGCTGAACAACCCGCTGCGCCCGCTGGAGGCCTGCGGCACGTCCGGCATGAAGGCGGCGCTCAACGGCGGGCTGAACCTGTCCATCAAGGACGGCTGGTGGGACGAGTGGTGCGAGGACGGCAAGAACGGCTGGGAGATCCCGTCCGCCGATGACTCGCTGGCCGGCACCACCGATGACCACCGCGACGCCGTCGAGGCGGCCGCGCTGTACGAGCTGATCGAGCGCCAGGTGGCTCAGCGCTTCTACAGCCGAGACGCCAAGGGCATTCCCACCCAGTGGATCGCGATGGTCCGCTACACCCTGAAGTCGCTGGGCCCGAAGGTGCTGGCCACCCGGATGGTGCGCGACTACATCCGGATGCTGTACGCGCCGGCCGCCCACTCGGCGGCGGTGATGGTGGCCGAGGACTTCCGGGCGGCCAAAGAGCTCGCGGCCTGGAAGGGCTGGGTCAGCGGGGCCTGGAAGGACGTCGCCGTCCGGCATGTCGAATCGCAGGTCGAGGGCGACCCGAGCCTGGGCGGCTTTCTGCAGCTGCGTGCCGACATCGGGCTGTCCGGCCTGCGCAGCTCGGACGTGCAGGTGCAGGCGGTGTACGGCTCGGTGGACGCCGACAACCGGCTGACCACGGTCGAGGTGTTGCCCTTGACGGTGGCCGAGGAGCGGGACGGGGCAGGTGTGTTCAGCGGCGACATCCCGCTGAAGAAGGCCGGCCCGTTCGGTTACACCGTCCGGGTGCTGCCGCACCACCCATTGCTGGCCAACGACGCCGAACTGGGCCTGGTGGCCACCGCCGTCCAGCTCTAGTCCAATCGCCGGGCGACCCCGCCTGGCTCCGCCACCCGTCGATGCCTGATCGTGCCCATGCCGCGTGCCAGGAAGTGGGCGCGATGTGGTGCATTCCGCCTTCCGCCGGGCGCACCTACGGATGTCAGGCACTCATGGAGTGGGGCAGATATTCGGGCGCCGTCAACAATTACCTCATCAGCGGCGTTGCGTGCGCGTGGGGCTGTGAACGCCGACGGCGTCACGACTCCGTCGGCCCTGCGAGAGGATCATCGTTGGCTGTTTTAGCGGGGTCTGCGGTCCTGTGCCCGCGTGTGCACAGGCCGCCTGCCGCCCGGTGGGTATCGGCCCGAGACTGTGCCCCCTGCTGACACCTCGCCCGGCCGGTCCGAACCGCCTCCTGCCCTGTCATTGCTGGGTTCATCCGAGGATTGAGGAGACAACATGACAGCTATTGAGGATCACCTGCCGCTGTCGAACCAGCAGCTACTGTGGTGCGCCCCCGGGTCCTCTGGTGCGTTCAGTCCTCGGTTCGTCATCACGATGGCTCTGCGGATCACCGGGCACATCGACGTGGCGGCGTTGCAGGGCGCCCTGGACGACGTGGTGGCGCGCCATGAGGCGCTACGCACCATCGTTGTCCGTGACGCTGAACCGCCCTATCAGCAGGTGTATCCGCCGATGCCGGTGTCGCTGACGGTCCGCGACCTGCCGGCCACCGACTCACGCCGGCAGGTGGCTGAGGAGCAACTCGCCGAGGCGGACGGGGCCAGCCTGGAGCTTGATCAGTTGCCGTTCCTGCGGGCTATTCTGTCCCGCTTCGACAGCACCGACTCGACGCTGTGCCTGGTGAGCCATCACCTGGCCTGCGATGGCTGGTCGATGAACCTGGTCATGCGCGATCTCGCCGAGTGCTACGCGGCCAGGGCCAGCGGGCATCCGGTAGAGCTGGTGCGCGTCACCCAGTATCAGGACTACATCCGTTGGCAGCTCGAGAATCGCCTTCAGCCGGCCTCGGTCGCGAACATGGCCTACTGGCAAGAGGAACTCGACGGCGCGCACACCTTCACGCTGCCCACCGACCGGCCCATCCCGGCCGCTTTCACCGCTGCCTACGTCCGGCATCCCTTCGTCATCGACGGCGATGTGACGGCCGCGATCACCCGCTTCGCGAAAGCCGAGCGGTTCTCCGTCTTCACGGTGGTGCTCGCGGCGTTCATGGTGCTGGCGCACCGGATCCGCGGCACCCTCGACCCGGCCGTCAGTACGATGTTCCACGGCCGCAGCGAGCCTCAGTTCAAGGGCACGGTGGGGGTGTTCCTGAACTTTCTCACCATGCGCACCGATCTGGCCAATTGCCAGAGCTTCCGCGACATCCTCCTCAGCACCCGCGCCGCCTGCCTGCAGGCCTACGAGCACGAGGCACCCTACCAACAGGTCCTGGAGGCGATTCCGTCTCTGTCCGAGCCGATGGCGGACCCGTCCAACTGCTATCTCGTCTTCGGGTACTGGGACCTGTCCATGACCAAGGCGACCACCAGGGCCGTCCAGATCGGCGACAGCGGTGCCATCATCCGCAGGGTGACCCGGGACAGCGAGACGCTGCCCGGCGGCGTGACCTGGTACTACGGCATGGCAATGTCAGGTGAACTGAGCGGCGGGGTGCAGTACAGCCCCGAGATATTCGACGATCACACCGTGGCCGGCTGGGTCACCGACTACAACCAGATCCTGGCAGCGGCCATGGCCGACCCGGGCCGCGAATGGCGGCAGCTGTGACGGCCCCGTCCAGCTCGCCTAGGTTCGAGCAGCCCAGCCGGGTCGTTTTCCTCTTTCCTGGCCAGGGTTCCCAGCATCGCGGGGTGGCTCAGGACCTGTATGATCTGTCACCCGCGTACGCCGCCGCCTTCGATGACTGCCTGGACCTGTTCGAGGCGGCGGGCGTGCCGTTGCGCCGGTGGTGGCAAGATGGCGTGGAGGCCCAACTGCAGTCACCTCGGGCCGCCCTGCCGCTGACTTTCGCAGTCGAGTATGCCCTGGCCCAGACCTGGCAATCGTGGGGCATCACGCCGTCCGCCGTCCTCGGCGTCAGTATCGGTGAGATGGCCGCGGCCTCGGTTGCCGGGGTTTTCACCCTCGATGACGCCGTCCTGGCGGTTGCGGCCCGCTCGCAGGCGCTCCAGGATCTGCCGCCCGGCGGCCTGCTCGCCGTGTCGGCATCGCCGGCCGACGTGGCATCACTGCTGCCCGACGGAGTCTGGATAGCGTTGATCCTCGGCCCTCGCCACCTGGTGGTGGGCGGGTCCAACGACCTGCTGGCCAGCGCCGCCGAGAAGCTGAGGGGCGCCGGCCTGGCCTCTTATCCGGTAGCCGCCACCCATTCGGCACACGGGCCCTACGCCGCGCCGGCTGTGCCGGTCTTCGACCGGGCGCTGCGTGGGCTGCGGCTGGCCCGGCCCGCGATCGACTTCTACTCGGCCAACACCGGCCAACTGGTCGCCAGGGACGAGGCAGTCGATCCCGGGTTCTGGTCACGTCAGCTGATGCAGCCGGTGGTGTTCGCCGACGCCCTGGACACTCTTGCCGGCGAGGCCGGCCGGCTGCTGATGATCGAGGTCGGACCCGGCCAGACCCTGACCAAGGCCGCGCGCCAGCACCCGATGGTGATCGCCGGCCGGCACCGGGTGCTGCCCACCCTCGCGCATCACCCGGTCACACCGCTGGCCCAGGCGCGATCAGCGCTGGCCGCCGTCGGCGCGGTCTGGGCGGCCGGTCACGCCATTGACTGGCCAGCTATGGGCGATCTCGTCGACATCGACCGGGCCCTGGTCCCCGGCTATCCGGGCCCGCAACCGGTTGAGCGTCCGCAGCCCCCGGTGGCCCACACCAGAACTCCGGACGCCGTCGAAGCGAGGACGGACCCGACCGCCGACCCCGACCGGCGGCCGGAGCCTGCCGACCCCGCACGCACCATCGACCGGCTTCGCCGGTTGTGGAGCACGGTCCTGGCCGAGGACGCCATCGCCCCGGACGCGGATTTCTTCGATCTGGGCGGAGATTCACTCACCGCGGTGGAGCTGATGTCGAAGGTGCGCGCCGAGTTCAGTGTCGAGTTGCGGGTCGTCGTCCTGTTCGAGTACTCCACGCTGGATGCGCTGGCAGCCCACATCGACCGGAAGGTCAGCTGATGGCCTCGGAGGAGAAGTCCCATCTGGTCCCGCTCGGCGGCGAGGGCTGGGCTGCCTGGCGGGATGTGGTGGTGCGCGGCGCGGGCTTTCCCGCCGAGACCGCCCACGCGCTGACCGATCCCGAGTTGGCCGTCGCCGCCGACGCGGCGGTGCACGAGGCTGGCCAGCACCAGGCCTACCTCGAGGAGTACGAATCCGCTGTCGGCCGGCTGTCGGCGGCCATCCAGCAACTCGCCCGATCCCCGCGGCTACGCGAAGCCATCACCTGGCAGAACCCGAAGCTCGTCAAGCTGTGCCTGGACAAGGCCGCGGCAGGCGAGCCGCGTAACGTCCGGGGCCGAAACCACGAGCTGACGGTCGCCAGTTACGTGCAGCGCTACAGCATGAAGAACGACACGATCGGCTTCATCGGACCGGTCGGCTGGGCGCGCTGGATCGAGGAGGGTCAGCCGCTGGCGATGCGCTTCGGCGAGGACTTTCTGGCACGGCGGACGGTGTATTTCGAGATCTGGGCGATCAACGCTGTCGCTGAGGCACTGTCGGCAGATGCCGCGGTGCGGCCCTGGCTGGCGCCGCGGCTGTTCGCCGCGCACCGGCTCGGCGGCGCCACCCTGCTCGTGCCGGGTCGGGCGCCGGTGGCGCTCACACCGTGCGAGAGCGCACTGCTGGCGCTGGTGGACGGCGTCCGCAGCGTGCACGACATCGCCCTGGAACTGACCCACTCGGAGTATGCCGAACTGGGTGACCAGCAGACCCTGCTGGTAGCGCTGGACGCCCTGGCTGCCCGCAGCCTGGTGCGGCTGGATCTGACGGGTACCACCGAGGCGTGGCCGGAGCGCACCCTGCTGGCGCGGCTGGAGCGGATCCCGGAGCCGCAGGTGCGCGAACGGGCCGTCGGGATCGTGCACGGCCTTGTTGCGGCGCGGGATCGGGTCAGCGCCGCTGCCGGGGACGACGTGGCGCTCGAGGCCGCCCTGGCCGAACTCGGCGACTGCTTCTCGGCCATCACCGGACTGGCCGGCGACCGTCGTCCGGGCGAGACCTACGGTGGGCGCACGCTGGTCTATGAGGACACCGTCCGCGATGTCCGGGTCGAGTTGGGGCCTGCGCTGCGCGATCAGCTCGCCCAGCCGTTGTGCCTCCTGCTCGACAGCGCCCGGTGGTTGGTCGCTGAGATCGGCCAGGAATGGGACCGACTCCTGCTCGACATCTACGAACGTCGAGCCTTCCAGCTTGGCAGCTCAGCCGTCCCGCTGGCCGCGATCCTCAGCCTGGCGACCCCGCACCTGTTCTTCAACCCGCGCGAACTGTCGAAGCCGACCCGGGTCGCGGTGGCGGAGTTCCAGCGCCGCTGGGCCGCGATCCTGCAGATCCCGCAGGACGCCCGCGAGGTGCGGTTGCGCAGCGCCGATCTCACCGAGCGGGTCGCGGAGCTGTTCCCCCGGCGCCCGGCGCCATGGGCCACCGCGATCCACCACTCACCCGACATCATGCTCGCCGCCGCGGACGCGGGCTCGATCGATCGGCAGGAGCACCTCTTCGTACTGGGCGAGTTACACCTGTCCTTCAACACCATCGAAAGCCGGCTCTTCGTCGAGCAGCACGATGACCCCGCCTCCCTGCTCGCCGCCGCCGAGGCGGACCTGGGCGAGCGGCGCATCTGCGCGCTCGTGTCCATGGACGGGCCGCTGATCACGTCACGGACGGCGCCGCCGACGGCGCTGATGTCTGCCGACTACACCTACTGGACCCTGCACCCCGAAGCGGCCACGCCGCCGGCGCCGATCATCCCGGCCGCCGACCTCGTCGTCCACCTCGAGGGCGGCCGGCTGGTCGTCCGCTCGAACCGGTCCACCTTCCAGGCCCCGCTGTCCCAGGTCCTGGGCGAGCAGCTCTCGGCGGTAACCGTGAACGCCTTCAAACCGGTGCCGCGCGACTCGTACAGCCCCCGGATCACGATCGACAACCTCGTCGTCACCCGGCAATCGTGGACCTTCCTGGCCGAGGACGTGGCCTGGGCCGCCGTGCGGTCCGAGGCCGACCGATTTCTCGGCGCTCGGCGCTGGCGGCTGCAGCACTGCTTGCCCGAACGTGCCTTCTACACCGTCCCGGTCGAGGACAAGCCGACCTTCGTCGACTTCAGCAGCCTGACCTACGTCAACATCCTGGCCAAGTCGATTCGCCGGTCGGTGGTCGAGGCGAACGGCTCGATCACCCTGAGCGAGATGCTGCCTGACCAGTCACAGCTGTGGCTGCGTGACAAGGACGGCCACCGATACACCTCAGAGCTCCGCATCCTGGCGGTCGACCAACAGCCGACGCAAGCCTGAGTGCCGTGACCCAACCCGGACACGCGTCGGTGAGCAGGGAGGAAGGCCGATGAGACAGGGATCAACGGACCCGACGGGTTCCGGAATCGGTTCGCGCCACCGACCAGGGGCCGCCGAGCGCCTGCTGGGCGCAGTGCTGCACGGCACGCCAGCCCGGCTGACCCTCGCACGCATTCACACCGCCCGGCTGGCCGGGCGCGCGGGCGGTCCCACGCTGATCGCTGTCGACCTCTTCGTCAACCTGCTGCTCGGCGTGCTGCCGGTGGTGTTCATCATTGCCTCGGCGGTGGTGGTGGGCAGGG
>JBPCPA010000071.1:0-4448 GCA_050999655.1 Jatrophihabitans sp.
CGAGGACGTCGGCCGGCACAACGCGGTGGACAAGGTACACGGCTGGGCGCTGCTGGAGGGCCGGTTGCCGGTCACCGACCTGCTGCTGGTGGTCAGCGGACGGGTGTCCTTCGAGATCGTGCAGAAGGCGGTGGCGGCCGGTGCGGCCGGCATCGTCGCGGTATCGGCCCCGTCGGACCTGGCGGTGGACCTGGCCCGCGAGTACGGCCTGGTGCTGGCCGGAATGGTCCGACCGGGTCGGATGAATGTCTACGCCGGCACCGAGTGGGTGACCGGGTTCTAGCCGGCCGGCCCTGCTGGTGGACGGCCGTGCTTCGTTGGTGGGCCTGCTTCGTTGGTGGGCCTGCTCCGAAACAGGTAGGGCCTCTTTACGTTTCGCATCGGAGCACCCCACTACACAGCGATCAGCCGAGGAGTTCGCCGTGCCGGGAGCACATCGCCCGCCAGCCGACCGGATCGACCTGCACCACCATCCGCCGGCCGCACTGCGGGCAGAACCGGGGCGGCTCCCACTCGACCCGTTGCCGGCACCGGCCGTGCTCGCCCGGCACCGGCAGCCCGCACTGGCCGCAGAACGCCTCCACTACAGCGTCGCGGACAGGGCCTTGATGGGCATCTTCAGTTCGGCGAGCAGCGCGATGTCGGACTCGGCGGGACGTCCCAGGGTGGTCAGGTAGTTGCCGACGATCACCGCGTTGATGCCGCCGAGCATGCCCTGCCGGGCGCCGAGGTCACCGAGGGTCAGCTCCCGGCCGCCGGCGAAGCGCAGGATGGTGCGCGGCATCGCCAGCCGGAACGCCGCAATCGCCCGCAGCGCGTCCGCTCCATCGAGAACCGGCAGGTCGGCAAAGGGCGTTCCCGGCCGGGGGTTGAGAAAGTTCATCGGCACCTCGTCCGGGTTCAGCTCCGCCAGCTGGGCTGCGAACTCGGCCCGCTGGGCCAGCGTCTCGCCCATCCCGATGATGCCGCCGCAACACACCTCCAGGCCGGCCTTGGCCACCATCTGCAGGGTGTCCCAGCGCTCCTGCCAGGTGTGGGTGGTCACCACCTGCCCGAAGTGCGAGCGGGCCGTCTCCAGGTTGTGGTTGTAGTGGTGCACCCCGATCGCCACCAGCTGGTCCACCTGGTCCTGGGTGAGCATGCCCAGCGAGCAGGCCACCTGGATGTCGACCTCGGCCTGGATCGCCTTCACGCCCTCGGCCACCTGGTCCATCAGTCGCTGATCCGGGCCGCGCACCGCCGCCACGATGCAGAATTCGGTGGCACCGGTCTTGGCGGTCTGCTTGGCTGCCTGGACCAGGCTGGGCACGTCCAGCCAGGCGCTGCGCACCGGCGAGCTGAACTGGCCGGACTGCGAGCAGAAGTGGCAGTCCTCCGGGCAACCGCCGGTTTTCAGGCTGATGATCCCCTCGACCTCGACCTCCGGGCCGCACCAGCGCAGCCGGACCTCGTGAGCCAGACCGAGCAGCGCCTCGAGCTGGTCCTCGGGCAGCCGCAGCACCTCCAGCAGCTGCGCCTGGCTCAGGCCCACGCCGTTGCCCAGAACCTGCTCGCGAGCCCGGACCAGGATCGCGGCCGGCTCATCGATGGCTGTCATGATGCTCACTCCTCGGTGGTGGTGCCCGGTGTTTGCTGGTGAAGTCTGGCGCGTCCAGAGTGCCACCCAGGGCCGGGCTGAGCGATCCTGCTGCGAGCCCGACGAAGTCCGACGCCGGCAGCCGGCCGGCGCCGCTGGGCAGCACCCCGGCCAGCACCAGACCGCTGTAGGCCGGCAGGTCGGCCAGGTTGCAACGCTCGGCCAGGCCCGGCTCGCCCGGCCAGTCGCCGATGACCAGTAACCGCGATCCGGCACCGGCGCGATCCAGCGCCGCCGCGGCCGCCGCGGTGTCGTGCAGCGTGCCCAGGCCGGCCCGGCAGACCAGGACGGTGACCAGCTGCGCCGGCGTGCCGGAATCGGCCAGGCGGGCCTGCACGGCCGCGGCCAGTTCGAGGATGCCCTCGCCGGTAGCGTTGAACCTGACCAGCGCGCCACCGGCGCCCTCGATGACGACCAGGTCCCGATCGGCCAACTCGGCCACCCGGTCGGCGAGGCCGGCCAGCTCCGGTCCGGCCTGTCCGGCCCGGCGCGCCGCAGTGGCCGGTGCGAGCGGCTCGGCGTAGCGCAGGTACCCGTGCAGATCGGTCAGCCCGGTCGGCCGGCGCACCTAGGCAAGATCACCGCCGTCACCCCGATCACCGGGCCGGCCGGGGCCCACCCCGGTCTGGCTCGGTTTGACCACCGCCACCCGCTGACCGGCCCGCAGGGCGCACGTGGCGAGGGCGGCGCTGGTCACGGTCTTGCCCACGGCGGTGCCGGTGCCGGTCACCACGATGATCCTCATCGGCCCAGCACCGAGCGCAGGCCACGACCGAAGAGCTCCAGGTCGTCCTCGGTGAGGTCGGCCCGGGCGGTAACCCGCAGCCGCGCGGTGCCGGCCGCGACCGCGGGCGGGCGAAAGCACCCGACCTGGATACCGTTGTCGAGCAGGGCCATCGAGCGGTCGTAGGCGTCCTGGGACGCACCGATCAGCACCGGCACGATGGCCGATCCGGTCGGCCGGACGCCACAGATCCCGGCCAGCTGGCTGGCCCGGGCCAGCACCCTGGCCGCCAGGGCCGGCTCGGCCGCGACGATCCGGACGGCGGCCAGCGCCGCACCGACCGCCGCCGGGTTCAGGCCGGTGTCGAAGATGAAGGGACGGGCGGTGTCGACCAGATGCGCGATGACCGCGGGGCTGCCGAGCACCGCGCCGCCCTGGGAGCCCAGCGATTTCGACAGCGTCATGGTGGTCACCACGTTGGGTGCGCCGGCGATGCCTGCCTCGGCCACCGCCCCCCGGCCCTGCCCGCGCACCCCGACGCCGTGCGCGTCATCGACCACCAGCATCGCCTGGTGGCGGGCCGCCACCGACTGCAGTTCGGCCAGCTCGAGCAGGTCGCCGTCGGCGGAGTTGATCGCATCGACCACCACCATCGCGCGGTTCTGTCCCCGGCCGGCCAGGTGCTCGGCCACCGCCTCGGTGTCACCGTGCGGGCTCACCACCACCGGCGAGCGCGACAGCCGGCAGGCATCGATCAGCGAGGCATGGTTGCCCGCGTCGGAAATCACCAGGCAGTCCGGCCCGGCCAGCGCGGTCACCGCTGCGAGATTGGCCAGGTAGCCGGAGGAGAACACCAGCGCGGACGGCGCGCCGACCAGGTCGGCCAGGGCGCGCTCCAGTTCGGCGTGCAGCGCGGTGCTGCCGGTGACCAGGCGGGATCCGGTGGACCCGGCTCCCCAGTCGGTCAGCGCCCGGCCGGCGGCTGCGACCACCCGGGCGTCGCGGGCCAAGCCCAGGTAGTCGTTGGAGGCCAAGTCGAGCAACGCGGCACCGGCCGACCGTGGCCGCAACACCCGGTGCAGGCCGGCCGCCTCACGAACGGCGGCGGCCTGGGCCAGCCAGTCGGCCGGGTCGGGACGGGTCACGTCCGCTGACGTTACGTCAGCGCCGGCCCGCCGCCAGGCTGGCCTCGGTGGCAGCGTGGATTGCCCCACTGATGCTTGCCAATTCCGCATCGGTCGTGATGTAGGGCGGCATGGTGTAGATCAGGTCGCGGAACGGCCGCAGCCAGACCCCCTGCTCGACCGCGGCGGCGGTGGCGGCCGGCACGTCCACCTCGGTCTCCAGCTGCACCACCCCGATCGCACCGAGCACCCGCACCTCGCGTACCCCGGGCAGCGCCGCGATCGGAGCCAGACCGGTCCGCAGGCCAGCGGCGATCCGGGCCACCGCGGCGGCCCAGTCCTGAGCCAGCAGCAGCTCGATCGAGGCGTTGGCGATCGAGGCGGCCAGCGGGTTGGCCATGAAGGTCGGCCCGTGCGCCAGCACCGGCACCGCGCCCCGGCTGATCTGCTCAGCCACCCGGCCGGTGCACAGGGTGGCGGCCATCGACAGGTAGCCGCCGGTCATCGCCTTGCCCAGGCAGCAGATGTCCGGTGCCACGCTGGCGTGCTCGGCGGCAAACAGCCGTTCGGTGCGACCGAAGCCGTTAGCGATCTCGTCGAAGATCAGCAGCACCTGGTGCCGGTCGGCCAGTTCGCGCAGGCCGGTGAGGTAGCCGGGATGGTGAAAGTTCATCCCGCCGGCGCCCTGCACCACCGGCTCCACGATGATGGCCGCGATCTGGTCGGCATGCTCGGCCAGCGCCCGGTCCCACTGCTGCAGGTAGGACTGCACCGGCTCGGTATCGAAGCCGGCCGGCGGCGCGTCGAGGAACAGCTGGGCCGGCAGCATCGGCTGCCACAGCGCGTGCATGCCGCCGTCCGGATCGCAGACGCTCATCGGATGCAGGGTGTCGCCGTGGTAGCCGCCCCGCCAGGTGATCAGCCGGCGCTTGGCCGGCCGGCCCGCCGACACCCAGTACTGCAG
>JBPCPA010000197.1:0-3625 GCA_050999655.1 Jatrophihabitans sp.
GGTTGAGTCCGGGGTGAGGGGGGTGGTGATCACTGCGGCGAACCCCACTACCATCACCGGTAACCTGCGCGGTGCACCGCGGGACAGGTGCGCGGTAACGCTGCCGAGGTAGTCGAAGACGCCAGCGCTGGCGCATAGCTGCCCGAACGCCAGGATGGCGGCGAGAAAGGCCACGGTCGGCGCCAGCTGAGCCAGGCTGTGCCAGGCCACCCGCGGTGCCGCCGCCCCGCTCAGCAGCGCGATGGCCACGCAGGGGAAAGCGACCGCCGCCTCGCTCAGGCCGAACGGTCGTGCCACCGCCGCGCCGAGGCAGATCGCGATCAGCACCAGGCCGACCAGCAGCTCGAGACTCACCGCCGGCCGATCGCGGTTGCCTGGCTGCCACGGTGCACTGGGCCAGGCTAGGTGACCGCGAGGACGGTCGGCGCGGTGCGCCCCGATCAAGGGCTAGGATCGGTGCGCGGCGGACGAGCCGGCCGGGCGACCGCGTCGATCTGGCAACAGATTGCCGAGGAAAGTCCGGGCTCCACAGGGCAGGGTGGTTGTTAACGGCAACCCGGGGTGACCCGCGGGACAGTGCCACAGAAAACAGACCGCCGGACGGATCGGGCCAGCCCCGGACCGTCCGGTAAGGGTGAAACGGTGGTGTAAGAGACCACCAGCGGCTCGGGCGACCGGACCGGCTAGGTAAACCCCACCCGGAGCAAGATCAAGAGGTGGCCCGGCTTGCCGGGCAACTGCGCAGGCGTTCGAGGGCGGCCCGCCCGAGCCTGCGGGTAGATCGCTAGAGCCTGCCGGCGACGGTAGGTCGAGATGGATGGTCGCCGCTCGAAGATCCGTCTTCGGGCACAGGACCCGGCTTACAGGCTGGCTCGTCCGCTGCCTACCGACGATCGAGAATCATCTTATTGAGCAGTGCAATAAGGCGTCCTCGATGACGAAGGCACTGATTGTCCAGCGAGATTTGGTCAGTGCTACTACGGCGTGGCTGGTTGAACTGCGGTGCCCGGCATCGTCCACTGTTCTCAACTCAGGCCCTAGGAGGCAAGGCAATGACCTCACCATCTCGTACCGCCCGCAAGGCGTCAGCCAGCAAGTCCGCTCCCGCCGCGAAGGCGAGCGCTACCAGAAAGCCGGCTGCCAAGAAGGCACCGGCCGCGACGAAGGCGGCCCCAGCCAAGCGCGTCGTGAAGAAGGTGGCTGCCGTGACGAAAGCCGTGACCAAGAAGGCGGCACCTGCCAAGAAAGCCGTGACCAAGAAAGCGGCACCTGCCAAGAAGGCCGCGACCAAGAAAGCCGCACCCGCAAAGAAGGCCGTGACAGCCAAGGCGGCGCCGGCCAGGACCGCGGCGCCAGCCAAGAAGGCGGCACCCGCCAAGAAGGCTGTGACCAAGAAGGCGGCACCCGCCAAGAAGGCCGCACCGAAGAAGACCGTGACCGCCAAGGCGGCGCCGGCCAAGAAGGCCGTGACGAAGAAAGCCGCACCCGCAAAGAAGGCCGTGACCGCCAAGGCGGCGCCGGCCAAGAAGGCACCGGCTACCAGGGCACCCGCCAAGCGAACCAGCCGGGCAGCCAAGAAAGCCTGACCGAACCAGCAGGACGCGGCCCGGGCCGCCCGAGCACATGGTTCGGGCCGCGCGCCGGCCTCAGGCGGCCGGCTGGCGGTCAGTGATAGCTGTGCTCGGCCCCGGGGTACGTGCCGGCCTGTACCTCGGCGGCAAAGCGCTGCACGGCGTCGGTGAGCACCTGCGCCACATCGGCGTACTGCTTGACGAACTTGGCCGGCTTGCCGCCCACCCGCAGTCCGGCTAGGTCCTGCCAGACCAGTACCTGGGCATCGCATTCGACGCCGGCCCCGATGCCCACGGTAGGAATCCGCAGGTCGTGCGTCACCTTCTTCGCGACGTCGGACGGCACCACCTCGAGCACCACCGCGAATGCCCCGGCATCCTGCAATGCCCTTGCGTCATCGATCAAACGCTGCGCCTCATGCTCGCCACGGCCCTGCACCCGATAGCCGGACAGGGTGTTCACCGACTGCGGGGTCAGCCCGATGTGCGCCATCACCGGAATGCCGGCCGCGGTCAGCAATTCGACCTGCGGCGCCATCCGGGCACCGCCTTCGAACTTCACCGCGTGCGCGCCGCCCTCTTTCATGAACCTGGTCGCCGTCTCCAGCGCCTGCTGGGGCGAGACCTGGTAGCTGCCGAACGGTAGGTCGGCCACCACCATCGCCCGGGGAGCGCCGCGTACCACGCCACGAACCAGCGGCAGCAGCTCATCGACGGTGACCGGGACGGTGCTGTCGTAGCCGTAGATCACGTTGGCGGCGGAGTCGCCGACCAGCAGCACCGGCACGCCGGCGGCATCGAAGACCTGAGCGGTCGAATAGTCATAGGCGGTCAGCATCGGCCACCGGTCGCCGGTCTGCTTGGCGTTCTGCAGGTCCCGGATGGTCACTCGGCGGTTCGACGTGCCGCCATACAACGTCTCACTCATGATCGGTCCTCTGTTCCTCGAGGCCGGCTTGCCGGTCCCCGGGCGGGTAATGGACGCCTCCATGGTGCACCTTCAACCCGTCCGACGCACCTGCGAGCAGCCGAGAGATGGCTCACGCCGGGCGGCGCCCAGCGGGGTGCTGCGGCAGGCAGTGCGGACGGCCGCGGCCGAACGGCTCAGCGCCCGTCCGGCCGGCCTTCCCGCCAGCGGTTGGTGATCGGCAGCCGGCGGTCGCGGCCGAAGGACTTCAGGCTGATCTTCGGCCCGGGCGGGTACTGGCGTCGCTTCCACTCCGCGGCATCGGTCAACCGCACGATCCGGTCGACCAGGTCGGGGTCGAAGCCGTCGGCCAGCAACTGCGCGACGCCAGCGTCCTCATCGACGTAGCGGGCCAGCAACCGGTCGAGCTCGGCGTAGTCGGGAAGCGAGTCCGAGTCGAGTTGGCCTGGCCGCAGCTCGGCCGACGGTGGCTTGCTGATCGAGTTCGGCGGGATCGGCGCCAGTTCGCCGCGCGCGTTCGCCTCGGCGTTGCGCCATTCGGCCAGTTGCCAGACCAGCGTCTTGGGCACGTCCTTGATCGGGGCGAAGCCACCGACCGCGTCGCCGTAGATGGTCGAGTAGCCGACCGACAGCTCGCTCTTGTTGCCGGTGGCCAGCACCAGGTGGCCGGACTGGTTGGACAACCCCATCAGGGTCGTCCCGCGAATCCGAGCCTGCAGGTTCTCCTCGGCCAGGCCGGTCAGTTTCACGGTGTCCAGGAAGGCCGTCACCATCGCCTCGATGGGCACCACCTGAAACCGGGCGCCCAGCCGCCGGGCCAGCTCGATCGCGTCGGACTGGGAGTGCTCGGATGAGTAGGCGCTCGGCATCCCGACACCGTGGACGTTCCCCCCGCCGATGGCGTCGGCAGCGATCGCGGCCACCACCGCAGAGTCGATGCCGCCGCTCAGACCGAGCACCACCGAGGCGAACCCGTTCTTGAGGATGTAGTCGCGGGTGCCGAGCACCAGGGCCTGCCACACCTCGGCCGGGTCCGGTAGTCGCTCACCGATGCCCAGCGGCTCGGCCAGCGGAGTGGTCAGCGGCCGTGGCGCCAGCGGCGCGTTCAGCCGGGTGATGCTCAGCC
>JBPCPA010000217.1:0-10766 GCA_050999655.1 Jatrophihabitans sp.
GGCCACCGGCCGCTCGACCCGCAGCTTGGCCGCGATCGGGGTTGAGAGGTCGTCTTCGGCGCTGGCCCGGCCCAGCGCCCGGTCACCGGAGACCGCGGCCAGCACCCGGGGCTCGATCTGGCCGAGATCGGCGCGGACGAACACCTGGCCATCGCCGGCGGCCACCGCCGGGCGCAGGTCGGCCAGCAGGTTGTGCAGGCCGGCCGAAGCGGTCATCCGGCCGGCCGCCCCGTCCGAACCGCTCCAGGCGCCGCGCAGCCGGCCGTCGGCGCCGACGTTGCGCTCCAGCCACTCATAACCGTAGGTGGTGGCGATCCGCTCGGCCTTGCGCCAGCCGAGCAGCGCCTCGATCACCGGGTGCGCACCCCGGAAGTTCTCCAGCCGCCAGGACCGGGTATCGGGCACCTCGATGCCGACCCGGGCCAGCATCGCTCGCACCTGGCCCGGATTGCGCAGGTCGGTGCCCTCGGCGGTGGGCACCAACCGCAGCACCGCCGCGTCCCGGCGCTCGCGCTGCCGTGCCGCATCCTCGGCGTCGACCGGGGGCGGCCCCACGAACGAGGCGATCAGCTCCCGGGCGCGGGCCAGGTCGATCGGCAGGCCGTCGTGCGACAGCTCGGCGCACAGCAGTTCGGCGGTCGATTCGGCGTGTGCGCTGGCCATCGGGTGGCCGGCCGCGTCGACCAGCGCCAGCCGGCGCTGTTGCAGCCGACAGGCGGCCAACGCGATGCCGGCCCACCGGGCGCAGCGGTCCGGGTCCCGGCGCCAACCACCGCCGGTCCATTCCGGTCGAAGGTGCCCGTCCGGGCGGACCGGTTCCTCCGGATCGACGCCCTCCTCACCGTGGGCGCCGAGCAGGTCCAGCTGGCCGGTGCCCGGCAACGACTCGGCGCTCAGCTCGTGCAGGCTCGCCCAGATGCGCGCCGGGTCCGCCCGCCAGCCGCCGAACAGCAACCGGTGTACGGCCACCAGGTCCCAGCCGGTCGTCAACCGGACGCCGGCCCGGGTCAGCTCCAGGGCCGTTTCGCTCGACCAGCACACCCAGCGGGGTCGCAGGTCGGTGTCGACGGCAGCTACCGCGGCCGGATCGAGCGCGGTGATCGGCCACTGGCCACCGTCGAAGGCCAGCCCCGCCACCGGCCGGTCACCGTGACCGGCCACCGTCAACGCGAGCAGGCCGCCCCGGCGCAGGCCAGCCTGATCCAACCTGTCGAGCAGGCTCACGGCAGCCAGCGCTGACCGTCCCAGTACCGGGCGGGCGGCGGTTGGCCCGGGCCGTCCCAGTACCGGCCGGGCGGTGGTTGGCCGGCGCGGCTGACCGGCTCGGCAGGTTGGGCCCGAATGAGACCGACCACCAGCATGAGCAGGCCAGCCAGCAGCACCGTCGCGCCCAGGGTGGCCACCCGCAGCTTGCCGGCGGTGGCATGAAAGGACGTCGCGAGGTCGCGGACCACCACGAACCGGGCGTCGGCCGGCCCGGCGACCTCGACGCGGTACTGCCCGGCCCGGGCCACCTCGAAGCTGACGGCCGCGGTGAACACTCCGGCGTCGCGGTCGAGGTGGCTGTGGCTGCTGCGATAGATGGGCAGCGGGACCCCGGCCGGTCCGGTCACCTGGACCCGGTCGGCGCTGATGCTGACCGGCGTGCTGAACAGCGGCCGGCCGCTGGCGTCGTCGGTCTCGGTGAGCTGCATGATCAGGTAGCTGCCACGACCCAGCCGACCGTCCACGCTGGCCGGTGCGGTGTAGGTGTCGCCGGCGAAGCTGTCGATGACCGCGCCGATCGCCGACCGACCGGCCAGACCAGCGCCGGTCATCGCGGTGACGAACCCGATGGCGATCAGCAGGCAGCCGATCACCCGTAGCAGGCGGCCGGCCGGCGCGCTGGCGACTGCCGTCACGGCTACCCTCCCTGCTCGTCCCTGTCCGAACCGCTTGCGCTGTCCGAATCGCTGGCGCCCTGTCCGAACCGCTCGTTGCCGGCGGAAACCGGCTCAGCGGCTGCTGTCGGGGGCTGCGCCGCTCAGCGTGCGGACGTCGGGCAGCTCACGATGCCCCGGCCGCGGCGACCCGACCCTCAAACCGTCAAGCCTCGAACCGCCAAGCCTCGAACTGCCGGACCTCGAACTGCCGGACCTCGAACTGCCAAGCCTGGACGCGCCGGGCCCGACCGGTCCGGTCAGCGCCAACGGAAGGGTCGCACGCACGTACTGCTCCTGCCGGTAGCGCAACGGCACCAGCCGGCGATCCAGCGTCCGGCTGGCCTGTTCGACGCTCAGCGGGGACTGCTGGCTGAGCATCGCCGCGCGCACCAGGTGCTGCAGTCGCGCCGAGCCCCGCCCGTCCGGGGTGATGGTGCACGAGCCGAGCACGAAGCTCAGCGGGGCCTTGAGGTCCCAGTTCAGCGACGCGGCGTGCGAGGTGCCGGCGCCGACCCGGAAGCAGCTCTGCTGGATCCGGCCGACCGTCCAGGCGTCCCTGGTTTCCAGCGGCGCCGGTGCGGTGTCCGGGCCGGTGGGCTGGGCGGAGTAGGAGGCGCCCGACATCAGCTGGACGTGCTGTTCGAGTTCGGCGCTGTCCAGCACGGTGCACGGGTAGCCCAGCTGGCTCAGCTGAAAGGCCAGGGCGGCCGCGGCGCTGGCGGTTGCCCGCTGCGCACCGGCCGGACCCCCACCGCGTGCCAGGATGGCCCGGCCGCTGGGCTGCTCGGCCGTCCGGACCGCCAGGAAGTACTGCCGGATGGTCCGGGTGGCAGGGCCGCTGTCGGCCTGCTCGCCCCAGCCGGCGGCCACGTTCCAGCTGAGCACCTGGGCCGCGGCCAGCGGCAGGTCCGGACGCAGGCAGGCCCGGCTGGCGGCCTCGATCAGAAGGGCCGGATCCGGCGATGCGGTGTCGGCGACCTTGAGCACCGCCGACCAGCCCAGCTCGGCGCCGATCACGCCGGTGCGGTTGCCGGCCCGATCGATGTGGGTGTTCAGCGTCAACCCGGTCAGTAGCCGCCGCTGGACCGAGTCGCCCGACCGGTCCTGGGCGTAGCCAGCCAACCGGCGGCGCAGCGCGCGACTGGCCCGCCGGCGCTCGATCACGGTCTGCCCCGCGAGCCGCAGCGAACTCGTCAGCACCACCAGGCCGGCCAGGACTGCCAGCGCGATCAGCACCGGCCGGCCATAACGGTCTGCCCGGTGCTGGTAACCGACCAGCACCGTGATTCCGGCGATCTCCCAGGCCAGGACGGCGGCCAGCTTGATCGGCAACAGCGCCCGCAGCGCGTGCGGCGGCCCGGCCACGGTTGCGGTGGAGCGCCGGTGCGCGCGCCGGCCCGACCCGTCGCGTCCGGACGGGCCGGCGGCCGACCGGGCGGTGTCCGGGGATGCGGTCATGCTGTTCGAACTCCTCGGCGGTGGGCGCTTGGTCGGCGACGATAACCGGGCGGAACGGGCACTGGTTGCGCACGGTGGGGCCTGGTTGCTCTATCTTGCACCTTAACGAGGTATTCATCATCGCCATCGATCGGACGGTGGGCAGCGTTCATGTGGACCCAGCGTGACCAGATCCAGGCCTACCAGTTCCTGCGGCGGCGGCTGGTGTCCGCGCTGGTGTCCGCCGACGCCAACCACCCGGTCTCACCGAGCCGGCGGCTGGTGCTCGGCACCGTGCTCGGGCTGATCGCGACGCTCATCGTGACCGCAGCCTTCGGAATCCTGGGGGTGTTGCGCCCCGGCACCAGCAGCGACTGGAAGAAACCGGGCCAGGTGGTGATCGAGAAGGAGACCGGCAGCCGCTACATCATGGCGGGCGACGGGCTGCTGCACCCGGTGCTGAACTTCGCCTCGGCCCGGCTGCTGGCCGGCGGGAACGGCACCAGGACCACCACGGTGCCGGCCAAGCAGCTGGCCTCGGTCGGTCGCGGTTCGCCGCTGGGCATCGTCGGTGCGCCGGATTCGCTACCCGCCGCCGGTCGGATCAGCCGTGGCCCGGCGACCGTGTGCTCGCAGTCGGCGGCCGACCTGCCGGCCGCGACCGGGCCGCTGACCGTGCTGCGCTGGTCGGCGCCGATCGCCGGCCGGCTGCTCGGCACCGGGCAGGCGTTGCTGGTCACCGACGGGACGAGTAAGCAGCTGCTGGCCGGCGGTTACCGGTTCCGGCTGCCCGGACCGGGCCAGGCGGCGGCCCTCGGGCTGTCCGGTCAGCAGCTGAGCCGGGTGTCGGCGGCGTGGCTGTCGGCCGTGCCGTCCGGTGCCGATCTGGACTTCCTGGCCGTCACCGGGGCTGGCCAGCCGGGACCGCGGGTGGGCTCTGGCACCGTCGCGATCGGATCGGTGCTGGTGGTCTCCAACCCCGCGTTGCGGCCGGCAGCGACCGAGTACTACCTGGTGTTGAAGGCCGGCCTCGCGCCGGTCACGGCGGTGCAGGCGCAGTTGGCGCTGAGCGCCCCGGCCAACCGGGCGGCCGGCCTCAGCGGCAAGCCGGTGCCGGTGACCGCCGACCAGCTGGTGGGCGTGGCCACCGCCGCGCTGCCGGACCGGCTCAACTCGCTGGCCCAGCAGCTGAGTGCCGCGCCGCAGCTGGTGGGCCTGCCGGCGGCCAGCCCGGTCTGCCTGGTCACCGGCGCCGGCAGCCCGCAGTTGTTGGTGGCCGACCCGGGTACCGATGTGACGGCAGGTGCTACCGCGCCGGTAAGCACCACCGCCACCCTGACCGCGGACCGGGTCGCGATCCGGCCGGGCAGTGGCGCCCTGGTGGCTGACCGACCGGCCGGCGCCGCGGGCACCACCTACCTGCTGGCTGACGACGGGATCAAGTACCCGATCCCGTCCGCGGCCGCCCAGGTCGCGCTGGGCTACGGCATGCTCGCCTCGGTGCAACTCAGTAGCGCGGTGCTGGCGCTGCTGCCGTCCGGCCCCGCCCTGGACCCGGCCGCGGCGCAGCGCGTGGTCGCGGCGGGAGCGCGATGAGTACCGAGCCGGGGAGCGGGCAGATCGTGGTCGCGGTGGTCGAGGATCACCCGCTGTTCCGGGCCGCGGTGGCCCGGGTGCTGGCGGAGGTGCCGGACTTCACCGTTGCCACCACCGCCGAGTCGGTGGCGCAGTTCGCCGCGGCCCGGCTGGCTCCCGGGGTGGTGGTGATCCTGGACCTGAAGCTGCGCGGGGTGGGCGACGCGGCCGCGGTGATGCAGGTGGTCGGGATGGGTCACCGGGTGCTGGTGGTCTCGGCCCACGCCGGCCAGGATGAGGTGCTCGGCGCGATCGGCGCCGGCGCCAAGGGCTACCTGACCAAGGACACCGACGGATCAGAGATCATCCGGGCGGTGCGCGAGGTGGCGGCCGGCAACAGTTACGTCACCCCGACCCTGGCCTCGTTCCTGCTCAACGCCTCGTTGGGTCGCTCCGCCGGTCCCAAGCTGGTGCTCTCGGCTCGCGAGCGTGAGGTGCTCTCGCAGGTGGCGGCGGGGGAGAAGGACGCCGACATCGCCGAACTGCTGCACATCAGCGTCCGGACGGTCCGCTCGCACCTGGATCGGATCCGGGACAAGACCGGCCTGCGCAACCGCGCGCAGCTCACCCGCTACGCCATCGAGCAGGGCATCGTCCGGGAGCTGCCGGGGTCCTAGACCGCTGGGCGACAGGCTGGACAGTCCCCCGTTTACTCGATACTGTCATTTACATTAACTTTGTAAAGGTCACTGGCAGCATCGGTAGACGCGTAAGCGGAGGCGGGCATGAGCAGGGCAACCCAGGTACTGGACCGGCAGACCACAGCAACCAGATTGCTGCTCGCCTCGGCCGAGAACTCCTTCGACCCGACCGTGGCCCTGGACTGGGCCGCCGAGCCGGTACCCGGCCTGGCCTACGCACCGCTGCACCGGGTGTCGCTCTACGGCACCGAACTCTGGTACGGCCTGAGCCACGCGCAGCGGATCGAACTGTCCAAGCATGAGGTCGGCAGCATCATGCAGGTCGGACTGTGGTTCGAGCTGATCCTGATGCAGATGCTGTTGCGCTACGCCTATGACCTCGATGCCCGCACCGCGCACGCCCAGTACGCGCTGACCGAGATCGGTGACGAGACCCGGCACTCGGTGATGTTCGCCCGGGCCGCCGACAAGCTGGGCATCCCGCTGTACGGCCCGTCCCGGCGGCTGCACAACCTGGCCCGGGTCTACAAGGCGACGGCCGGCGGACCGGCGATGTTCGCCCCGGTGCTGGTGGCCGAAGAGATCCTGGACCGGCTGCAGCGTGAGGCGATGGACGACGAGAGCGTGCAACCGCTGATCCGCGACATCAACCGGATCCACGTCATCGAGGAGTCCCGGCACGTGCGCTACGCCCGCGCCGAACTGGTCCGAATGATGCCCCGGCTCGGCCGCGCACAGCTGGCCCGGCAGCGATCCCTGGTGGCCACCGTGAGCTACCTGCTGGCCGAGTCGCTGATCGATCCGAAGGTGTACGCCGCGGTGGGCATCGAACCCGAGCGGGGCCGCCGGGCCGCGCTGGCCAACCCGCATCACCAGCAGTCCCGGCGCTGGATGGCCGGCAGGATCATGCCGTTCCTGGACGAGGTCGGCATCGTCGGCGGCCGCAGCGCCGCGCTCTACCGCAAGGCCCATCTGGTCTGAGCAGTGCCGGTCTGAGCAGTGCCGGTCTGAGCAGTGCGCGGCCGGCCGCTATCGGACAGCGGTGCCCGCATGGCACCCTGACCGGATGAATTATCGCTTTGATGCCGACCTGGCACCGTACGTTGCGATGCTGGCGGCGCCGGACCCGGAGGATCTGGCCGGCAACCGGCAGCTGATGGACTACGTGGCCGGCCAGCTGGGCGACTACCCGACCGCGCGAGGTGTCACCGCCGAGGACCGGCTGATCGACGGTCCGGCCGGTCCGGCCTCGGTGCCGATCCGCAGCTACCGGCCGGCCGACGGGCAGCCCGGCCGACCGGTCCTCATCTACCTGCACCTGGGTGGTTTCACCTGCGGCAGCGTGGACATCCTGCATCCGATGTCACAGCGGATGGCCGACGAGCTGGACGCGGTGGTGGTCTCGGTCGACTACCGGCTGGCCCCCGAGGCGCCGTTTCCGGCCGGCCTGGAGGACTGTTACGCGGCGTTGGAGTGGGTCGCCGGGCACGCAGCCGAACTGGGTGCGGACCCGTCCCGGCTGGCTGTGGTCGGTGACAGCTCCGGCGGCGGCCTGGCGGCGGCGCTGGCGCTGCTCGCCCGCGACCGGCAGGGCCCGGCGATCGCCCTGCAGGTGCTCGGCTTCGCCCAGCTCGATGACCGGCTCGACACGGTCTCGGCCCGCGAGTTCACCGACACTCCGATGTGGACGCGCCACGGCGCTCAGGTCAGCTGGCGGCACTACCTGGGCGCCGGCCGACCTGGCGGCCCGGATGTCAGCCAGTACGCCGCCCCGGCCCGGGCCGGCGAGCTGGCCGGGTTGCCGCCGGCCTTCATCAGCGCCTGCGAGTACGACCCGTTCCGCGATGAGGATCTGGCCTACGGGCAGCGACTCGTCCAGGCCGGCGTGCCGGTCGAACTGCACCTGTATCCGGGCACCTTCCACGCCTGCACAGCGATCGAGCAGGCGGCGGTGTCCCGGCGGATGGTCGCCGACCAGCTGGCCGCGCTGCTCCGCGCGCTGCACCCGGCCGACCAGCAGGTGGCCGAGCAGCTGCCGTCCTGACGCGGGATCGGCGCCGCATCAGCTCAGCGAGATGTCGTACTGGCGGATCTTGCGGTAGATGGTCGCCCGCGACATGCCCAGGTTCTTGGCTGCTGTGGTCGGACTTTCGCTCTTGTCGTGAAGGGCATTGACGATCGCGTCGCGTTCCAGCGCTTCGATCGGCGAGAGCACCCGCCGGCTGGACGAGCGGCACTCCGGCGGCAGGTCGGCCAGCTCGATGGTGCCGGTCCGGCGATGCTGGACGACCTAGAGCAGCACTCCGCGCAGCTGGGCCACGTTGCCGGGCCAGTTCAGCCGGGACAGCTGCGCCAGCGCCGCCGGCGAGCAGGTCAGCCGGCCACCGTTGGGGATCTGCTCCAGCAGGTGTGGCACCAGCTGGGCAAGGTCATCGATGTGGTGGCGCAGCGGTGGCACGTCCACGGTGCGCGGGCACACCGATCGCAGTGCGGTCGGGGTGTCGAAGTACTCCGCGATCGGCGGCAACATCACCCGAAAGTGCCCGGACGGGTTGTGCAGCCGGTGGATGGCGCGCAGCAACGAGCGCTTGCCGGTGCCGGGCTCACCCTCCAGCGCCATCCAGTCGCCGGCGCGGTAGCGGGAATCGACCTGCTGGACGCAGCGGTGCCAGACGGTGCCGGAGCCGACCAGGCCGGGCGGGCTGAGCACCTGCTGGGCCCGGGTGGTCTGGGTGGGCACCGGGCCGCTGGAGTCCAGCACCTGACCGACCCGGATCCGGAACACCCCGCCGGCCGGGCCGTCGTCGCAGTGTGCCGGGTTGTAGCGCAGGTGCGCGCGGGTGATCCCGGCGGTCCTGGGTGAGCTCGAGATCCACCAGCAGGCTCCGGAGGAGCAGACCCGGTCGCTGTTCTACTATTCGATCCTCGCGGTGGCATCGGGCCCGCTGAACCTGCTGGCCGAAGCCGCGGCCGAGGGCGTGCAGGAACTGTTCGTCGCCTGGGACGAGTTGTTCGGCGCCGGTTTCGTGCCGCCCTGGCGCCGACCAGCCTCAACCTGAAGGGATTGCCAACGTGATCGTGATCGTCGTCAAGTGGCCGGTCCGGCCGGACTACGTCGACAGGTGGCCGGCGCTGGTTGCCGACTTCACCGCCGGTACCCGGGCCGAGCCGGGCAACATCTTCTTCGAGTGGTCGCGCAGCCTGGATGACCCGCACGAGTTCGTGCTGGTCGAGGCCTTCCAGGACGACGCGGGCGCGGCCCATGTCGGCTCGGCGCACTTCCAGGCAGCGATGGCCTGGATGCCCGATGCCATCTCGGCGACCCCGAAGATCATCAATGTCCGCGCCGAGGGCACCGACTGGTCACAGATGGCAGAGCTGCAGCCGCGCCGGGCCTGAGCCACGTCCCAGCCGGTGAGTGACAGCCGATAGGTAACACTGGTGGCATGCCCAATCGCCTGGCCGAGGCCACCAGCCCGTACCTGTTGCAGCACGCCGACAACCCCGTCGACTGGTGGCCCTGGTGCGACGAGGCGTTCGCCGAGGCCCGCCGCCGCGAGGTGCCGATCCTGCTGAGCGTGGGCTACGCGGCCTGCCACTGGTGCCACGTGATGGCCCACGAATCCTTCGAGGATGCCGGCATCGCGCGGGCGATCAACGAGCGGTTCGTCGCGATCAAGGTGGACCGGGAGGAACGTCCGGACATCGATTCCATCTACATGGCCGCGACGACGGCGATGACCGGCAGCGGTGGCTGGCCGATGACCTGCGTGCTCACCCCGTCCGGCCAGCCGTTCTTCTGCGGCACCTACTTTCCCAGGGACGGCTTCGCCCAACTGCTGGACGCGGTCACCGAAGCCTGGCTGGACCGGCGCGACGAGCTGGAGTCCGCCAGCGCCCGGGTGGTGAGCGCCCTGCAGCAGGCGCTGGCCTCGGGCGAGGCGACCATGCCGCTGGCGGCGGCCGAACTCGACGAGGCAGCGGCCCGGTTGCGGCGCGGCTTCGACCAGGCCAACGGGGGCTTCGGGTCGGCGCCGAAGTTCCCGCCGTCCATGGTGCTGGAGTTCCTGCTGCGTCAACACGGTCGTACCGGCTCGGCCGAGGCGTTGCAGATGGTCAGTGATACCTGCCAGGCGATGGCGCGCGGTGGCATCTATGACCAGCTCGCGGGGGGCTTTGCACGCTACTCGGTCGACGCGGGCTGGGTGGTGCCGCATTTCGAGAAGATGCTCTATGACAATGCCCAGCTACTGCGGGTCTACTGCCACCTCTGGCGGGCCAGCAGGTCGCCGCTGGCCGAGCGGGTTGCCCGCGAGACCGCCGACTTCTTGGTGCGCGACCTGCGTACCGGCGAGGCCGGTTTCGCCTCCGCACTGGACGCCGACACCGAGGGTGTGGAGGGCCTGACCTACGCCTGGACGCCGGACCAGCTGATCGAGGTGCTCGGCGAGGACGATGGTGCGCGGGCCGCGGGCCTGCTGTCGGTGACGGGTCCCGGCACCTTCGAGCTCGGCACCTCCACCCTGCAGCTGCGCCAGGACCCTGAGGACCCGCAGTGGTGGCAACGAGTGCGCCAGCAGTTGCTGGCTGCCCGCGACCGGCGCCCGCAACCGGCTCGCGACGACAAGGTGATCACGGCCTGGAACGGGCTGGCGATCGCCGCGCTCGCCGAGGCCGGCGTCCTGCTCGATCAGCCCCGTTACCTCGCCGCGGCCACCGACTGCGCCCGGCTGCTGGCGCAGGTGCACTGGGTGTCCGGACGGCTGCGCCGCTCGTCACGGCACGGCGTGGCGGGTGCCGCGATGGGGGTGGCCGAGGACTATGGCGACCTGGCCGAGGGTGTGCTGGCGCTGCACCAGGCCACCGGCGAGGCCAGCTGGCTCGCGCTGGCCGGCGACCTGCTCGAGGTGGCGTTGGATCATTTCGCTGCCGAGGACGGTGGGTTCTTCGACACCGCCGACGATGCCGAGCAGCTGTTCAGCCGGCCGCGGGAGGCCGGCGACAATGCCGCGCCGGCCGGCCAGTCGGCGCTGGCCGGGGCACTGCTGAGCTATGCCGCGCTCACCGGTTCGAGCCGGCACCGCCAGGCTGCCGACGCCGCGCTGGCCGCGGCCGGCGCGCTGGCCGGTCG
>JBPCPA010000236.1:0-7293 GCA_050999655.1 Jatrophihabitans sp.
GTGGCATCGCGCCGGGCGTCATCAAGATGCCGGTGCCGGCGCCCACCCTCGCCTCGTCGAACTGGGCTGCCGACAGCTGCCAGACCCCGGGCCGGTCCCGGCCCCACTGGGTGTCGGCGTAGTAGGCGTCCACCACGAAGTAGCCGTCACCGACCCGCTCCAGCAGGAAGCTGTGCGGCATCTGGCGGTAGCGCACGCTCGCGCGGGCGTAGGGCAACCAGCGCAGATCGTAGGCTTCGGCAACCACATACACCGGTGCGGTGTCGGCGAGCAGTCGCAGCCCGGCGGCGTTCAGCGGACCCTGCGACGGGCTTACCTCGAACCCCAGCTCGTCGCGAGCCTGCCGCACCCGCTCATCCACGGACGGCTGCACGCCGACCGTGCCGTCCTCGGTCGGCATCGGGAACCGCCAGCGGCAGCCCAGCGCCAGGTGGCTGCCGCTGCCGTGTGCGTCGTCGGCGATCGCGGCAACCGTGCTCTGCAGGCAGTCGAGTCCATCGGCCCGAAGGCCCGCCAGCACGGCGTCCCATCGTCGCGATCCGGTCGGCTCCAGAACGTCCACGCTGGATGATCTCTGCACGGTCTCTCCCTGTCCTCGCCGCCGGCCCAGCCGTCCCTGCTGCGATCGGTGGATGACGTGTGCCGATCGAGGGCTGTCGGCCCAGCCTCACCCGGCCACATACACCTGGCCTACAGGCAGTTGCCTGCCGGCGGCCCGGTCGGCCCTGACGATCGTCCGGCCGGCCGTCGGTATCGCCGGTGTAGTGCGGGCGTATCCGGCGGCATGAGGGTTTCCGGGGAGCCTGCGTCGCCGATGCGGCTGCCCGCGGCGGAAGGAGGAGGCGTGAACGATCACCACGAGGTGCGCAAGGTTGTTCTCGAACTGCTGGTGGCCGAGGGACATCGTGGCCCGGGTCCGGTGGTGGCGGCGGGCTCCGCGGAAGGGGCCCTGAAGCTCTCGTCGCTGGAACTCGTCCGGCTGCTGGTGAGCCTGGAGGAGCGGCTGGGTATCGAGTTCGACGACGCCATCATCATGAACGCTCGCTTCGACTCGGTCGACGACATCGTTGAGCTGGTGGGTCAGTCCGCCTGACCGCAGGTCGATACCAAGAACGGTCGATACCAAGAACGGAGGCCGGGATGAGCGAGATCGCCGCCTGGTACAACGTGCTACCCGATCTGGACTTCGACCTGCCGCGAGACCTACCGTCGCCGCGGGCCGCCAGCCGGGACGGGATCACCATCCAGGTGCCGGCCAGTCTGATCCGCCAGGAGCTGGATCGGCGAAGTCTGATCCCGATCCCGCCGGAGGTGCTGGCGCGCTACCGGCAATGGCGACCCACGCCGCTGCGGCGGGCCCGCGAGTTCGAGCGGGCGCTGGGCACCGGTTGCCGGATCTACTACAAGTTCGAAGGCATGAACATCAGTGGTAGCCACAAGCTGAACACCGCCGTGGCGCAGGCGCACTACTACAGCAGGGCCGGGGCCGGCATGCTCACGGTGGGCACCGGCGCCGGCCAGTGGGGGACGGCGGTCGCCGCGGCCTGCCAGATGTTCGGCCTGCAGTGCCGGGTGTACATGGTTCGGTCGAGCTACGAGGCCAAGCCCTACCGGCGGACCATCATGCAGGCGCTCGGAGCCACCGTGATCGCGAGCCCCAGCGACCGTACCCACAGCGGCCGGCAGGCGTTGCACGCCGACCCGGCTACCGGCGGCAGCCTGTCGATCGCGCTGGCCGAAGCACTGGAAGACACCGCCGCAGACCGGCATTTCTGTACCGGCAGCGGTGAGACCTACTCGTTGCTGCACCAGACCGTGGCCGGGCTGGAAGCGCAGGAGCAGCTTGCCGAGCTCGATGATCCGCCCGACATCGTGGTCGGCTCGCTCGGTGGTGGCAGCAACTTCGGCGGTCTCGCGCTGCCGTTCATCGGGGACATGCAACGCGGCGGCCGGCCGGTCCGGTGCGTGTCGGTCGAGCCGGCGGCCTGTCCCAAGCTCAGCCGTGGCCACTATGCCTACGACTACACCGACGCCTCCGGGCTGGCCCCGCTGCAGAAGATGTACACCCTGGGTCACACCTTCAGCCCGCCGGCCATCCATGCCGGCGGACTGCGCTATCACGCCACCGCCAAGCTGATCAGCGCGCTCTATCACGAGGGCCTGATCGAGGCCGCTGCCTACTCGCAACGGGAGGTCTTCGCCAGCGGCCTGACCTTCGCCCGTACCGAAGGCATCCTGCCGGCCCCGGAGAGCGCGCACGCCGTGCACGGCGCCGCGGTTCAGGCGCTGGCGGCCGACCGCGGCGGGCAGTCCCGCAGCATCCTGGTCGGGGTGAGCGGGCACGGCATGTTCGACCTCGCCGCCTACCAGTCCTATCTGGACGGCACCATGACCGATGTCGAGGTCACGGCCGCCGAGATCGCCCGCTCACTGGCACGGTTGCCGAGCCAGCCGGCGCCGGTCGGATGAACTAGCCGCGATGAACTAGCCGCGAGCCTGCTCGACCTCGGTGTCGGTGTCGGTGTCTATGTCGAGGTCGGTCGGCTGCTCCTGCAACCGCCGAACCGGTGAGAACAGGATGCACAGCGGCGCCGCGATCCCACCGACGGCGCAGACGATGAGCGCGCCGCGCACTCCGATCGCATTGCCGAGAAAGCCGCCGAACAGCGCGCCAAGAGACCCACCGCCGTAGACGACGAACCGCTGCCCGGCCGTCACCCGACCGGCCAGCTCATCCGGAGTCACCGCCTGCCGCAGGCTCCACTGGTGGATGTTGGCCACCGTGAAGGTGAGCGCTCCGAGTGCTTTGGCCAGAGCCAGAATCACGAAGACCACCGCGATCGGGCCGGTGGTGAGCGGGACTGCCAGTCCGGCCAGCGCGGTCAGAAAGAGGCCGGCGATGATGGATCGCCCGACACCGAACCGGTCGCCGGCCCAGCGGGCCAGCACCGCGCCGGGAATGGCGCCGAGGCCGCCGGCCACGAAGATCACCCCGATGGTGGCCGCGTTGAGGTGCAGGGTGCGCGTCGCATAGAGGACGTACAGCGCCAGGGTGCCGTTGTCGAACAGCCCGACCAGCAGCCCGGTGGCGATGATCGGGCGCAGCAGCCGGTCCGACAGCAGGAACTTCAGTCCGTCGGTGAGCGAGCGCAACAGTGAGACCTGGGGGGCGCCCTCGTTGGGTCGGTGCTCCGGCGTCCTGATCGAACGCAGCAGGAACGCCGAGCAGACGAACGTCGCCGCATCCACCAGCACCGCGAAGGGCGCGGTGATGGTCTGCACCAGGATCCCGGCCAGGCCCGGTCCGCCCGACTCGGCGACCGAGTAGCTGACCTGCAGCCGGCTGTTGACGGCGGTGAGGTGTTTGCGCCCGACCAGCGTGGGGACGTAGGAGTAGTGCGCGACCTGGGAGAACACGGTCAGGCACCCGACGCCGAACGCGACCGCGCAGAGCTGGACGAAGTACGGCCCGCCCAGTGGCACCGCCAGCGGCAGGCTGAGCAACAGCACGGCGGAGCCGATGTCGCAGATGATCAGGATCGGCCGTCGGCGCACCCGGTCGGCCAGGATGCCGGCCGGCAGGCTGAGCAGCAGGAACGGAAGTTGGCCGGCAGCGCCCAGCACCCCCATCTGCACCGCCGAGGCATGCAGGGTGGTGGCCGCGAACAGCGGCAGGGCGAGCAGGGTGATCTCTGAACCGAGCAGCGTGACGCTGAGAGCGGCCCACAGCCGCCTGAAGTCGGGTGGCAGTCGCTGGCTCACCATGACGCGATCCCTATCGGTCTTCGGAGGCGGCGACCGAGGTCACCGGCTCGGGGCTGGCGGGCGGCGCCACCCCGGTGGGCACAGCGCGTCCGAGTAGCGCCGGTAGGGCTCACTCCAGCGCTGCGCGGCCGCCGGATCCACCAGCCGAACCCCGGGTCCGCAGCCGTCAGGCTGCGGTTCGACCTGCACGAACGCCGTCCACAGACGTCTTACTACAGCACCACGTTCGGTTTTCGCGCAACTCGCCAGGCCCAGGTGAAGCCGGTCCAGGCCATGCTCGGCGGCGTAGTCGATCGCCTGATAGATCAGCACGTTGAAGTATCCGAACGAGCCGGCCAGCCGGTCGTAGTCCAGCCCGACCGCCCGGCTGTACAGGCTCTGATGCCAGCGGTAGTTCACGCCGCAGGCCAGCAGGTCACCCCGCTGGTCTCGGCAGGTCAGCAGCACCTCCCGATCGCTGATGGCCGCCACCTGCCTGCGCAGCAGCCGGCGCAGCAACGCCTCAGGCAGCTCGTTGCCGTGCCGCTGCTCGACCTGGCTCAGCAGCCGGGCGACGTCGGCCAGGCAGTCGGCCAGCGACTCGACCCCGGTGCTCCAACCGGTCTCGGCAAAGCCACGGCGTTCGCGGCGGATCTTGGCGCGTAGCTTGCTGGTGCAACGATCCAGGTAACCCGCCATGCCGTCGCCGACCCCCTCCAGCAGGTTCTCGCCACCGTCGAAGGCAGCCCGGACCGGTGCCACCGCGGCCAGCCGGCCCAAGCCCTCGTCGGCCAGGTAGCAGAACGCGACACCGGACCGGCCGAGCTGCTCGGCCAGCCGCAGCGCTCGCCGCACCAGGGCGGCGGTGACCTCCAGCCGCGCTGCCGGCCGCAGGTCGGCGGCCACCATGATGTCGCTGCGATAGCAGCGGCGGGCGCCGGCGACCAGGAAATCGCCGTCCAGGGCGAGCAGCTGTCTGATCCGGTCGGGCTGGTAGGCCGGCGAGGCCTCGTGATGGACGGCATAGACCGGCATCGCGCCGGCCAACCGGCCCTCGCGCCAGGCCAGCAGGTAGTAGCTGCGGGCGGTGCTATCGCGCTCGACCATGGCCAGCCACTCGTGGGACTGGTAAAGGTCATCGGCACCGGCGAGGCCGTTCCAGGCGTCGGGCGGCACGTCCAGAATCGAGTCCACCAGCTCGACCTCCGCCGGCGCGATGGCCGTCATGCCGGGCCGCCGGTCAGCTCGCCGGCTGGGTGACGGCCTCGTCGAGGATGGCCGGCAGCGCGGTGACGAACTCGGCGGCATCCTCGGCGGTGAGGATCAGCGGGGGCGCCAGCCGGATCGTGTTCGGGCGCACCGGGCTGATCAGGAACCCGGCCCGGGCGGCCGCCTCCCCGACAGCCAGCCCGAGCGGTTCGTTCAGCACCATCGCCAACCACAGGCCACGACCTCGCACCCGGTTGATCAGCCGGTGGCCCAGTCCCTCGATACCGGCCGCGAGTGCGCCGCCGACTCGGACCGCGTTGGCCATCAGGGCGTCCCGCTCGATGGTGTCCAGCACGGCCAGCGCCACCGCGCAGGTGACCGGGTTGCCTCCGAAGGTGCTGCCGTGCTGTCCCACCAGCAGCCCGCTGGCGTACTCGCCGATCCCGACGCAGGCGCCGATCGGCAGGCCGCCGGCCAGTCCCTTGGACAACGTCATCACGTCCGGTCGCACGCCTTCGTGCTGGTGGGCGAACCAGCGTCCGGTGCGCCCGGTGCCACTCTGCACCTCGTCCAGCACCAGCAACGCCCCGGCGGCGTCGGTCGCCGCCCGGGCCGCCCGCAGGTAACCCGACGGCGGGACGACGACGCCGGCCTCGCCCTGGATCGGTTCGAGGAACACCGCCGCCGTGTCGGACCGCACCGCGTTGGCCAGCGCTGTCGCGTCGCCATAGGGCACGAACCGCACGTCATAGACGTAGGGCTGGTAGCCCTGGCGGACCGACGGCACCCCGGCCAGGGCCAACGAGCCCATGGTGCGGCCATGAAAACCGTCCACCGCGGCTACCACCACCGGACGGTCCGGCCGCTGCCGGCGCACCAGCTTCAGCGCCGCCTCGTTGGCCTCGGTGCCGGAGTTGCAGAAGAAGATCCGGGACTGCACCGCACCGGTCGGATCGAGCAGTACCTGCAGTCGCTCGGCAAGTTCGACCTGGCGTTCGTGCAGGTACTGGTTGGAGGTGTGGGTCAGCTCGGCCAACTGCGCCGAGGCAGCGGCGACCATGGCCGGGTGGGCGTGACCAAGCACGCTCGCGGCCAGGCCGCCGGCCAGATCGAGGTACTCGCGGCCGTCGACATCGGTCACCCGGCAGCCGCGGCCCCGCAGGAGCGCGATCTCCGGTGCGTAGTCGTCATAGGTCGGCATCAGCGCCGCGTGATAGCGCTTGCGCAGCTGTTCGGTTCGCTGGCTCATCTGTGTACTCCCAGGGTCAGCCCGGCGTCCTCAGACAGCCCGAGCATCAGGTTGGCGATCTGAACGGCCTGGCCGGCGGCGCCCTTGCCGAGGTTGTCCAGGGCTACCATCACCACCGCCCGGCCGGCGCGGGTGTCTGCCGCTGCCTGTACCAGCGCCAGGTTGGTGCCGGCCACCGCGGCGGTAGCCGGCCAGCGACTGCCACTCAGCAGGCGCACGAACGGCTCGTCGCGATAGGCCTGGGCCAGCACCTCCCGCAACTGCTCGCGATCGATGCCGGGCCGGCTCAGCGGGACGCTGCAGCACGCCATGCTGCCGCGCGGGATCGGGGTGAGCACCGGGGTCAGGGACAGGGTGACCGCCTCGCCGGCCAGCGCGCCCAACTGCTGCTCGATCTCCGGGATGGAGCCGTGCTCGCCACCGACCTGGTAGCCGCGCAGGGCGCCGGCGACCGCACTGGCCAGGTGTTCCGGGTTGCCGGCCCGACCGGCCCCCGAGGTGCCGGCCAGGACGGTGATCACCACGTCGCAGGGCAGCACCAACCCGGCCAGCAGCAACGGTGCCAGGGCCAGGATGACTGCGGTGGCATAGCAGCTGGGCGACGCGACCCGGTCCGCGGCGGCGATCCGCGGCCGCGAGCCCGGCACCTCGGGCAGGCCGTAGGGCCAGTGCCCGGCGTAGGACTCGCCGTAGACCCGCTGCCAGGTGTCGGCGTCGGCCAGCCGGTAGTCCGGGCCGAGGTCGATGACCCGGGTCGGTGGTGGCAGCTGCTCGGCGATCCGGCTGGACTCGCCCCGCGGTAGCGCCAGAAAGACCACATCGGCTCCGGCCAGGGTCTCCGGGTCGGTCTGATCGAAGGTCCGACCGGCCAGTCCGGTCAGTGCCGGGTGCAACTCGGTCACCGGCTGGCCGGCATGGCTTCCGGCCGCCAGCACGCCGAACTCGAAGTGCGGGTGGGCCTCGAGCAGGCGCAGCAGCTCACCGCCGACCGCACCGCTGGCACCGGCCACCGCCGCCGTCAGAACCATGGCTGACCTCCCTCTCATCGTCCCACCGCATAGGCCTGATCCCGGCGCGGGGGGGGGGGGGGG
>JBPCPA010000285.1:0-6727 GCA_050999655.1 Jatrophihabitans sp.
CTGATGTTGGCTGCGTCTTGCGCCGCCAGGGCTGGCGTCACCGGTCTGGTCCGGGCGCGGGCGGTCGAGCTCGCACCACATGGCGTAACCGCGAACGCGGTCAGCCCGGGCTCGACCGCCACCCCCATCCTGGAGGAGACCGCCCGGCTCTATCAGCTCGCCGGCGGCCAGTCCTTCGCGGCCCAGCAGCCGATGCAGCGGCTGCTGGAGCCGGCCGAGGTCGCGGCGGTGCTCGCCTTTCTGGCCGGCCCGGCAAGCAGTGCGATGACCGGTGCGGTGGTGCCGGTGGACGGTGGGCTCGCGCTGTGACCGACCGCGCGCAGCCGGCGATCGTGCCGCTGCCAGCGGGCATTCGGCTGACATTGGACGCCGGCACCCGGCAACTGGACGCAGGCACCCTGTTCGGTGGCGCACCGGCCCGGATCCTGCGGCTGTCCGCCGCCGGCCGCGCGGCGTTCGCCGAACTGGCCGCCGGGCCCGTGCACGATGGGCCGACCGGCCGGCTGGCCCGCCGGCTCACCGACGCCGGGGTGAGCCACCCGCAGGTCCAGCCGGTGTCGCAACGGCTCGATCTGACCGTGCTGATCCCGGTTCGCGATCGGCCCGAACTGCTGGCCCGGTGCCTGCAGGCCCTGGGTGCGGACTACCCGGTGCTGGTCGTCGACGACGGTTCGGATCGGCTGGGCGCAATCGCCGAGGTGGCCCGGGCGCACGGCGCACGGCTGCTGGTCCGGGCCAGCAACGGCGGCCCCGGCGCGGCGCGCAACACCGGACTGGACGAGGTTTCCAGCGAGTTCGTGGCCCTCATCGACAGCGACTGCATACCACCGGCCGGCTGGCTGGCCGCGCTGGCCGGGCACCTCGCCGACCCGCTGGTCGCCGCGGTCGCTCCCCGGATCGTGGCGCTGCCGGCCGCCGGTTGGGCCGGCCGGCTCAGCCAGGCGCGCTGCGGCCTGGATCTGGGCCCGCAACCGGCCAGGGTGCTCCCGACCGGACGGGTGCGCTACCTGCCGACCGCTGCCCTGCTGGTGCGCCGCTCATCGTTGCTGGCCGTGGGCCAACCGCCGCACGGGGGGTCAGGCCCGTTCGACGAACGACTGCGGGTCGGCGAGGACGTCGACCTGATCTGGCGATTACACGGGGCCGGCTGGCGAATCCGCTACGCGCCGGAGGTCTCGGTGGGCCACCGGGAGCCCGGCAACTGGTCCGGCCTGCTGCGTCGGCGGTTTCGCTACGGCACGTCCGCGGCACCGCTGGCGTTGCGACACCCGAGCGCGATGGCGCCGCTGGTGCTGCGGCCCTGGCCGACCGCCACCGTGGCCGGGCTGCTGGCCGGCGCCCCGGCACTGGCGGCGGCCGGGTTCGGCGGCTCGGTGCTGGCCAACCGCCGAAGCCTGCGACGCGCAGGCGTCCCGGCCGGCGGCGTGCTCAGGGCCAGCGCCGGTGCCACCGTGCAGACCTGGCTGGGCCTCGGCCGCTACAGCACCCAGTTCTGGGCTGCGGTGCTGCTCGGGTCGGTGGTCCGGCCCGGCGGTCACCGGCGGGCCCACTGGCGGCGGGTCGCCACCGCCTCGCTGCTGCTCGGGCCACCGCTGGCCGGCTGGTGGCGGGACCGGCCGGACCTCGACCTCGCCAGCTCGGTGGCCGGCCAGCTCGCCGATGATCTCGCCTACGGCGCCGGGGTATGGGCCGGCGTCCTTGCCGAGCGCACCACCATTCCGCTGCGTCCGGTGCTGCACCGGCGTCCCGTCCGGATCGAGCCGCAACCGCACAACACGCCGTAACCGAAGGGTGATCGTATGTCCACTGGATGGTTCGAGACCGTGGCCCAGGCCCAGCGGCTGGCCAAGAAGCGGCTTCCGGGCTCGGTCTATGCCGCGCTGATCGCCGGCAGCGAGAAGGGCCTGACTCTCAGCGAGAACCTGGCCGCTTTCGACGAGTTGGGCTTCGCGCCACACGCGGTGGGGCTGTCCAACAGCCGCGAGATGGCCACCACGGTGCTGGGGCAGGCGATCTCGATGCCGGTGCTGATCTCGCCCACCGGCGTCCAGGCCGTGCATCCGGAAGGCGAGGTGGCCGTGGCCAGGGCCGCGGCCGCCCGGGGCACCGCGATCGGGCTGAGCGCGTTCGCCAGCAAGCCGCTGGCCGAGGTGGTCGCGGCCAACCCGCAGACGTTCTTTCAGAGTTACTGGATCGGCGGTCGCGACGGCATGCTCGCCCGGATCGAACGGGCCCGGACGGCCGGCGCGGTAGGCCTGATCCTCACGCTGGACTGGTCGTTCTCGCACGGCCGGGACTGGGGTAGCCCGCACATCCCGGAACGGATCGACCGGCGCGAGCTGCTCCGGTTCGCGCCCGAGGGCCTGCGCCACCCGCGCTGGCTACTCGCCTTCGCCCGGACCGGCCGGATGCCCGACCTGACGGTGCCGAACATGGTCGCGCCGGGCGAGCAACCGCTGACATTCTTCGGCGCCTACGGTCAGTGGATGCAGTCCGAACTGCCCAGCTGGGAGGACGTCGCCTGGCTGCGCCAGCAGTGGGACGCCCCGTTCATGCTCAAGGGCATCAGCCGGGTCGACGATGCCCTGCGCGCGGTCGATGCCGGGATCGGCACCATCTCGGTGTCCAACCACGGCGGCAACAACCTCGATGGCACCCCGGCGCCGATCCGCGCGCTGCCTGCCATCGCCGAGGCGGTCGGTGACCAGCTCGAGATCGTGTTGGACGGCGGCATCCGGCGCGGCAGCGACGTGGTCAAGGCGCTCGCGCTCGGCGCCCGGGCGGTCATGATCGGGCGCGCCTATCTGTGGGGCCTGGCGGCGAACGGGCAGGCCGGCGTGGAGAACGTGCTCGACATCCTGCGCGGCGGCATCGATTCATGCCTGCTGGGCATGGGAAAGTCCAACATCGCCGAACTCGGCCCGGACGATCTGGTGATCCCGCCCAGGTTCGGACGGGCTCTCGGGGTGAGCCCCCGCTAGCCGCCACCAGCCCCGGCGGCCGGCAGCCGGGCGAGATAGCCCAGCCGCTCGGAGATCCGGTCGGTCCCGGCGATCAGCGCGGCGAGCAGGCCGTGCAGCCGGACCTCGCCGAGCCGGTAGGCCGGCCCGGACACGCTGATCGCGGCGACCACCGCTCCGGTGTGATCGCGGACCGGCGCCGCGGCGGTGTTGAGACCGGCCTCGTACTCCTCGAAGCTGGTCGCGTAGCCCTGTCGGGCGACATCGTCGAGTTGGCGCTGCAGCAACCGGCGGCCGGTAACGGTACCGGCGGTGAATCTCGCCAGGCCGGCGGCATCCAGCAGCAGCCGGCGCTGGGCGGGGCTGCGCTCGGCCAGCAGCACCTTGCCACTGGCAGTGGCGTGCAGCGGGCACAGCTGGCCGACCCGATGCTGCGCGGCCACCACCGCCGGCCCGCAGGCCTGATCGAGATTCACCACGAAATGCGAGCTGATCACCGCCAAGCTCACCGTCTCACCGAGCGAGCCGGCGAGTTCGGCCAGCACCGAACGGGCCTCGATGACCAGCTCGCCCCGGCCCGGCACCGCGTCGGCCAGCCGCAGGATGGCGTAGCCGAGCTGGTACTTGCCCCGCTCAGAGGCCTGGCGCACCAGCCCGCGATCCTCCAGCGCGCCCAGCAACCGAAAGGCGGTCGACTTGTGCACCCCGATCTCCAGGGCCACCTCGCTGACCCCGGCCGCGCCCCGCCGGGCCAGGATCTCCAGCACGCTGACCGCCCGATCCACCGACTGCACGCCGGCATTCGAGGCGGCCGGCAGCTCGGCCGGCGGTGGCCGGCTCACCTGCTCACCGGCGCCATCACTCAGGAACTCCCGGCCGGATCCGCCTCGGTACGGACCAGCACCGGACGGTCCAACACCGAGATCCGCACCTGGCGGCCGGCCGGAAAGTCGATCGCCCGGTGAGAGCCCACGTCGGCCAGGATCTCCTGGCCGTCCGGCCGGATCATCCGCAGCCTGGTGACCGCCCCGAAGAAGGTCGCGGTGGCCACCATCGCGTCACCGGCGCCGGCGGCTGCCGGCTCGACCAGCACCGCCTCGGGCCGCAGCAGCGCGCGCACCGCCGAGCCCGCACCCGGCACCACACCATCTACCGCGACCACCTGGGAGAACAGCCGCACGCCGCCGTCGACCATGGTGCCCGGCAACCGGTTCATGGTGCCGACGAACTCGGCCACGAACGGCGTCGCCGGACGCTGGTAGAGCTCAGCCGGCGCGGCACACTGCTCCAACCGGCCGGCCCGCATCACGCCGACCCGGTCCGCCATCGACAGTGCCTCGTCCTGATCGTGGGTCACGAAGACCGTTGTCACCCCGAGCTCGAGCTGGATCCGCCTTATCTCATCGCGTAACTGTGCCCTGACCTTGGCATCCAGCGCCGACAGCGGCTCGTCGAGCAACAGCACCCGCGGTGACACCGCCAGCGCCCTGGCCAGCGCGACCCGCTGCTGCTGGCCACCGGAGAGCTGGTGCGGGAACTTCTTGGTGTGTTCGGACAGCCCCACCAGTTCGAGCAGTTCGCCGGCCCGGCCGCGCCGGACCGCCGCCGACCGGCCACGCAGCCGCAACCCGAAGGCAACGTTGTCCAGCGCGGTCATCGTCGGAAACAGGCTGTAGGACTGAAAGACCATGCCCATGTCGCGCTTGTTCGCCGGCACCCGCGAGACGTCCTCGCCATCGACCAACACCGCGCCGGCATCGGGCTGATCGAAGCCGGCCAACAGCCGCAGCGCGGTCGTCTTGCCGCAACCGGACGGACCGAGCAGGGCCAGCAACTCCCCCGGCTCGACCTTGAGGTCCAGGCCGTCCAGGGCGTGGGTCTTGCCGAACACCCGGTGCACGCCGCGGTACTCCACAGTGGTGCCGGTGATGGTGTCGGCGGACAGGGTGGTTGTCATGCCGGTGCCTTTCTCGAGGTGCGGCCGCCGAGCAGGCTGATGAGCAGCAGCAACAACCAGGTGACGAGCAGGCTGAGCAGTGACAGCGAGGTGGACAGCTGCCCCTCGGTCTGGCCCGCGTTCACGATGAATACCGCAAAGGGCTGGTACTGCAGGATCGAGGCGATGGTGTACTCGCCGAAGGTCAGCGCGAAGGACAGGAACGCCGCGTTCAGCACCGCTGTGCGCAGCGACGGCAACAGGATCCGCAGCGTGACGGTGAACCAGCTGGCACCGAGGTTGCGACCGGCTTCGGTCAGGGTGTGCACGTCCATGCTGCGAATGCCGGCGTCCAGCGCCCGGTAGGTGAACGGCAGGGTCAGCACCACGTACTCCAGGATCAACACCCATGGGGTGGTGCCGCTCTGGATGGTGTTGAGAAAGCTCTGCAGCGGAGTGCCTTCGAGCTGATCCGGGCCCCAGGCGAGCACCACGCCGACCCCGGCCACCAGCACCACCGGCGGGATCACCAGCGGCAGCAGGCACAACGTCTCGATCACCGGCCGGAACCGTGGCGCCCGCAAGGCCATCAGCAGCATGGTCGGCACCATCAGCAGCAGGCTGAGCACCACCGTCCAGATGCTGAGCTTCAACGACAGTGTGAACGCGTCGGTGAAGCCGACTGCTGAGAAGACGTGGGCGTAGGCGTCGAACTGGATGCCGCCGTGCACCTTGTCCTGGATGGAAAACCAGAAGGCGGCGGCCAGCGGCACCGCGAAATAGATGCCGCAGACCAGCAGCACCACCGCTCGGCCGGCACCGGACCTGCGACGGCGGCGGGTCGGTACCGTACCGGTCATCGCCTCGGCACCGGTGGGATCTAGCGCAACCATCGGGTGGTCCTTCGCTGGAGCAACTGATAGACCGCCATCAGCGGCACCACCACCACGACCATCAAGAACGCCAGCGCGTAGCCCAGATTCTCCTGACCGGCGAGCACGTTGCCCGACAGCACGGTATGGATCTGCAGTGGCGTCATCGGAAAGGTGCCACTGGTCAGCGCATCGGCGGTGGCGTAGGCCGAGAAGCCGCTACAGAACAGCAGCAGCATCGCGCCCAACACGTTGGGAGCCAGCACCGGGCCGCCGACGTGGCGCCAGTACTGCCAGCGACTGGCGCCCAGGTTTGCGGCCGCCTCCTGCCACTGCGGTTTCAGCCCCTCCAGCGCGGGGGTGATCACCAGCACCATCAAGGGGATCTGGAAGTACAGGTAGACCAGTTCCAGGCCGGCAAGGCCGAACAGGTTGAAGTGCAGGTCATCGCGCAGGCTGAGCTGGAAGTGGTCGGCCAGGAACTTCGTGAGCAGGCCGGAGTTGCCGATGGTGGCAATGAACAGGAACGCCAGCGGCACGCCGCCGAACTGCGCGAGCACCGCGGCCGCGGTCGAGACGAACCGGGTGAGCACGTTGCCCTTGCTGTTCACTATGGCCCAGGCCAGCATCAGCCCGACCAGCGCGCCGACCACGCCGGTGATCAGCGATAGTTCCAGGCTGTTCTCGATGCCGGTGAGGTATACCCCGTGCACCGCTGCCGAGACGTTCGAGCCGGTGAACGTGGTCGCACCGCTGATCGGGTCGGTCTTGCGAAACGCCTTGAACAGCAGCGTGCCGGTCGGGAGCAGGAAGAAGGCCGTGACGTAGGCCAGGAACGGCAGCAGGCCCAACCAGGCCCAGCTGCGTCGCCGTCTGAGCTTCAACGGCAGCGAAGCTGGCTGATCGGCAGCCTGCTGGCCGGGTACCGGGGGGGGGGGGGGGGGGGGGGGGGGGGGGGG
>JBPCPA010000015.1:0-7431 GCA_050999655.1 Jatrophihabitans sp.
ACCCCCCCCCCACCCCCCCCCCCCCCCCCCCCCCCCCCCCCCCCCCCCACCGCCGGCTTTACTTGACGCCGTTAGCCGTGCACAGAGCGGCGTAAGCGCCGGTGCAGACCTGGGCCTTCGGGGTGTAGCCGTCGTTGATCGGCTGCGCCACGTTCTCCTTGGTGATCGGGATCGGGGTGGCCAGGATTGCCGGCACGTCCTTGCCCGACTGGGTGTCCTTGATGGTTGCGGACGTAGTCGGGACCTGGCCATTGACGATCTGGGCGATCGCGTCGATGGCCGGCACGGCCTCCTGCGAGGACGGCTTGTAGATCGAGAAGCACTGGTCGCCGCTCATGATGTTCTGCAGGCCCTGGGCGGTCGCGTCCTGGCCGGAGACGGCCACCTTGCCGTTGAGCTTCTGGTTCTTCAGGGCGGCGATGACCGAGTTGGCCATACCGTCGTTGGCAACCATGACCGCGTTCAGGCCGGACGTCTTGCGCAGCATGGCGGTGAAGGTGGTGCCGGCGGTGGCGTTGTCCCACTTGGCGATCGACTGGTCATCGGCCTTCTTCCAGCCGGTGGCCTTGGACAGCACGCCGTCGTAGCCCTGCTTGAACAGGGTGGCGTTGTTGTCGGTCGGGGCACCGTTGACGTCGACGTAGGTCACCGCGCTCTTGCCGGCCACCTGCGGGCACTTGGTCAGGGCGTTGCCCTGGGCGGTGCCGACCGCGACGTTGTCGTAAGAGACGTAGAGGGCCGCGCCGCCGCCGAGGGTCAGCCGGTCATAGTCGATGGTGGTGATGCCCTTGCCCTGGGCCTCCTGCTCGATGGCCGCACCGGAGGCGGAGTCGAGGTTGACGATCATCAGAACCTTGACGCCGTCGCTCTCCATGCTCTCGGCGATGGTCTTCATCTTGCCCGCGTCGTTCTGGGCGTTCTGGATGTCACAGCTGAGGTTGACCTTCGTACACTCTGCCTTGACCGCGTCCGGGTCAGCGGTGACCCAGCGCTGGGAGGACTGGGTGTCCGGGAAGATGATGCCGACCTTGGCACCCTTGCCGTCCAGGGCACCGGTGGTGCTGCTGGACGACGATCCGCCGGCCGGAGCAGTCGAGCTGGTGGTGGACTTCTTGCTCGAGGAGCACGCGCTCACCGCGAGCGTTACCGCGGCCCCCACGACGATCAGGCCAAGTGCGCTCTTGCGCATGGGCATTGCCGCCTTTCACGATATGCGACGCCCGGCGGACGGGCCGCCGGATGCCGCTGAATGTTGTCGGCGGGAACATATCCCCGAATTGACCTTCTGGCAAAGACCTCGACATCGAGTTGTTACCTCGTATCGCATAATCGGGCGCGAGAATGCGCGCTGCGCGATCTTCAGCCGTTTTGTTCATCGAGGTGCCAGCCGTGCTGGGCACGCCGGTGCGGCTCGCCGATCGGTTGCCGGTCGCGCGATGATGGGCCGATGACCACCACCCTGGGCGCCATCTTTCCGCCCGACCTGCCACCCGAGCGCCTGCGACCGGTAGCACTCGCCGCCGAGCAGGCCGGCCTGGAGCAGTTGTGGCTGTGGGAGGACTGCTTCAAGGAGAGCGGGTTGGCCAGCGCCGCGGCGATCCTGGCCTGGACCGAACGGCTACAGGTCGGGATCGGGCTGTTGCCGGTGCCGCTGCGCAACGTCGCGCTGACCGCGATGGAATTGGCCACCCTGCAGCGGCTGTTCCCCGGCCGGCTGGTGGCCGGGGTGGGTCACGGGGTGCTCGACTGGATGGGCCAGGTGGGCGCGGCCGTCGAATCGCCGATGACACTGCTGCGCGAGTACACGGTGGCGCTGCGCCAGTTGTTACACGGTGCGAGCGTGAGCACGTCCGGACGTTACGTCCGGCTGGACGCGGTCGCGCTGGACTGGCCGCCCACCGAGGCCCCGCCACTGCTGGTGGGTGCGGTCAAGCCCCGCACCATCGCGCTGGCCGGCGAACTCGCCGACGGGGTGATCCTCACCGGCGACACCAGCCCGGCCGACCTGCGGGCAGCCATGGCGCACCTGCGCGCCGGCGCGGTGACCGGTGATCGGGCCGGCACCGGGGCGGTGGTGGTGTTCGTCGCGGTCCCGGCCAGTGCCGGCGCGGTCGAGGTGGCCGACCGGATCGCCGAGTTCGTCGAGGCCGGGGCCACCCACCCGATCCTGCTGGCGGTCGACGAGGGGCGGCCGCTGGAAAGCTTCGTCGAGTTCGTCGCCGCCGAGGTCCGACCGCTGGTGCCCTGAGCCGGCCGGCTCAGAGCAGCGAGCGCAGCACGTACTGCATGATGCCGCCATGCCGGTAGTACTCGGCCTCGCCGGGAGTGTCGATACGCACCGTCGCCACGAAGCTCCAGTCGTTGGCCTGCACCTGCACCTCGCGGGGCACCTCGCCGTCGTTGAGGGCGGTGATGCCGGTGACGGTGAAGGTCTCGGTGCCGGTCAGGCCCAGCGTCTCGGCGTTCTCACCCTTCGGATACTGCAGCGGCAACACCCCCATTCCGATCAGGTTCGACCGGTGGATGCGCTCGTAGGACTCGGCGATCACCGCCCGCACTCCCAGCAGCGCGGTGCCCTTGGCCGCCCAGTCCCGCGAGGAGCCCGAGCCGTACTCCTTGCCGGCCAGTACCACCAGCGGGACGCCGGCTGCGGCGTAGTTGACCGACGCCTGATAGATCGTCGACTCGGGTGCGTCGGAGCCGTCGGCGCTGCTGGCCCGGGTGAAGTCGCGGGTGAAGCCACCCTCGGTACCGGGGGCGACCTGGTTGCGTAGCCGGATGTTGGCGAAGGTGCCCCGGATCATCACCTCGTGGTTGCCGCGCCGGGAACCGTAGGAGTTGAAGTCCTTGCGCTCGACGCCGTGCTCGGCCAGATACCGGCCGGCCGGTGAGTCGCCGCGGATCGAGCCGGCCGGGCTGATGTGGTCGGTGGTCACCGAATCGCCCACCTTCACCAGCACCCGGGCACCGGAGATGTCGGTGACCGGGGACGGCTGGACCTGCATGCCGTCGAAGTAGGGGGGCTTGCGGACGTAGGTGGACTGCTCGTCCCAGGTGAACGTCTGGCCCTGCGGGGTGGGCAGGGACTGCCAGCGCTCGTCACCGGCGAAGACGTCGGCGTAGTCGTTGGTGAACATCTCGCTGGTGATACATGAGGCCACCACGCTCTCGACCTCGGCGGTGCTGGGCCAGATGTCGCTGAGAAAGACGTCCTGGCCGTCGCTGCCGGTGCCCAGCGGCTCGTGATAGAGATCGATGTCCATCGAGCCGGCCAGCGCGTAGGCGACCACCAGCGGTGGCGAGGCGAGGTAGTTCATCTTGATGTCGGGGTTGATCCGGCCCTCGAAGTTCCGGTTGCCCGACAGCACCGCGGCCACGGCCAGGTCGGCCTCGTTGACCGCCTGGCTGACCTCGGCGATCAGCGGGCCGGAGTTGCCGATGCAGGTGGTGCAGCCGTAACCGACCAGGTTGAAGCCGAGCTTGTCCAGGTAGGGCGTGAGCTCGGCCCGGTCGTAGTAGTCGCTGACCACCTTCGAGCCCGGTGCCAGGCTGGTCTTGACCCAGGGCTTGCGGGTGAGGCCCTTCTCGACCGCCTTCTTGGCCAGCAGGGCCGCGCCGATCATCACCGACGGGTTCGAGGTGTTGGTGCACGAGGTGATCGCGGCGATGGCGACCGCGCCGTGATCCAGCTCGAACTCGGTGCCGTCGGCCAGGGTGACCCGGGTGGGCGAGCTGGGCCGGCCGCCGTCATGTGCCGCGCAGGAGATCAGCTGGCCGGGAGCGGCCTCGCTGCCGTCGGTGGCTGCACTGTCATGGCTGGGCGCGTCGCTGGCCGGGAACGACTCGGCAACCGACTCGTCATAACCCGTGTTGGACGAGGCCGTCTTGGACGAGCCGGTGCCGGCATCGACATAGGCGCCGAGCGCGTCGCGGAACATCGACTTGGCCTCGGTCAGCGGCACCCGGTCCTGCGGGCGCTTGGGTCCGGCGAGCGAGGGCACCACGGTGGAAACATCCAACTCGATGTACTCGGAGTACTCCACCTCCCGGGTGGGGTCGTGCCAGAGGCCCTGCGCCTGGGCGTAGGCCTGCACCAGCGCGATCTGCTGCTCGTCGCGACCGGTCAGCCGCAGGTAGCGCAGCGTCTCGTCATCGATCGGGAAGACCGCGATGGTGGAGCCGTATTCGGGGCTCATGTTGCCGATGGTGGCCCGATTGGCCAGCGGGATGGCCGACACGCCGCTGCCGTAGAACTCCACGAACTTGCCGACCACGCCGTGCTGGCGCAGCATCTCGGTGATCGTCAGCACCAGGTCGGTCGCGGTGGCGCCCTCGGGCAGTTCGCCGAGCAGCTTGAAGCCGACCACCCGGGGGATCAGCATCGAAACCGGCTGGCCGAGCATGGCCGCCTCGGCCTCGATGCCGCCGACACCCCAGCCGACGATGCCGAGGCCGTTGATCATGGTGGTGTGCGAGTCGGTGCCGACCACCGTGTCGGGGTAGGCGGTGAGAACCGTGCCCTCAGCCTCGCCGCCGCCTGCCACCTCGCGGCCGAAGACCACCCGGGCCAGGTGCTCGATATTGACCTGGTGCACGATGCCGGTGCCTGGCGGCACCACCTTGAACTCGTCGAAGGCGCTCTGGCCCCAGCGCAGGAACTGGTAGCGCTCGCGGTTGCGCTGGTACTCCAGTTCGACGTTGCCGACGAAGGCGTCCGGACCGCCGAACAGGTCGGCGATCACCGAGTGGTCGATCACCAGTTCGGCCGGCGCCAGCGGGTTGATCCGGGCCGGGTCACCTCCGAGTTCAGCCACCGCCTCGCGCATGGTGGCCAGGTCCACCACCGCCGGCACGCCGGTGAAGTCCTGCATCACGACCCGGGCCGGACTGAACTGGATCTCGGTGCTCGGCTCGGCGTTGGGCTGCCAGCCGGCCACCGCCCGGATCTGCTCGGCGGTGACGTTGAGGCCGTCCTCGGTGCGCAGCAGGTTCTCCAGCAGGATCTTCAGGCTGTAGGGCAGCTTCTCGCTGCCGGCGACCTTGTCCAGCCGGTAATAGCGGTAGTCGGCCTCGCCGACCTGAAGCTGAGCTGCGGCATCGAAGCTGTTCGGGTGACCTGCGGGCACGATTTGTTCTCCTAGCAACGGGCGGATATGCGAATCGAGCGCGGCCGGGACGCCGCTGGATTTCCGGTGGATCCCGGACCGCTGTGGCTGACACCAATCTTGCCGCATGCGGCGGCCGCCGCATCCGGCGGTAGCCGGGGCCATGAGCAGCCAGCCACAGCCAGCCGGGGCCATGAGCAGCCAGCCCCCTGCTCATCTACTCAGAAGCACGGCATGGTTACCGATAGTGACAGGTGCGGCCGGTGACAATGTGGCTGCTGAAACCTATGTGACTGGCGTGACCAGTGGCGCTCGTGGGACTTAACTGGCACCCTGTCGGATGACGTCGGTAGGGCGTTGGGTACGAACGGAGGGGTTTGACGGTGTTTCGACTAGCCGATTCGGAGTCCGGACCAGCCGGCCAGTCCTCGCGCGGCCGGCGCCAGACCCGGCTCCGGTGGCGGCTGCTGCTGGCCGGCACCGTGGCCGCCGCGGCCCTGTGCACGGCGGTCGCCCCGGTGGCCGCCGCCCCCAAGCCGCCGCCGAACCCGACCAACGCCCAGCTCAGCGCCGCTGCCCAGCAGAAGGCCGCGCTGGCGCACACGGTCGGCGTGCTGTCGGCCCAGATCGTGCAGGCCCAGACCCTGCTGAACTCGCTGTCGGCCCAGGCCGAGCTGGCCGAGCAGAAGTTCGCCTTCGCGGTGTCCAAGCTCAACGACGCCAAGGAGCAGGCCACCCAGGCCCAGACCGCCGTGCTGGCGGCGCAGAAGAGCATCGACGCCGCCCGCAGCAACCTGACAAGCTACGTCCGCAACAGTTACATGTCACCGCCGGTCAGCTCGACGACCATCGGCCTGCTGACGGCCAGTGACCCCGGTGCGCTGCTGCAGGGCGGGGACTACCAGCACTACGTCTCGGCCCATCACCTGGACGCGATCGGCGCGCTGGACCGGGCCACCGTCACCAAGTCCAACGCCGATGCCAAGGCCCGCTCCCTGGTGCAGCTGCAGCAGCAGCTCACCACCGAGGCGGCGCAGGCCCAGCAGGCCGCGCAGACCGCCTACGCCCAGGAGAAGGCCCAGTCAGCCCAGCTGCAGGCCGCCCAGGCCAGCTACCAGCAGCAGCTCAACGCCGCCCAACTGCAGCTGGCCACCCTGAACAACCAGCGCGCGACCTTCCTGGCCTACCAGCGCCAGCAAGCTGCCATCGCGGCAGCCAAGGCCCGCGCGGCCGCCCTGGCCCGGCAGCGCGCGGCGGCCGCCGCAGCCGCGGCCGAAGCGGCCCGCCAACGTGCCAGCAACAGCAGCAACAGCGGTGGCGGCGACCAGACCAGCTCGTACCCGATCCCGTCCGGCCCGTCCGGTGGCAGCTGGACGGCCAGCAAGGGCCGCGCGGCAGCCAACAAGGCACTCAGCCAGCTCGGCGTGCCCTACGCCTGGGCCGGTGGTGGCTACTACGGCAGGAGCCGGGGTACCGACTCGCCGGGCACCGACGGCTGGAACGACAGCAACGTGATCGGCTTCGACTGCTCGGGCCTGGCGATGTTCGCCTGGTTCCCGGCGATCCGGATGGACCACTACGCGTTGAGCCAGTTCAGCCAGGCAGGCTCCTTTCACCCGCAACCCGGCCAGTTCCTGCCCGGCGACCTGCTTTTCTGGTCCGACGGCGGGATCGGCGGCATCCACCACGTGGCGATCTACATCGGCAACGGCAACGTCGTGCAGGCCCCGAACTCCGGCGACGTGGTCCGGGTGACGCCCTGGAACCAGGTCTCCTACGGCTACTTCGGAGCAACCCGGCCGCTGACCTGATGCCTGATCGGCGCCGAGCGCGCCGCGCCCAGTCCGGCCGTCGGGTCGCGGCCGGCGGCTACATTGAAACCATGACCTTGGTGGATGCGTTCGGTAGGCACGCCGAGGACCTGCGAATCTCGCTGACCGACAAGTGCTCGCTGCGCTGTACGTACTGCATGCCGGCGGCCGGCCTGGACTGGCTGGCCAAGGATCTGGTGCTGAGCGACGACGAGCTGGTCCGGCTGGCCTCGGTGTTCATCGGACTGGGAGTGCACACCATCCGGCTGACCGGCGGCGAGCCGCTGGTTCGGCCCGGCACGCCGGCCCTGGTGCGCCGGCTGGCGCAGTTGGAACCGCGCCCGGAGCTCTCACTGACCACGAACGCCATCGCACTGGCCGACCAGGCCGGGCAGCTGGCCGAGTCCGGCCTGGACCGGGTCAACGTCTCCCTCGACACGCTGGACCGCGAACGGTTCCGGACGCTGACCCGTCGCGATCGGTTGCCGGCCGTGCTCGCCGGCCTCGAGGCGGCC
>JBPCPA010000187.1:0-9066 GCA_050999655.1 Jatrophihabitans sp.
GCAGGATGCCGCCGGTCCGGCGGTCGATCTCGGCCTTGCTCACCTCGAGGATGGGCAGCCCGCGGTCGGCGGCCAGGTGGATCGCCTCGGTGACCCGCTCGTCGGCCTCGATGCCCACCGCGACGTAGAGGGCATTGGCCGGGATGACGGCCCGCAGCGCCTCGGCGACCGGGTTGCGTCCGACCAGTAGCTCGGGTGCGTCCGGGCTCTTCGGGCCGCCGCGGCGACGTGGGCCGCCCTCGGCCCGGCGCTCGACTGCCGCTGCCCGGCGGGCGGCCGGATGGCCCTTGCGCTCGGTCGCCTTCGGGGTCGGCCCCTTACCGGACAGGCCCCTGGCCCGCTTGCCGCCGGATCCCACGGTGGCGCCCTTCTTGCCCTTGCGCACTGCACCCTTGCGGGAGGAATTGCCTGCCATCATCGACCTGTTCTCAAAGGGTAGAGCTCTGGTTGGTGGGGTTGTGGTGGCTAGCGGACCACCAGCGATCAGCTGCCCGACACGGTCCAGCGCGCACCGTCCGGGGTGTCCTCCAGAACGACCCCGGCGGCGGCAAGGCTGTCGCGGATCGCGTCCGAGGCTGCGTAGTCCTTACGCTCCCTTGCCGCCTGCCGTTGCCGCACCGCCAGCTCGACCAGCCGGTCCACCACCGAGCTGACAGCGGCCTGCCCGGAACCGTCGGCCTGCCAGTCCAGCGGGTTCAGCCCGAGCACCGAGGTCATCGCCAGCACCGAGGCCAGCGCCCCGGTCAACGCCGGCTTGTCGCCGGCCGCCAGCGCGGAGTTGCCGGCCCGACGCGCGTTGTGCAGTACGGCCAAGGCCTGCGGGACGTTGAGATCGGCATCCATGGCGGCCACGAACTCGGCTGGTGGCCGGCCGGCATCGCCGGGCAGCCCGATGATCTCGATGGCATGCCGGACGAAGTTCTCGATCTTGGCGTAGCCGGCCGCCGCCTCGCCGAGGGCGTCCGGCGAGTACTCGATGGCTGAGCGGTAGTGCGCCGCGCCGAGGTAGTAGCGCAGTTCCACCGGTCGCCACTGCTTGGCCATCTCGGCGATCGAGACGGTGTTGCCCAGTGACTTCGACATCTTCTCACCGGCCATCGTCACCCAGCCGTTGTGCATCCAGTACCGGGCGAACTCACCGCCGGCCGCGACCGACTGGGCGACCTCGTTCTCGTGATGCGGAAAGAGCAGATCGAGACCGCCGCCGTGAATGTCGAAGGTGGCACCGAGGTACTTGCCGGCCATCGCCGAGCACTCCAGATGCCAACCGGGACGGCCCTCACCCCACGGGGTCGGCCAGCTGGGCTCACCGGCTTTGGCCGACTTCCACAGCGCAAAGTCCCGCGGATCGCGCTTGCGTCGATCGCCCACCGAATCGCCGGCCGGCAGCATCTCGTCGATCTTCTGCCCGGACAGCGCGCCGTAGGCGGCAAAGGACCGGACGTCGAAGTACACGTCGCCGCCGGCCGGGTAGGCATGCCCGGCATCGATCAGCCGCTGCATCAAGGTGATCATCTCGGTGATGTGACCGGTCGCGCGCGGCTCCACGGTCGGCGGCAGGCAGCCGAGGGTCTGGTAGCCGTCCCGGAATGCCTGCTCGAACAGGGCGGCGTGGGCCCACCACGGACGGCCGGCCTCGGCCGCCTTGGCGATGATCTTGTCGTCGATATCGGTGACGTTGCGGACCAGGGTCACGTCATAGCCGCTGAAGGCCAGCCACCGGCGCAGGATGTCGAAGTTCAAGCCGGAGCGAAGGTGCCCGATGTGCGGCGCCCCCTGCACCGTCGCGCCGCACAGGTAGATCGAGACCCGGCCTGGTTCGAGCGCGACAAAGTCGCGCACCGAGCGGGTCGCGGTGTCATGCAGCCTGAGCGTCACCCCGCAATCCTACGGACCGCTACCGATCCACCACGTGACTGGCCGCCAGACGCACGACCACCCGGATGTTGTCGGTGCCCTCGTCGCCGGTGTAGCGCTGGCCGGTGTAGAGCTGCGACAGCCGCTCGATGAGCTCCGGGCCGCCCTCGGTGGACATGCTCACCGAGCCCCGGACCTCCACGTAGTGGTAGGGATCGGCCTTGTTCAGGATCAGCACGCTGGCCCGCGGATCGTTGAGCCAGTTCGTCTCCTTCTTGCGACCCTGGATGGTCGACAGCAGGATCTCATCACCGTCGTAGGTCGCCCAGAGCACCGAGGTCTGGGGTGAGCCGTCGGTGTTGTTGGTGGCGACCACCACGAAGTTGGCCTCATCGAGCAGGTGCTTGGCGATGGCTGGCAGTTCGGTCATGGCCCGATCCTACGGCCGAACCCGCCCGGGCCCGGGGACTAGATTCCTGGTATGGCGATGGATCCCGCACTGCGTCCCGAGTCGATCGTGGTGGCAGCCGGCCGGCCGGGCCGCGTCCCGGACGGCCCGGTGAACCAGCCGGTGGTGCTCGCGTCCACCTTTCACGCCGGCGGCCCGCGCGCCTACGGCCGAGAGGGCAACGACACCACCGCTGCCTTCGAGATGGCGCTGGGCGCGCTCGAGGGCGGCCGGGCGATCTCGTTCGCCTCCGGGATGGCGGCCAGCAGCGCCCTGGTCGAGGGGCTGCCGACCGGCTCGGTGGTGGTGCTGCCGACCAGTTTCTACAACTACCACCGCACCCTGTTCGACAACCAGGTCGAGCTCGGCCGGCTGAGCCTGCGGCCGGTGGACATCACCGACACCGAGGCCACCTGCGCGGCGCTGCCGGGTGCGAACCTGCTCTGGTTGGAGCTGCCGACCAACCCGCGCCTCGGGGTACCGGAGCTACCCGCGCTGACCGCCGCCGCCCGCCAGCACCGGGTGCTGAGCGTGGTCGACGCGACGCTGGCCACCCCGCTCGGGATCAGGCCGCTGGAGCACGGCGCGGACGTGGTGATGCACTCGGCCACCAAGTGGATCGCCGGGCACAGCGACCTGGTGATGGGAGTGCTGGTCACCGCCGACCCTGACCTGGCCGGCCGGCTGACTGACCGCCGGAACCTGACCGGGGCGATCCCCGGCAGCCTGGAATCGTTCCTGGCACTGCGTGGCCTGCGCACCCTGTCGGTCCGGCTGGAGCGAGCCTGCGCCAACGCCGCGGTGCTGGCCGAACGGCTGGCCGAGCACCCGGCGGTGCGGCAGGTGCATTACCTCGGACGGGCCGACCACCCGCAGGCCGACCGGATCGCCGCGCTCCTGGCCAACCACGGCGGCCTGCTGTCGTTCACGCTGGATTCGGTGCGCCGGGCCGATCGGCTGTGCGAGTCGGTGCGGTTGATCACCCACGCCACCAGCCTCGGCGGGGTGGAGTCCCTGATCGAACGGCGCGGCCGCTACCCCGGTGAAGCCGGCCAGGGCACGCCGGCCGAGTTGGCCCGGCTGTCGGTGGGCATCGAGCACGTCGAGGACCTGTGGGCCGACCTGGCGCAGGCGCTGGCCTGAGGCGGCCGGCGGAACCGCAGGGCTAGGGCAAGCCGGCGGCCCGGACGATCAGCGCCGTGGCAATCGCGGCCAAACCCTCACCCCGGCCGGTCAGGCCCATGCCGTCGGTGGTGCTGGCGGCGACGCTGACCGGCGCGCCCAGCACCCCGGACAGCAGCGCCTCGGCCTCGGCCCGGCGCGGGCCGAGCTTGGGCCGGTTGCCGAGCAGCTGCACGGCAAGGTTGCCGATCTGCCAGCCGGCCGCACCCAGCCGGGCCGCCACCTCGGTCAGCAACTGGACCCCGGAGGCGCCGGCCCACTGCGGGGCGTCGGTGCCGAACACCGCACCCAGATCGCCGAGGCCGGCCGCCGACAGCAGCGCGTCGCAGGCGGCATGGCAGACCACGTCACCGTCGGAATGGCCTGCGCAGCCGGCCTCGTCCGGCCAGAACAGGCCGGCCAGCCAGCACGCGCGACCGGGCTCGATCGGGTGCACGTCCACCCCGATGCCGGTCCGTGGCAGCTCGCTCATCGGGCCAGCAACAGCTCTGCCAGCAACAGCTCGTGCGAGGTGGTGATCTTGAAGGCAGCCTCGTCGCCGGGCACCGTGGCCACCGCAACGCCGAGCGCTTCGAGCAGGCCGGCGTCGTCGGTGATCGGGCCCGGTTCAGCCGGCGGATCGGCCTCGTGCGCGGCACGCAGCAGCGCCAGCCGAAAGCCCTGCGGCGTCTGCACCCGGCGCAGGTCCGTCCGGTCGACTCCGTTGCGGACCAGGCCGTCCTCGGTCACCCGCTTGATGGTGTCGATGACCGGCAACACCGGGATCACCGCATCGGCGCCGCCGGCCAGCGCCGCAATCACCGCGCTGATCACGGCCTCGGGAACCAGCGGTCGGGCGGCATCGTGCACCAGCACGAACTCGATGTCCTCGCCGATTGCGGCCAGGCCACGGCGAACCGACTGTTGCCGGCTGGTGCCGCCGGGCACCACCGTGGTGCCGGCCGGCATGGCGGTTGCGACGGCGTCCACGGCTGCCGCCGGGGCAACCACCACCAGCGAGTCGACCTGCGGGTGAGCTGCGAACGCGCGCACTGACCAATCGAGAATCGTTCGATCGCGCAACGACACCAGGGCCTTCGGTAGGCCAGCGCCCAATCGCTCACCAGCACCGGCGGCGACCAGCACCGCAGCCACCCTCATAGCCCGCACGCTAGCGCACAAAAGCGCCCGAGAAATCTCGGGCGCCGCGTGCTGATGGCCGGGATTAGGCGACGGCCTCGGCAAGAACCTCGTCCAGAACAAGTTCTGCCTTGTCTTCATTGGTGCCTTCGGCCAGCGCGAGCTCACTCACCAGAATCTGACGAGCCTTGGCGAGCATGCGCTTCTCGCCGGCCGACAGGCCCCGATCGCGCTCGCGACGCCACAGATCACGCACGACCTCGGCCACCTTGTTCACATCGCCGGAAGCGAGCTTCTCGCCGTTGGCCTTGTACCGGCGCGACCAGTTGGTCGGCTCCTCGGTGTGCGGCGCGCGCAAGACTTCGAACACCCGGTCCAGGCCATCTTGGCCGACCACGTCACGCACACCCACGATCTCGGCGTTGTCGGCAGGAACCCGAACGGTCAGATCGCCTTGCTGTACCTTCAGAACCAGATAAATTCGGTCTTCGCCCTTGATGGTTCGCGTCTCGATTGCCTCGATTTTGGCAGCGCCATGATGCGGATAAACAACGGTCTCGCCGACCTCAAAAGTCATAGAGGCAACCCCTTCCGGTACCTACCAGGGTAACACGTGGCGACGACACGCCCAGCTCGAAGATCCTCAACAGCTCACCGGTGTATGTGCTATCACCGGCCCGGCAGACCCTCGATGCACAGCAAACCAATGACCGCACCGGACGACCGCGCCGGACGGCCCACCGGGCCAGCCGCGACCACCCTGTCCGCGCCCGGCCAACAGCGGATCGCTAGGCTATCGCCGTCGGCGACACCAGCCGATGTCGGCGAACGCCTGAGCGCGAAACAGCGTGCAGCGAAGCGGCTGGAGGAGTAACGGTGCTCAAGCAGTTGTCCGGTGGTCCGGGCCCGATCCGCCGGCTCGGCGCGATCATCGCCGGCAGTGCCGCGACCGCCCTGCTGCTGACCGGCTGCGCAGCGGGTCAGCACACCCAGACGGTGGGGCAGGCTCCGCCGATCGACGGGGCCTCCGCCGCGGCCGGAGACATCGCAGTGCGGGCTGCCGGCCTCCTCGCTCCGGACAACGGGACCAGCTACGCCAAGGGCGGCACCGCCCAGTTGCAACTGGTGCTGATCAACAACTCCGCCCAGGCCACCCAGCTGGTCTCGGTCAGCAGCCCCGCCGCCGGTAGCGCCCAGGTGAGCAACGTCGGGGTGCCCCAGGTCGCGAACAGCTCCGCGGCCGGGTCAACCAGCCCGTCCCCGTCGGACAGTCCCTCCTCCAGTGCTTCCGCTAGTGACTCCTCCAGTGCCGAGCCGTCGGCCACCGGCTCGCCGATCCCGGCGCCGGTCAACCAGCCGATCCAGCTGCCGGCCGGCGAGAACGTCCAGGTCGGCTTCGACGTGCTCGGCCCGAACATCAGCCTGACCGGGCTGACCGCCGCGCTGTTCCCGGCCCAGACGGTGCCGGTCACCTTCACCTTCGCCAACGGCGCCTCGGTGACGGTGAACCTGCCGGTGAAGTTGGACAGCACCCCGCCGAGTGCGCCGATCGTCGGCGTGGCCACCTCGCCGGCCGACTGAGCCCGCACCCGCACCCGCAACCGAACCCGCAACCGACCCCTGCCGCTGCTCGGCGGCCAGGAGTTGTCGCCGCGTCCCGGTAACGTCTGAGCGGTGAATCCAACCGCCGGCACCGGCAAGCAACCGCGTCGGCCGGTCACGTCCTACGCCTGCACCGAGTGCGGCATGACCGCGATCCGGTGGGTGGGCCGCTGCCCGGAATGCCAGGCCTGGGGAACGATGGCCGAAGAGGGGGTGCGGGCCGCCGCGCTCGCCCTGCCGGCGCCGGTCACTCCGCGCAACGCCGCGCTGCCGATCAGCCGGCAGGACGCCTCGGTCGCCCGCGCGGTGCCGACCGGCATCGCCGAGCTGGATCGGGTGCTCGGCGGTGGCCTGGTGCCAGGTGCGGTGTTGCTGCTGGCCGGCGAACCCGGCATCGGCAAGTCCACCCTGCTGCTGGAGGTCGGGCAGAAGTTCGCCCAGTCCGGCGGCTCGCCCGCGCTGCTGATCACCGGCGAGGAATCCACCTCCCAGGTCCGGGCCCGGGCCGAACGGACCCACACCATGCACGCCGAGCTGTTCCTGGCCGCCGAGAACGACCTGGGCGCGGTGCTGTCACATCTGGACGAGGTCAAACCCGGTCTGCTGATCCTCGACTCGATCCAGACGATCGCCTCGTCCGGGGTGGACGGGGTCGTCGGCGGGGTGCCCCAGATCAGGGCGGTGACCGCCGCGATCAGCGCGGTGGCCAAGGAGCGGGGCATCGCCACCGTGCTGGTCGGCCACGTCACCAAGGACGGCTCGATCGCCGGGCCGCGGGCCCTGGAACACCTGGTCGACGTGGTGCTCTACTTCGAGGGCGACCGGCATTCCTCGCTGCGCCTGTTGCGATCGATCAAGAACCGCTACGGGGCCACCGACGAGGTCGGCTGCTTCGAGATGCACGAGGAAGGCATCGACGAGCTGCCCGATCCGTCCGGGCTGTTCGTCACCAGCCGGGACATCGCGGTACCCGGCACCTGCGTCACGGTGACGGTGACCGGCCGCCGGCCGCTGCTGTCGGAGGTGCAGGCACTGGTATCGGCCAACTACGGCAACGGTGGCTCGACCCGCCGCTCGTTCACCGACCTGGACACCTCGCGGGCCAACATGCTGCTGGCGGTGCTGTCGCGCCACGCCGGGATCCAACTGGCCGACCGCGATGTCTACGCGGCCAGCGTGGGTGGCATCAAGATCACCGAACCGTCGGTGGACCTGGCAATCCTGCTGGCCATCGCCTCGGCCGCCAGCGACATCGCCCTGCCCAGCACCCTGTGTGCGATCGGCGAGGTGTCGCTGTCCGGTGACATCCGCCGGGTGGGCAGCGTCCAGCGGCGGTTGTCCGAAGCCGGCCGGCTGGGGTTTCGCAAGGCGCTGGTGCCGGCCGGCTCGGACTGGTCGCAGGTGTCCGGTATGAAGGTGCTCGAGGTCGCGACGGTGGCCAAGGCCTGGGAGTTTCTGACGCAGCTCAACCGGAGCGGCTGACATGCGGCAGGATCATCGGGGTAATCGCATCGCTGGGCAGCTGTCGCCGGCTCGCGACCGGTTGCTCATACACTGTCAGCCGTCGGGTGCCGGATCGAACCAGTTAGGAAGTAGCCATCGTGGCCGTCAGCGATCGCGATGAGGCGCTGCGGTCGGTGCTGGCCTCCCTGGCGCCGGGTACCGATCTGCGGGACGGCCTGGAGCGGATCCTGCGCGGCAACACCGGCGCGTTGGTGGTGCTCGGCTACGACAAGGTGGTCGAGGCGCTGTGTACCGGCGGCTTTCCGCTGGACGTCGAGTTCGCCGCAACCCGGCTGCGCGAGCTGGCCAAGATGGACGGCGCGGTGGTGCTGACCACCGACGGTTCCCGGATCATCCGGGCCGCGACCCATCTGATGCCCGATCCGGCAATCCCCACCGAGGAATCGGGCACCCGGCACCGTACCGCCCAGCGGGTGGCCCAGCAGACCGGCTACCCGGTCATCTCGGTATCGCAGTCGATGAAGATCATCAGCCTGTACCTGGGCAGCCGTCGCCACGTGCTGGAGAACTCCACCTCGCTGCTGTCACGGGCCAACCAGGCGGTGGCCACCCTGGAGCGCTACAAGTCCCGCCTCGACGAGGTCTCCCAGACGCTGGCCGCCCTGGAGATCGAGGACCTCGTTACCGTCCGCGACGCCGCCTCGGTGTCCCAGCGGCTGGAGATGGTCAGCCGGATCGCTGAGGAGATCTCTGGCTACGGCGCCGAACTCGGCACCGACGGCCGGCTGCTGTCGATGCAGCTGGAGGAGCTGATGGCCGGCGTGCATTCCGACCGCGAACTGATCGCCCGGGACTACCTGCCGGCCAGCCGGCGCAACCGGACGGTGGACAACGCCCTGGACGACCTCAGCCTGCTGTCTTCGGCCGAGTTGCTGGATTTGACCAACGTGGCCAAGGCGCTCGGCTATCCGGCCGCACCGGAGACCCTGGACGGGCCGGTCAGCCCGCGCGGTTACCGGCTGCTGTCGCGGGTGCCCCGGCTGCCGAACCTGGTGATGACCCGGATCGTGGAGCACTTCGGCAGCCTGCAGAAGGTGCTGGCCGCGACCGTGGACGAGCTGCAGAACGTCGAGGGGGTCGGCGACTCCCGGGCCCGGACTATCCGTGAGGCGCTGTCCCGATTGGCCGATGCCTCGATCATCGAACGGTATTCCTGACCGGACGCACCTGCACAGCCACCCCTTTCCCAGCAGTAGCCGGCGCAACAGCGGCCGGAGCCGGCCGGCGCTGGAGCCGGCAAGGGTCGGACGGGCCAGGGGCGGGCCGGGGGGTTCGGCAGGCATCCAGGAAGGGTGGGTTGTGTCCTTTTTTTCCACCCGGTCGACCCACAGCAT
>JBPCPA010000192.1:0-5713 GCA_050999655.1 Jatrophihabitans sp.
GGGGGGGGGGGGGGGGGGGGGGGAGAGGTCATGGGGGGGGTGTGGGTGCAGTACAGGCTCGACCGCGACTGGGCGGGCGAGGTGGTGAAGCCGACCTGGTTGTTGACCACCACGTGCACGGTGCCACCGGTGCGGTAACCGCGCAGCTGCGACAGGTTCAGCGTCTCGGCCACCACACCCTGCCCGGCGAAGGCCGCGTCACCGTGCATCAGCAGCGGCAGGACGGTGAAGCCGTCCTCGCCCTTGTTGAGAATGTCCTGCTTCGCGCGGACGATTCCCTCCAGCACCGGGTTGACCGCCTCCAGGTGCGACGGGTTGGCGGTCAGCTCCACCGCGATGGCGGTGCCGTCCGGCCCGACGTAGGTGCCGTGCGCGCCCAGGTGGTACTTGACGTCGCCGGAGCCCTGCGCGGTGCCGGGGTCGATGTTGCCCTCGAACTCGTTGAAGATCTTGGCGTACGGCTTGCCGACGATGTTGGCCAGCACGTTGAGCCGGCCGCGGTGTGGCATGCCGATCACGACCTCGTCGAGTTCGGCGGCGGACGCGGCCGCGAGTACCGCGTCCAGCAGCGCGATCACGGTCTCGCCGCCTTCGAGGCTGAAGCGTTTTTGCCCGACGTACTTGGTTTGCAGGAACGTCTCGAAGGCCTCGGCGACGTTCAGCCGGGACAGGATGTGCTTCTGCTGCTCGCGGGTCGGGGCGTCGTTCTTCACCTCGATGTTCTGCTGGATCCAGGCCCGTTCCTCCGGATCGATGATGTGCATGTACTCCACACCGACCCGCCGGCAGTAGGCGTCGCGCAGCACACCGAGGATGTCGCGCAGCTTCATCAGCTTCTGGCCGGCGAAGCCGCCGACCGGGAACTCCCGGTCCAGGTCCCACAGGGTCAGGCCGTGCTTGGTGATATCGAGGTCCGGGTGGTTGCGGATCTTGAATTCCAGCGGGTCGGTGTCGGCCATCAGGTGGCCCGAGGTGCGGTAGGCGTTGATCAGCTCGATGACCCGGGAGGTCTTGTCGATCTGCCCCTCGTGACTGAACTCCCGATCGGTCAGCCAGACCACCGGCTCGTACGGGATTCGCAGCGCGGCGAAGATGTCGTAGTAGAAGGTGTCCTCGCCCAGCAGCAACTGGTGCACCCGGCGCAGGAACTCCCCGGACTGGGCGCCCTGGATGATCCGGTGGTCATAGGTCGAGGTCAGCGTCATGGTTCGCGAGATGCCCATGTCGGCAAGGGCATCGGGGTGCATGCCGCTGAACTCGGCGGGGTACTCCATCGCGCCGACGCCGATGATGGTGCCCTGCCCCTGCATCAGCCGCGGCACCGAGTGGTTGGTGCCGATGGTGCCCGGGTTGGTCAGGCTGATCGTCGAGCCGGCGAAGTCGTCGGCGGTCAGCTTGCCGGCCCGGGCGCGCCGGATGATGTCTTCGTAGGCGTTCCAGAAGGACGCGAAGTCCATCTGCTCGGCGGACTTGATGGCCGCAACCACCAGCGAGCGGCCGCCGTCCTTGCCGGGCAGGTCGATGGCCAGCCCGAAGTTGACGTGCTCGGGCCGCACCATCGCCGGCTTGCCCTCGGCGGTCAGGGCGAAGGAGTTGTTCATCTCGGGGAAGTCCCGCAGGGCGCGCACCACCGCGTAGCCGATCAGATGGGTGAAGCTGATCTTGCCGCCCCGGGCACGCCGCAGGTGGTTGTTGATGATGATCCTGTTGTCGGCCAGCAGCTTGGCCGGTACCGCCCGGACGCTGGTCGCGGTCGGAATCTCCAGCGACGCCTGCATGTTGGTGACCACCTTGGCCGGCGCGCCACGCAGCACGGTGATCGCCGCCTCGGCAGCGGCTGTCGGCGCCACGGTCGGGGTGGTCCAGGCCGGCCGGCCGGACGGTTGCGCGGCAGTGGCCGGTCGGGCAGCGGGCTGCGGGCTGGTGGGCTGCTGGGCTGGGGCACCGGGCCGGACGGGAGCGGGGGTGGGCTGATCCGCGGGCGCCTTCGGCGCGGGTCCAGCGGTGCCAGCCGGCCCGTCTGCCGGGCTGGTGCCGGTCGGGCTGGTGCCGGTCGGGCTGGTGCTGGCCGGCGACGGGGCGTTGCCGTTGCTGGCGGCGCCGTTGCTGGTGGTGCGTTTGCTGGTGGGGCTATTGCTGGTGGGGCTATTGCTGGCGGCCGCCGGCTCGGTCGGGCGCCCGGTCGGCCGGTAGTCGTCGAAGAAGTCATGCCAAGCGGCGTCCACCGCGTTCGGATCGGCGAGGTAGCGCTCGTACATCTCCTCGACCAGCCATTCGTTGGCCCCGAAATCGGGCTCGCTTGCCGATGCTTCACTGCCAGTCGAGGACTGCGCGGTCACGTTACGGGCCACCTTCTTCACAGAGTGCCTGAGCTTGCTGGGCGCTCCGGTACGACGCGACTCTCGCCACCGTCTACGGCCGCGACCCGGTCTACCAGCCTACGCGTGCCAGCACCCCGCACGCAGCGCCGAACCAGGAACGGTGCCCAAAAATCGGTGCGGTTGCTCACAAGCTGCCCGGCGGGCCGGCCACGGTGAGAGTAGCGGTCAGCTGATGTCGCGGCGCAGGCTCAGCTGGCCACCGGCGAACAGCAGTGCCAGCGCCCACAGCAGGAAGACCAGGCCGCCCACCACCGGCGCCAGCAGGTGCACGTCGTCGGGCATGTTGTCGACGTGGCCGTTGGAGGTGAAGGCCTTGATCGCGCCGCCCGGGGTGTAGGCATAGCCCTTGCGCACCCAGGGGACGAAGTTGAGCAGGCTGTCCAGGATGAAGAAGTAGACGATCCCGAACACCATCGATGCGGCCTGGTTGCGGATCAGCGCGCCGAGGCCCAGGCCGAACAGGCCGGTGAGCACCAGCGAGAGAAAGGCCTTGAGCACGCCGGCTGGAATGCCGTGCCCGAATTGCAGCGGCACGCTCTCGGCCGAGAGCCAGATGATGGCCATCGCGAAGTTCACGATCACGCAGATGATCGCGTAGCCGATGGCGAAGATGCCGTAGGAGGCGGCCTTGCCGGTGAGCAGCCGCCACCGGTTCGGGGTGGCCAGCAGGGTGGGCGTGATCGTCTTGTGGCGGAACTCGGTGGTCAACCCGAGCAGGCCGAGCACCAGCAACGCGATGGCAGCCGACTGGGACTGGGTGAAGATGTCGTAGTAGTTGACCGGGCTGCCGTCCCGATGGGCGTTCACGCCGTCCACGATCGGGCCGATGGTGCCCAGGGCGGTGAAGCCCACGGCCAGCAGCACCATCCAGAACCACACCTGGGTGCTGCGGATCTTGAGGACCTCGGACTTGATCAGGTCGATCATCGCTGGTTCCCCCCGCCCGCCGCGGTGCCCGGTTCGTCGAAGCTGGCACCGCGATGCTCGCCCTCGGTGAGAGTGAAGAACAGTCGTTCGAGGTCGAACTCCTCCAGGCTCAGCTCGTGCAGTTCCACGTTGTTGGCAAAGGCCAGCTGGCCGATCTGGCGCAGGTTCTCGGTGCGTACCCGCAGCGAGCCGTCGCTCTCGGTGGTGCCGGTCAGGCCGGTCGCGGCCAGCGCCTGCTGCAGCGGGCCCAGCTGCGGCCCACGCACCACCGCGGTCGAGGTGCCGGCCGACAGCTCGGCCATGGTGCCGGCCCGGACCAGCTTGCCGCGGTTGAGGATCACCGCCCGGTCGGCCACCTCCTGGATCTCGGCCAGCTGGTGGCTGGACACCAGCACGGTGCGGCCCTCGCCGGCCAGGTGCCGGAAGAAGCCACGCAACCAGCGGATGCCCTCGGGGTCCAGGCCGTTGGCCGGCTCGTCCAGGATCAGCACCTGCGGATCGCCCAGCAGGGTGGCGGCCAGGCCGAGCCGCTGGCGCATGCCCATCGAGTAGCCTTTGGTCTTCTTCTTGGCCGCATCGGTCAGCCCGACCAACTCGAGCACCTCGTTGGCCCGCCGGGCCGGCAGGCCGGCGGCCGCGCAGTAGATCCGCAGATGCTGCAGGCCGGAGTGGGCCGGGTGAAAGCTGGAGGCCTCCAGCGCGGCGCCGACGGTCTGCAGCGGCCGGCTCAGCGCGTGGTAGCGCACGCCGTTGATGGTGGCCGCGCCCGAGGTCGGTTCGACCAGGCCCAACAGCATTCGCAACGTGGTGGTCTTGCCGGCCCCGTTCGGGCCAAGAAAGCCGGTCACCGAGCCGGGCTCGACGGTGAAGCTGAGGCTGTCCACCGCCCGCTGGGTGCCGAAGACCTTGGTCAGGTGGTCGACCACGATCCGTCCGTCTCCGCGGTTCGGAGCCGAGCGCGGCGGTCCCGGGGCAGGCTGGTTCGACACGGTCATGGGCCTATCGAAACAGAGCCTGAGAAGCGGCCGGCAAGCAGGACCCGTCCGGTTCTCAGGTGTCTGCCAGGTGGCTGTCGGAGTCACCGGCACGCTGTGCGTCGAGGAGCCCGGCCAGCAGCCGGGCCAGTTCGACCGGTGAGTCCAGGTTTAGCTCGGCGGCCGCGCGCAGTTGCTCGACCTCGCCGACGGCGATGCCGCACGCCGGCCGGCCGGTTTGGCTCGACCAGTTCCGCAGGGCGGCCAGCGCCGGCAGGTCGCCGAGGTCGTCGCCGGCGAACAGCGCGGCGGTGGTGGGTTGCGCGAGTAACTGGTTCAGCGCGGTGGCCTTGGACAGCCCCGGGATCCGGATCTCGAGCACCAGCTTGCCCGGATGGGATTCCAGGCCGGCCGCGGCCACCCGCTCGGGGATCGCCTCCTGCAGCTCGGCCAGCGCCCGGTCCGGATCGCCGGCCCGGCGGGTGTGCAGCACCAGCGAGAGCCGCTTGTCCTCCAGCCACACCCCGTCGGGCAGCAGGTCCGGCAGGCTGGCCCGCAGCTCGGCCAGCCCGGCCGGCTCGTCGATGGTGCGCAGCTGCCCGTCCTGCCAGCTCTCGGCGCCGTGCAGGCCGCTGACCACCAGGCCGGGGATCACCGACAGCCCGCCCAGCTCCAGCACGGTGCGGGCGTCCCGGCCGGTCACCACCGCCACCCGGACGCCGGCCCGGGCCAGCGCAACCAGGGAGTCGAGCACCCCGGGCACCGGACGAGCCTGCCGCGGGTCGGCCACGATCGGGGCCAGGGTGCCGTCGAAGTCCAGCGCGATCAGGGCGCCGGCCAGGTTGGCCGCGATCGCCCGAGCGGTGGCCGGTAGCGCTGTCCTCATCCAGCTGAGGCTAACCCGCCGGCGTCATAACCGCGCCAGCCGACCAGCGCCGCGCCGACCCGCCCGGAGTCGGCGCCGAAGCGCGCGGTGACCAGCCTCGGCGCGGCGCGCCAGCTGAGGCCCGCCTGGATACGGTCGGCCAGCGGCACCAGCAACTGATCGCCGGCCAGCGACAGCCCGCCGCCGATCACCACGAGCGCCGGGTCCAGCAGCAGCACGTAGCTGATCATGGCCCGGGCCAGTGCGGTGAGGGCCTGCTCGTACACCGTCCGGGCCACCGGGTCACCGGCCGCGGCGCGCGCGAGCACCTGTTCGGCCCGCACCCCCTCGGCTCGCACCCCCTCGGCCCGCACCCCCTCGGCCCGCACCCCCTCGGCGGCCGGCGGCTGTGCGCCGGTCGCGGCCAGGTAGCGGCGGGGTAGCGCCGAGGCGCTGGCGTAGGTCTCCACACAGCCGTGCTGCCCGCAGGCGCACAGCTCGCCGTCGGGCACTGCCGGCAGGTGGCCGATCTCGCCGGCCAGGTTGCGCGCCCCGGTCACCAGCCG